>JBFWYV010000016.1:0-31895 GCA_050186055.1 Hyphomicrobiaceae bacterium | reverse complement strand
GGCGCGCGGATTGGCGAACACCATCTGATAGCCGCGCACGGCTTCCGCGACGCTGAACGATCGCCTGACCGAGGCTTCCGATTCACGCACCTTCAGGCTCGCCACAAGCGCTACCACCAGGGCGATCACGCCGGCTACGAGCAGCGTATTGCGCCAGCCGATCTCGACGGCCAGCACGCCGGCGAGGCTGGCGCTGAAAATCTGGCCGAACAGCCCCGCGCCGGCAAAGCGCCCGATGGCAACCTGCCGTGCCTTTCCCGAGAAACGGTCGGCGATCAAGGCCATCCCGGACGGAACCGTGCCGCCCCCGGCGATGCCGCCGACGAACCGCAGCAGCATGAGCACGGCGAGGGTCGGCGCAAATGCTCCCGCCAGGAGACTGGCCGCCATCAGCCACAACGCGGTCCGCAACAGTCTCGAACGGCCCCACATGTCGCCGACCGGGCCGAGAAACGGCTGGAACAGGGCGAAGGGAAGCGCATACGCGGAGGAGAGCAAGGCCGCCTGCGCTATAGGAACGCCATAGTCGGATGCAATGAGGACGGTCAGCGGATCGAGAACACGGCTCGATGTGCTTGCTGCGAACGAGCACATCGTGAATATGAACAGGATCATCGGGCTTCCGGCATGCGAATCGGGAGGCGGGTGAGAGGTTATCGTAGATCAATGCAGCGCCCCGCGTCGCGCTTGAACTGAAGCGGTGGCCGGAACAGCGGGCGCATGTTGCCCCAGGAAACGGGCGTAGCCCAGCGGGCAATGCACACGTGCTTCGCGTCGCGACTGTGGATGCGCCATCCTGGACCGCGTCAGCGGACATCCCGCATCGGAGGGACTTAATGTCGCGTTCAGTCCTGGTCGCTGCCGCAATGCTGCTGGTGCTTCCGGCCAGCCAATCGCCGGCGCCTCATCCGGCGCCTCCATGGCCGGGATTCCTTGGCGGGCGGGCGTTTGCGCAGGATGTGCAACCCGTTGCACGGGATCACGTTCGTCCGCCACCAGCCAAGCCGGCCGACGAAGCACCTCGGGCCGGGCGCCTTCCTGCCGACGCGCGTTCCAGCCAGGAGTTGGCGCTTCCCGGACGGACTTTGCGCTTCACGGCAGTGGCAGGCTCCATCGCACTGCCGGCGTCGGGCGGCCGCCCCTCCGCGGAGATGGCCTATATCGCCTATCTGCTCGATGGCCAGCCGGCGAAGTCCCGCCCCGTGACCTTCGCGTTCAACGGCGGCCCGGGCGCCGCCTCGACGTGGCTGCACATCGGTGCGATGGGGCCGTGGCGTCTGCCGCTCACATCGGCAATGGCGCAACCTTCCGCCACTCCGGTGCTGCTGCCGAACGCGGAGACCTGGCTCGACTTCACCGACCTTGTGTTCATCGATCCGGTCGGCACCGGCTACAGCCGTGTCATCGAGGCCGATCGTCCGCCGCAGCCCACGGCGGAGGATCAGGCGAAGTCCAAACGAGGATCAGGCTTCCGCAGCCGTCCGGATTCAAGCGCAGCTTCGTTCTGGACCATCCGTGGCGACGTTGATTCCCTGGCGGAGTTCATCGAGCTCTGGCTCAAGCGCAATGACCGCTCGGCGTCTCCGAAGATGCTGGTCGGGGAGAGCTACGGCGGTTTTCGCGCGCCACGAATTGCCCACGAGCTGCAGCGCTCACACGCGGTCGGCATCGGCGCAATGGTGCTCGTCTCGCCGGTGATCGACTTCGATGCCAGGCGCGGCGGCAACCTGCCACTCTATTACGTTCATCTGCTGCCGTCGCTTGCCGCTGCCGCTGCCGAGCGCGAGGGCAAGAGCGTGACGCGCGGGGACCTGGCAGCGGTCGAGAACTACGCCCGCGGCGACTACCTGCTCGATTTGCTGCACGGGCCGCGGGATGCGGCCGCGGTGGATCGCATCGTCAATCGGGTTGCAAAGCTGACCGCGTTGCCCGAGGCGGCCGTCAGGCGTCATGGCGGCCGTCTCAGCGGGTCCGCCTATGTCCGCGAAACCAACGGCTCGACGGGGCGGGTCGCCAGTCTCTACGATGCCTCGATGACCGGCCTGGCCGCACATCCGAGCCGGCCCGGCTCACGGTTCGACGATCCGTTCACAGTGGCTCTCGTGGCGCCAATGACATCGGCGATGATGGAGCTCTACGCCCGTTTCGGCTGGCGGCCCGAGCGTCGTTTCGAAATGCTCTCGAGCCAGACCAATCGGGGTTGGAAGTGGGGCAATACGCCAAATCCGCCTCAGTCCGTGACGGCCTTGCAGGAAGTCCTTGCGCTCGACCGGCGCACCAGGGTGCTGGTCACGCACGGTTTCACCGATCTCGTTACGCCCTATTTCGCTACTGCGCTGCAACTGGCGCAGTTGCCGGCGTACGGCAGCCCCACACGGGTCGAACTCAGGGTCTACCCGGGCGGCCATATGTATTATAGCCGGGACCAGTCGAGGGTGGCATTCAGGGCGGACGCGGAGCGTGCGCTGCGCGCGGTGCTCGAACCTCCTGCGCCTACGCCCTGAACAATGGATGCGGAGGAATGGCCATGGCCTATGTCGAGGATGTGCTGCGGTTCTGGTTCGACGAACTGACGCCGGAGCAGTGGTTTCGCAAGGATGACGCTCTCGATGCGGAAATACGTACACGCTTTGCCGATACGCTGACGAGCCTTGCGGCCGGTTTCGACATGGAAGATGCACTGAGGACGCCCGATAGCGCGCTCGCCGCCGTCATCGTGCTCGATCAGTTCCCGCGAAACATTTTTCGCGGCAGCCCGCAGGCCTTCGCGACGGACCCGGTTGCACTGCGGCTGGCAAAGTCAGTGGTCGAGCGTGGCCTCGACCGCGATGTGCCGCTGCAGCGACGGGTGTTCCTCTATCTGCCGTATGAGCACAGCGAGAATATTGACGATCAGCGCACATGCATGACGCTGATGGCGACGCTCGGCAATGACGAGTACACGCGCTATGCCAAGGCGCATTATGACATCATCGAGTGCTTCGGCCGCTTTCCGCACCGGAACGAGGCGCTGGGCCGTACGTCGACGCCGGAAGAAATCGAGTTTCTGAAGCAGCCGGGATCCGGTTTCTGAGAGGGAAGCATGGGCGTATCGGGCGAGTTCACGGAGCTTCTGCTCGACATGCTGGCGCCTGTGGGGCAGGTCTCGGCGCGGCGGATGTTCAGCGGTGTCGGGCTGTTCCATGCCGGACTGATGTTCGGCCTCGTCGTGGACGACACGCTCTATCTCAAGGTCGACGATCGCACACGCGCAGACTTCGAGGCCGAGGGACTGCCGGCGTTCAGCTATGCGACGCAGCAGGGGAGGCGCACCATTCAATCGTATTGGCGGGCGCCGGAACGCCTGCTTGATGACACGGACGAATTCGAGGCGTGGTGCCGTTCGGCGATCGCCACGGCGCTGCGGGTGGACCGGGCCACGCCAAAATCCGCCCCGAAGGCAAAAACACACAAGGCCCAACGGAAACCGACGCAGAAGCCGACACGGAAACCAGCCGGCTGATGCAGCCGGCAGGCGTGGTCGCGCGATGCGCGCCGGTCAGTTACGGCGTCAGTCAGCCGACGGGTTCTTTCGTCGGCCGCACCGGGCGGCGGAGGAACGCCGGGAGATTGTCGGCAAAACTCGAGCCTGACGATGCCGTCTTGCGCTCACCCGTCTGCCGTGTCTCACGCCTATTGTTGTTTTCGGAGGCGGTACGCTCCGGGCGCGCTTTCGGACGCCCGTCTCTGTCGCTGTCGCTTCGCCCGCTCCGGCGTTCCGAATCGCGCCTGGGCTGGTGCTCGGCTTTCGGCCGGGTCGGTGCAGCGCCAAAGTCGATATAAGGCTGTTCCTCCATCCCGGGAATGTTCGACACCTGCCCGGAACGTTGCCTGCGGCGTGCTCCCTGCTCCTGACGGTCGTTCGCCGGCGGCCGGTCGCGCTCTCGCGGCGTCCGCTCCCGTTCACGCCGCGGGGCTTCGTCCCGCTGGCCTCCCTGACCGCCGGAGCGCGCACTTGCGCTGCCGCGGCGAGGTGTTGCTTCGGTGCGCGCTGCACGCTCCTCGCTGCCCCGGGCAGAACGACCGGACATGCCCCGACGGCCGCCCCGTCCGCGCCGCCGCCGGGCAGCGTCTGCGAAATCCTCTGCGGTCGGCGCTTCGCCGGTCCACTGCGGCTGCTCGCCGGTCACCTTCTCGATGTCCTTGATCAGCTTGAGGTCCTCCGGCGTCACGATGGAAAGCGACATGCCTTCCTTGCCGGCCCGGCCGGTGCGGCCGATGCGGTGAACGTAGTCGTCGCCCGCCCACGGAATGTCGAAATTGAACACGTGGCTGACGTCGGGAATGTCGAGCCCGCGTGCTGCCACGTCGGAGGCGGCGAGCAGCATGATGTCGCCCGACCGGAACTTGTCGAGCGTCTCCATCCGCGATTTCTGGTCCATGTCGCCGTGCAGCGCACCGGCATTGAAGCCATGCTTGGTGAGCGACTTGAACAGTATGGCGACGTCGCGCTTGCGGTTGCAGAAGATGATCGCGTTCTTGACGGGGTATTCCCTGATCAGCTCCCGCAGCACCTCCCGCTTGGCCCAGTCCTCGGTCGCCGAACAGAACCTGAACAGCTGGGTGATGGTCTTGGCGGTGGTTGCCGGCCTCGCCACCTCGATGCGGGCCGGCTCGTTCAGGAAGGTATCGACGAGGCGCTGGATCTCCGGCGGCATCGTTGCCGAGAAGAACAGCGTCTGCCGGCGCGGCGGCAGCAATTTGCAGATCTTCTCGATATCCGGGATGAAGCCCATGTCGAGCATGCGGTCGGCCTCGTCGATGACGAGGATTTCAACGCCCATCAGCATCAGCTTGCCGCGCTGGAAGTGATCCAGCAGACGGCCGGGAGTGGCGATCAGCACGTCGGCTCCGCGGTCGAGCTTCTTCTCCTGGTCGTCGAACGACACGCCGCCGATCAGAAGCGCAACGCTGAGCTTGTGATTGACGCCGTACTTCTCGAAGCTCTGCGCCACCTGGGCGGCAAGCTCGCGCGTCGGGGCAAGGATCAGCGAGCGCGGCATCCGGGCTCTGGCGCGGCCGGTTTCCAGCCGCTGGATCATGGGCAGAACGAACGAGGCCGTCTTCCCCGTGCCGGTCTGGGCGATGCCGAGGACGTCGCGGCCCGTCACGGCGACGGGAATGGCCTGAGCCTGAATTGGAGTCGGTCTGGCGTATCCGGCCGCTTCGATCGCAGCCTGCAACTTCGGGCCGAGCGGCAGCTCGGCAAATGTGGTGGTCTCCAAACTTATGGTTCTCCTGGTACCTCAAAGACCCGCGCCCGCCTGCTGGGAAGCAGGCAGCAGCAGGCAACGGAGCGCAGGGGAAATCGTATGCCGCAAAGTAGGGCTGGCAAACCTGCCTGCGACGCGGGCCGCTGAGGCAGTCGTGAAAGGGATCAATGGAATCAGACCCCTGCGCTCTTCACAGTCCTGAGCTGGCATAGAATTCCGGATATTTCAAGGTCAGGCGACGAAATATCGCCGATGTTCACCGGCTGCGGGGCTAAACTGGCACACAAGGTCGACATCCTGTCCCGGAGATGATGCAACTCGAACGGCTTGCCCCGGTGCTTTATACCGTTACCGTTGCCCAGATCCTCGCATCGCCGAAAGCCAATCGTCATGGAAGCTTCATCTCGAGAACCGCTCGTGCTGGTGCCGGGGTTGCTGTGCTCACCGGCTCTGTTTGCGCCGCAGGTCGCCGCATTCTCCGGCCGCCGGAACGTCATCGTCGCCGATCACACGCGCGCCGAACGGGTCGAGGACATCGCGGGCCAGATCCTGGCCGAGGCTCCCGACAGGTTCGCGCTCGCCGGTCTTTCGATGGGCGGCTACATCGTGTTCGAGATGCTTCGGCAGTCACCGGAACGCGTGGCCCGCGTAGCGTTTCTCGACACCAGCGCCAGGCCGGACACGCCCGAACGGACGGCGGACCGGCGCAAGCTCATCGAGGTTGCGCGCAAAGAAGGCGTGCGCAAGGTGCAGGCGATGCTGCTGCCGAGGCTGATCCATACCGACCGGCTCTCCCAACGGGACCTGCGCGAGACCGTGCTGGGGATGGCGGATGCGACGGGGCTCGAAGCCTTCATCCGCGAGCAGGAGGCGATCATCTCCCGTCCCGACAGCCGGCCCGGGCTCGCGGGGATCTCCTGCCCGACACTGGTGCTGGCCGGAGAGCAGGACCTGCAGACCCCGCCTGACATTGCCCGGGAGATCGCAGACGGCATCAGCGGCAGCCGCCTCGCCGTCATCCCCGACTGCGGTCACCTGTCCACATTGGAGCGGCCGGCCGCAGTCAACGCGGCGCTTGCCGACTGGCTCGAGGCTTAAAATGATCCCGCCTGCGTATTACTCGAACTCTCTCAGGCGGCGAATATAGTGGTTTGGCAGCTTCAGGCTCTCAGCCGCGTCGATGATCAGCCTCAAATATTCCTTGTCGGGTTCCACCGGGCCCTGCGGAATGGATCTGTACACAAAGCACCGGTACGTTTTGCCCGATAGCCCTCTGACTGACAGCAACTCGCGTCTGTATGCTGCAGGATCCTCTATCCGGTCGAGGGTCGGAAGGGCAGCCTCGTCGAGACTCCAGACGGCGCCAAACACCGATTTGCCCTGTGCGGGCTCCAGGCTGGCCACGCCTCCCGATCGATATGTGCCCTGACGGTTGAATACGACATCATATCCTTCAAGCTCGCCAATCTCCACCAGGCTTGCCGATGGCACGCGGCGAACCATTTGGCTCGCGTCCATATTTGAACCATACGCGAAATAGAGTGCGAGCATCATGCTTTCCTACGCCGCGAGCTGGCTACTCTCCGGCGTCCGAATAAGACGATCGACGTCGACGCCACGGTATTCCTTCAGGAAGCGGCGTATGTTGCGATAGAGGACGACACCCTGGGCGTGACCCAGCTCGCTCTGTCGACGCGTCAGCGTATGTTCACGGCTGCGGACATAGCCAAGGATGGACAGAAAATATCGCTCGATGCGACCTCCTGCTTCCCTGTCCAGTAAGTCGGCATCCACCGTGCCCCTTGCAATGGCCCCCTCACAAACAAACTCATAGAAATCGATAATCGACAAAATGACCTCATCCGTAGCGCTATCGACGACGTCGGTATCTATGGTCCGTCCTTGTGCGACCCACTTGGCCATTTCCACCCGGGAGCGGGCAACGGGACCATCCTCGAAGATCCGCGACAGAAGCTGATAGGTCTGTTGGCGCTTCTCGTATGCCCTCTGATATCTGGCATTCAAGAGATAGGTGAGTATTCCGCCAAGGAAGCCAAGGATGACGACGATGTTTTCCGCTGTCAGGAAATTGGCCAAAGAAATGGATTCCAGCATATGTGTTCCCTGCGTTGCGTTGGTGCCGGACGGTGGCGATGGTCGGCATGCACTTCGCGTGCCCCAGTGAGGCGCAGGCCGGTCGGGGAACGGAGGCTATCATCACCCGCGTCAGAAATCCTGCATGGTGATCGAGGCCGCGCGGTTGTACTCACTGGGCCAGGGGAGATCCGGATAGCCCTGCTGATAGGCGGCGTGGCGGGCGAAATAGGGATCGAACAGGTGTCCGCGGGCGAGCGCGCACATGTCGGCGCGGCCGGCAGCGATGACCGTATTGATGTCGGCATGACTGGTAATGCCGCCGACCGTCATCGTCCTGATCTTCAGCTCATTGCGAATCTGGTCCGAGAACGTCGCCTGATAGAGCCGCCCCGAGGCCGGGCGTGTGCCGGTAACGCCGCCGGTCGACACGCAGAGAATATCGTTGCCCGCCGCCTTGAGCGTGCGCCCGATCTCGATCGCATCCTCCGTGGTCGTGCCGCCCTCCATCCAGTCGGTCGCCGAGATGCGTACGGAGATCGGCTTGTCGTCGGGCCAGTTCGCCCGCACGCTTTCGAATACCTCCATCGGAAAACGCAGGCGGTTGGTGAGCGGGCCGCCGTATTGGTCGGCGCGCTTGTTCGCCAGCGGCGAGATGAAGGTCGAGAGCAGATAGCCGTGCGCGAAGTGCAGCTCGACGAGATCGAAGCCCGCTTCGTGCGCCATGCGCGCGGCATTGCCATAAGCCGTGATCAGACGGTCCATGTCGGCGCGCGTCATCTCGCGTGGGGCGGGATATTCGGCGGCGAACGGGATCGGTGACGGCGCGATCGTCTGCCAGGCAGCGCCTTTGTGCTGTGCGCGTTCCCACGGCCGGGACTCGGCGCCCTTGCGTCCGGCGTGGCCGAGCTGAATACCGATCTTGGCGCTGGTCTTGGCGTGAACGAACTCGGTGACCCGCCGCCAGGCAGCGACGTGCTCGGGCTTGTAAATGCCGGCGCAGTGCGCGCTGATGCGCCCTTCCGGCGAGACGTCGGTCATCTCCGTGATGACGAGGCCGGTCCCGCCCATGGCGCGGCTTCCGTAGTGGACGAGGTGG
The DNA here is from genome assembly GCA_050186055.1 of Hyphomicrobiaceae bacterium. Lineage (GTDB taxonomy): Bacteria > Pseudomonadota > Alphaproteobacteria > Rhizobiales > Hyphomicrobiaceae > CAMDPA01. The sequence goes on along the minus strand of JBFWYV010000016.1, from coordinate 23,450 downwards.
AAATCGCCGACCGACCCGTCCTCCGCATTATACATGCACATCGGCGACATCACGATCCGGTTGGGAATGGCGAGCCCGCGCAGTGTGATCGGCGTGAACATCGGCGGCAGCGGCCGGTTGGCGTTGCTCACCGCCGGTCCCGCGATCAATTGTTCGACGCGTTCGGCCAGGTCCGGTGCCAGCGCGCGGAGGCTCTCATGCGCAAGCCGCATCGTACGCGTCAGACAGGAATAGGCGAACTGCTCGAGTGGCATGTCGACATACCGGCTCGTGTGCTCGAACCACGTCTGGCTCGCGCGGGAGGCACGCAGCAGGCTCTCTGCGCGCGGCTTTCGGGCAGCTTCGAACCTGGCGAGCGTGTCGGCGAGCCTGGATTTGCCATCCAGCAGCGTGGCGAGTGCCTCTGCGTCCTCCAGCCCGGACCGGACTCCGAGCCCTACCGAGAAGTGGGCGTTGTAGGCGGCTGCGCCCAGCAGAACGGCGTTGCCGCTCGTCCATGTCGCATTGCGAACCTGCCGGTACGGGCGCCAGCCATCGGTTTTCGGGCGAAGCTCCGCGTCGCCGATCTCGGCGGAGAAGACGACTCTGCAGAAAGCTGCCGCCTGCTCCGGCGAAGCGGCTTCGATGCCGGCCGCCGTCAGCGCCGCATGAGGCGCTTCCACCACCAGCGGGCTGACGCCGCCGGTCTCCGGGTAGAGATACGCGTGAAACACGCCGGCTGTGGTACGGCGGAACAGGAAGCTCGGCTTGTCGACCGGGTGCGAGGTCTCAAAGACCATGAAGCGGGTCGAGCCAGCCTGCAGCGTCGTTTTGAAACCGTCAGCCATTGCCGTCCGCATCCGGCTTTCGGCGCCGTCCGCGATCACGACCACATCGGCAGACGCGGTCTGCGCCGGCGATGTCACTATGGGAATGCCGAGCTTTTGCGCCCTGCGCCGTGCGATCGATGCGAGCGCCTCGGCACCGACCATCGTGTATGTTTGCCCGTCTGACTGCACCGTCTCCGCATCGCGCCGGATCAGGATGCCGCGGGTCGTCGTCGCGGCGGCCATGATCTCCCGCTGAAGCGCCTCGTCGGCAAGCCGGAGCTCAGGCTTGACCGGGTTCGTCAGGATGTGGGGCGGGGCGCCTTCGCGGGCGGGTTCGCCGGTGTCCGCGATCGATACGTCCATCTGCGGATGGCGCGTCTTGAGAAGAATGGCGAGGTAGAGACCGGCCGGATCCGTTCCGGCGCAAACAATCTTCATGAGATCCTCTCAAGGGGCGGAGGAGCTGCCTTGCCGACGCTGCAAGATTAGCACGGCAGCCAAACCACTCAAGGCGTGCGGGCTGCCGAAGACGACAGTATCGCCTCGAGCGTGCGCCCTTCGGCGTCGGCCAGTGCAGCCTCGCGAGCGGCGCGGATACGGGCCGCCGCGCCCGTGGCCAAAGACTGCGGCTGATCAGGGTCGAGCGCCGGAGCAACGAGCGTCTCCACGATCCGGCGGTAGTTCGTGCTCCCGCGCTGGTGCGTGTCGCCATAGCCTTTGATGAGCCGCGCCAGTTCCGCAATTTCCCGCGCAAGCTGTGCGTCGCCATGCGCTGCCGCGCGCCGGATCAGAGCCAGCCAGGACTCGATCTCGCGGTTCTCCGTCTGGTAGCGCCATGTGCGCCTGCGCCAGCCCCGGAGCCTGGCCAGGAGCCACACCTGCAGGTAGCCCGAGACCGTCGTTGTCCTCACTTGCATGCCGACGTGGCGTCCGGCCGGCCACTTCCCACGCCCGGCGCGCGCGAGCAGCCGGCGGGCCATCGCGGGCGGCAGGATGTCGGCAATCTCGTTGACGCCGGGCTTGAAGAAATCCCGGACCTCGAAGGGCTCGTCGCCGGCCGCTCCCAGTTCGCCGCGAATGCGTGCGAACCGGCCGGCGTCGGCTTTGAGCTGGGCCACGCGGATCACGTCCTCGTAGCTCATGCGCAATGCGAGGTTGCGGGCGACGTCCCGGCACAGCACGGGATCGCCGTTTGCAAACGGGGCGAGCCTTTGCCGGTAGAGGTCGGCGTAGCGCTGATCCTGGTAGGCGGCGAGACGCTGCTCGCCAAGTGCGATGACGCCGCGCGCCGCTGCCGGAAACTCGTGACTTCCTCCGAGGCTGGACGCGGGAGCCTCGGCGGCGGCAGGCTGTGCGTTCGATCGTCCATTATCTGCTGCCGGCTCGCAGCTTGCGGCGATCTCGAATGCTGCGGCGAACGCGGCCAGATTGCGCTCGACTGCGATGGCGCTGGCGCGGATGGCGGCCTCGCAGCTTGCCCGGCTGATCGGCAGCGCAGCGGTGCCCGCCAGAGCACCCAGCATGGCGGCGCTGATCGGTGCACCGGCCTCGCGCGAAATCCGGTCGAGGTCGAGCAGCGTCGATCGCCTGGCCCGGCTTTGGGCGGCCTGTGCGAGGGCTGAATCATCCAGCCGCCCGTCGCCCATCGCCATTTTCTCTTCGATCAGAAACACGCGATGCGTGGAGGAAATGAGCGCGGTCCGCTCCGGTGTGACGAACCCCAGGCGCGCCGCTCGCGCAGCCTCGGTAAGCTCGCTGGAAATGACGACATCGATCTGGCTGGGAACGGGAACGAGAGCGAATACGGGAGCGCGGCCCACGTCATCGCGTTGTGCCATCTCGACGTAGTAGGTGGTGCCGCCGGTCCGCTGCGCAACACCCGGCACCGAGGTCGCCTGCACCGCCAGCCCCTGTTCGCGAGCGGCGGCGACGATCCAGTTCGTGAGCACGCCGCCACCTTCGCCACCCATCGCGCAGATGAGCAGGCTCAGCGGCCTGTTTGTCGCCTTCGGCGCTTCCTCCATGTCACGAAGCTAGCCCGACACAACTGCCGTTGGAAGGGGCTGCTGCCGTGCCGGGATTTGAACGAACGCACAAAGTTGATTTGCCCGTCAACGCGGCGGGCGGCACCGGTTGTGAATTGACAATTTTGTTCGTCCGACCTGACTATCGCCGGCAAAATTCGAAGTGCAATCGGGAGGAACAGTCATGGACGCAAGAAAATGGGCCGTCGTGCTGGCGCTGGGCACCATGGCGGGCGGGCTGACGGCGACGCTGGGGACAACTCCGGCCAGAGCACAGGATGCTTCGCTGAAAGTGATCAGCTTCCGCTCGATCACGACAGCGCCGATTTTCGCAGCACAGCAGAACGGATTCTTCGACAGGAAGAAAATCAAGATCGAGCTGACCTTTACGCGCAATTCCGATCAATTGCGCAACGGAGTTGCCGACGGCACTTATCAGATCGCGCATGCCGCCGTCGACAACGCCGTCAACCAGATCGAAAACCAGAAGCACGACGTGGTGATCGTGATCGGCGGCGACGGCGGTCTCAATCAGCTCTTCGTCCAGCCGGAAATCAATTCGCTCGAAGATATGAAGGGCAAGACCATTGCCGTCGATGCGCCGCACACGGCATTTGCCTTGCTGCTCTACAAGATGCTGAAATCGAAGGGCATCAACAAGGGCGAGTATCAGGTCAAGCCGGTGGGCGGCACACCGCAGAGATTGAAGGCGTTGCTGTCCGACAAGACACTGGCCGGCGGTCTCCTGGGCCCGCCATATTCGGTCGCCGCGGAGAAGTCCGGCAAGCTCAAGAACCTGGGATCGCCGTCTGCCGTGGTCGGTGATTACCAGTCCGGCGGCGCCTGGGTGCTGCGGAGCTGGGGCAAGGCCAATGCCGATACGCTGGTGCGCTATCTGCAAGCCTACATCCAGGGCAGCCGCTGGTTGCGCGATCCTGCCAACAAGGCGGCCGTGATCGCGATGCTGCAGAGCAGGCTCAAACTGGAGCCCGATGTCGCCACGCGTTCCTATGAGGTGGCAATGGACGAGAAGAGCGGCGGCTGGGCCAAGAACGCGGTCTTCAATATGGAAGGCTTCAAGAATACGCTCGGGTTGCGCGCGGAGCTGCAAGGCCAATGGGGCGGAAAGCCGCCGGCGCCGGACAAGTTCATCGATCTCAGCTACTACAGGAAGGCGCTCGCCGGTCTTTAGGTCCGGCGCAGGCGCTTCCGGCATTGCAAATGCGCGATCCGTTGGCTGACGGGTAGGAGACATAAAAAAGGGCAGCTCATGAGCTGCCCTTTCCGTGCGCGGTCAGAGGTGTGTGCGGTCAAAGGCCCAGATCGTAGGCGGCAAGCGCCGCCATGTTGACGATGTCGCTGTCTTTGGCGCTGAGCGGGCAGATCTGCACCGAATGGGTGAGGCCGACGAGCAGTGGACCGATCAGCGTCGCTCCGCCCATCTCCTTCATCATCTTCGTCGCGATGGAAGCCGAGTGGAATGCAGGCACGATCAGCACGTTCGCCGTGTCCGACAACCGGCAGAACGGATAAGCCTTGCGTGCCTCCAGGTTGAGCGCGACGTCAGCCGACATCTCGCCGTCATACTCGAAATCCACGCCACGCTCATCGAGGATCTCGACGGCGCGGCTGACGACATCCGATCGCTCTCCTCTCGGATGCCCGAAGTTGGAGTAGGCGAGCAGGGCGACGCGCGGCTCCAGCCCAAGCCGGCGCGCCACTTTCGTCGCCGTGACTGCGATGTCGGCCATCTCCTCCGATGTCGGCATGTCGTGCACGCTCGAGTCGGCGATCAGAACCGCGCGTCCTCGCGATAGCAGGATCGAGACACCGATCACGCATTCGCCGGGCTTTGCGTCGAGGACGTGCCGTACATCCTCGTAGGCCGTGTACCAGTTGCGCGTGACGCCGGTGACGATGCCGTCGGCATGGCCGTGCGCGGCCATGCACGCCGCGAACACGTTGCGGTAGTTGGCGACAAGCCGGTCGCAATCGCGCAGCAGGTAGCCGCGGCGCTGCAGGCGACGGAACAGAAACTCCGCATACTCTCCGCGCCGGGGATCAAGGCTCGTATCATGCAACTCGAAGGCGCTCGTGAACTCGATGCCGGCTTCCTGGAACGCCTGCCGCACCGGCTCCTCGCGCCCGATCAGGACAGGTGTGCCGAGACCGAGCTGGAGGAACGTGTTGGCCGCGCGGGCGACCTGCGGCTGCTCACCTTCGGCAAAGACGACGCGCTTCGGCTCGTGCCGGACCTGGGTGAAGATCGTGCTGAGCCAGCCGGCCAGCGGATCGAGCCGTCCCGACAGCCGTCCCCGGTAACCGTCCATGTCGACGATGGGGCGGCGCGCGACGCCGGACTCCATGGCGGCCTGGGCCACCGCAGTCGGCACGTAGCTGATGAGCCGCGGATCGAACGGGGCGGGAATAATGTATTCGGGCCCGTAGCGGACGTGTTTTCCGTAGGCGGCTGCAACCTGGTCCGGCACATCCTGGCGGGCGAGCTCGGCCAGCGCACGGGCAGCCGCGATCTTCATCGCATCGTTGATGGTCGAAGCCTGCACATCGAGAGCGCCGCGGAAGATGAACGGGAACCCGAGGACATTGTTGATCTGGTTGGGATAGTCCGAGCGGCCGGTCGCGACGATCGCGTCCGAGCGCACCGACCGCACGTCCTCCGGCGTGATCTCGGGGTCGGGATTCGCCATCGCGAATATGATCGGCTTGTCGGCCATCGAGCGGACCATGTCCTTGGTCACGGCATCCTTGACCGAAAGGCCGTAGAAGACGTCCGCGCCCTCCATCGCATCGGCCAGCGACCGCGCCGAGGTTTTGACCGCGTAGGCGGACTTCCACTGGTTCATGCCGTCCTTGCGGCCTTCATAGATCACGCCCTTGGTATCGCACAGGATGATGTTCTTGCGCGGCAGGCCGAGCGCGACAAGGAGATCGACGCAGGCGATGCCCGCCGATCCGGCGCCATTGACGACGAGCCTGGTCTTCTTCAAATCGCGCCCGGTCAGCTCCAGCGCATTGATGAGGCCGGCGGTGGCAATGATGGCCGTACCGTGCTGGTCGTCGTGGAACACCGGGATCGGCAGCAGCTCCTTCAGCTTCTGCTCGATGACGAAGCAGTCCGGAGCGCGGATGTCCTCCAGGTTGATGCCGCCGAACGTGGGGCCGAGATAGCGCACGCAATTGATGAAGGCGTCGACGTCGGACGTGTCGACCAGGATGTCCATCGCATCGATGTCGGCGAATCGCTTGAACAGCGCGCCTTTGCCTTCCATCACCGGCTTCGAGGCCAGTGCGCCGAGGTTGCCGAGGCCGAGGATCGCGGTGCCGTTCGATACCACTGCGACCAGGTTGCCCTTATTGGTATAGTCATAGGCAAGGCTGGGGTTTTCGGCGATTGCCTGGACAGGGATGGCGACGCCCGGCGAATAGGCGAGCGAGAGATCGCGCTGAGTGGCAAGCGGTTTGGTCGGCGTGATCTCCAGCTTCCCCGGCTTTCCCTGCGCATGGAACTGGAGCGCCTCTTGGGCCGTGAAGCGCGACTTGGAATTGCTGTCAGGCATGGTGTCCTCGGGGTTCCCCCTGTTGTGTGGCAACAATCGACAAATGGGGCACGCCGACGGCGGGCTGGCAAGCACAATCAAACGTAGAGTGGTTACTGAGTTTCGCTGCAACTGCGAACAAGATGGGGATGGCGCTGTTCATTTGGAGGGCGGCTTCGTGTAAGGGGGAGCCAGGATCAGGCCGCCTGCGGCAAACGACCGATGATCGCACGAATGGCGCAGAGACGATCGAACAGCGAACTGGAAGTCCTCCCGCATGAGCCAGGCGCCGCCATCGAGGCTGCGGTGACGGCGCAAGCAGGCGGGACAGCGCCCGCGCGCCAGCCGTCCGATGCAACGCCCTCGATGGCGCAATACCTGGAGATCAAGGCCGCGAATCCGGATTCCATCCTGTGGTACCGGATGGGGGATTTCTACGAGCTGTTCTTCGAGGACGCGGTCGTTGCCTCGGCGGCCCTGGGGATCGTCCTGACCAAACGCGGCAAGCACCTGGGCGAGGATATTCCCATGTGCGGCGTGCCCGTCGTGCGGGCGGACGAGTATCTCCAGCGCCTGATCCGCCAGGGATACCGGGTGGCGGTGTGCGAGCAGCTCGAGGATCCCGCCGAAGCAAGGAAGCGCGGCTCCAAGGCCGTGGTGCGCCGTGATGTCGTCCGCCTCGTCACGCCTGGGACACTGACCGAGGAGACACTACTCGACGCGCGCCAGCGCAACTATCTCACGGCGCTGTTCCTGCTGCCGGGACGCGCGGCCAACAAGGCAGGCGGGCTGGCGCTGGCATCGCTGGAGCTGTCGACCGGCGAGTGCGAAGTGGGCCTCGTCGGCCGCGGAGATCTGGGCGGCGAACTGGTGCGGTTGTCGCCCAGCGAGCTGATCGCCAGCCCCGACACTCTCGCCCAGCCGGATGTTGCCGGTTGGCTCCAGACGATCGGCGCGGCGGTCACGCCGGTAGCGGCCGCGAGCTTCGACAGCCTTTCGGGCGAACGCCATTTGAAGTCCGCGCTGGGGGTCGCGGACCTGCAGGCGTTCGGCGCATTCACGCGGGGAGAGCTGGCGGCGCTCGGCGCCCTGCTGAAGTACGTGGAGCTGACCCAGATCGGACGGCGCGCGATGCTTCGCCCCCCGCGGCGCACCGGATCGGGCAGCGTGCTGGTGATCGATGCGGCAAGCCGCGCAAGCCTCGAGATCACCCGTTCGTCGGCCGGCGATCGGCAGGGAAGCCTGCTCGCTGCACTCGATCGCACGGTAACCGGGCCGGGCGCCCGCGAGCTGGCTGCCCGCCTGACGAGTCCGCTGACCGATCCCCATGCGATCAATGCGCGTCTCGACGCGGTCGGTTTCCTCCTGGAACGGGAGCGGGTGCGCGAGGACCTGCGCAAGGCTCTCAGGGCGACACCCGATGTTGCTCGCGCCGTGTCGCGCCTTGCCCTGCAGCGTGGCTCGCCGCGGGATCTGGCGGCGGTTCGCGATGCGCTTTCGCAGGCTGCCTCCTGCGCCGGCCTGCTGAAGGGCGCCGCACAATCGATCGGTCTGCCGTCGGAGTTGTCGGACGCCGTGGCATGTCTCGAAGCGCCGGCAAATGAGCTTGCGCGCGCTCTTTCTGCAGCGCTGGTGGACGATCCGCCGCTGATCCGCCGTGATGGCGGCTTCGTGCGGCCGGGCTATCGGAGCGAACTCGACGAGGCCAGGCAACTGGCGGAGGACAGCCGCAAGGTCATGGCGGCTCTGGAAGCGCGCTACGTCGAGGAGACGGGCGTAAAGACGCTGAAAATCCGGCACAACAATCTGCTTGGCTATTTTGTCGAGGTCTCGCAGGCCAATGCCAGGCCGCTGCAGGGGCCGCCTCATTCCGATACGTTCCGTCACCGGCAATCGATGGCCAATGCCATCCGCTTCACCACTGCCGAGCTGGCCGAAACCGAGGGGCGGATCGCAACGGCAGGAGAGCGCGCGCTGGGGATCGAGCAGGAGGTTTTCACCGAGCTTGCGAATCTGATCGCTGCACAGGAGCAAGTGCTGGGCGCATTGGCGGATGCGCTGGCTGTCATCGATCTCACCGCCGCGCTGGCCGAGCTCGCGTTCGAGCAGAACTACGTCCGTCCGGAGGTCGACGCTTCGACAGTCCTGCAGATTTCGGGTGGGCGTCATCCCGTCGTCGAGCAGGCGCTCGCGATGGCGAGGTCCGGGCCGTTCATCGATAACGACTGCGTTCTGGGAGAGCCGAGCGATGAAGCGGCCGATCGTCCCCAGCCGGGCTTCGATGAGACGCCGCCGGGCCGGGTGTGGCTGGTCACCGGCCCCAACATGGCGGGCAAATCGACGTTCCTGCGCCAGAATGCGCTGATCGTGCTGGTGGCGCAGATGGGATCATACGTTCCTGCCAAGGCCGCCCGCATCGGCATCGTCGATCGCTTGTTCTCGCGCGTCGGTGCATCCGACGATCTTGCGCGCGGGCGCTCGACCTTCATGGTGGAAATGGTGGAGACTGCGGCCATCCTCAATCAGGCCGGCGAGCGTTCGCTGGTCATTCTCGACGAGATCGGTCGCGGCACGGCAACGTTCGATGGTCTGTCGATTGCATGGGCCACACTGGAGTACCTGCACGACGTATGCGGATCGCGGGCTCTGTTTGCCACGCACTATCACGAGCTGACCCAGCTTTCGGGCCGCCTGTCGGGGCTGGCCTGCGTGACCATGGACGTCAAGGAATGGCACGACGAGATCGTGTTCCTGCACAGGGTCAGACCGGGGGCGGCAGACCGGTCCTACGGAATCCAGGTTGCGCGTCTCGCCGGCCTTCCGCCAAAGGTCGTCGCACGTGCCGGCGAGGTGCTGAAGCGGCTGGAGAAGAATGCCAGGCGCGGCAACGGCGCCGAGCAGGTGCTGGACGATCTGCCGCTGTTTGCAGCGACGCAGCCCGGATCCGTCGAGCCGCCGGCAGCCGCCGGCCTCACGCCGGTCGAGGCTTTGCTGGACCAGACGCAGGCTGACGAACTGACGCCGCGCGCGGCCCTCGATCTCGTCTATCGCATGAAGGAATTGAGAGCCGCCGCGCAGGATTGCGCACCGGCGCCTGCAGCAAAGCGAGACCGCATATGAACGCGCTCAACGATGTGCCGGCTCCATCCCCTGCAGTGCAGCCGGCGCGGGCTCCCGTCGATTGTCCGCCTGCCCCTTATTTCGATCCCGCCGGGCTGCGAGAGGAGCTGGCGGCGATGCGGACTGCGAACGATGGCGAACAGGCTTGCCGCAACGCCCTGATCGAACGCCTGAAAGAGCTCGTCAGATCGGCGCGCCAGGCTGCTTGGGCCGGTCTCGAGGCCGATGGCGACGGTATGAAGTGTGCGGCCGGGCTGTCCGCATTCCAGGACGAGCTCGTCAGGCTCATCCACCACTACGTCACCACGCACATCTACCGCGCCACCAATCCGCTCGATGTGGAGCGGATGGCGACGATAGCGACCGGCGGGTACGGCCGCGGACTTTTGGCTCCAGGATCCGACATCGATCTTCTGTTTCTGCTGCCCTACAAGCAGACGCCGTGGGGCGAGAGCGTGGCCGAGTACATCCTGTATGTCCTCTGGGATCTGGGTTTCAAGGTCGGCCACGCCACCCGCACCGTCGATCAATCGATCAGACTCGGGCAGGCGGACATGACGATCCGCACGTCGCTGCTCGATATGCGCCTGATCGAAGGCGACCGGACGCTGTTCGACAATCTGCAGACGCAGCTTCGCGAGAAGGTGATACGCACCAGTATCCGGCCGTTCATCGAGGCGAAGATGGCGGAGCGCGACGACCGCCACAAGCGCTCCGGCGAGAGCCGCTATCGCGTCGAGCCGAACGTCAAGGACGGCAAGGGTGGACTGCGCGACCTGCACACGCTGCATTGGATTGCGAAGTATCTGCACGGCGCAGACCTGGCCTCCGGTTCGGGAGAGGAGAAGGTGTTTTCGCCGGAGGAGCTGGCCACCTACCGGCGCTGCGAGCGGTTTCTCTGGGCGGTCCGCTGTCACTTGCATTTTCTCACGGGGCGGCCGGAGGAGCGGCTCTCGTTCGACCTGCAGCCGACGATGGCAGAGCGCCTCGGCTATCGCAGCATGACCAGCTTGCGGCCGGTCGAACGGTTCATGAAGCACTACTTCCTGGTGGCCAAGGACGTCGGCGATCTGACCGGCATTCTGTGTGCGACGCTCGAGATGCAGCAGCTCATGCAAGCCCCGCGTCTGGACAAGTTCCTCAATCCGCTGACGTGGACGACGCGCCGGCAGGTGCGGCGGCGCACCGAGTTCCGCATCGACAACGAGCGCTTGAACGTTGCCAACTCAGAGGTGTTCAAGCACGATCCGGTCAATCTGCTGCGCATCTTCGCGGTCGCCGAGGAGACGGGCACGTTCCTGCATCCGTTCGCATTGAGGCTGCTGCGGCACTCGCTTCGGCTGATCGACGACGATCTGCGGGCGAACCCGGAAGCCAACCGGATCTTCCTCCAGCTTCTGACATCGCGCAACGCGCCGGAGACGATGCTGCGCCATATGAGCGAGGCCGGACTGCTTGGACGCTTCATCACCGAGTTCGGCCACGTCGTGGCGATGATGCAGTTCAATATGTATCATCACTATACGGTCGATGAGCACCTGATCAGGACAGTCGGTCAGCTCAAGGCGATCGAGGACGGCATGTTGGCCGATATCCTGCCGTTGTCGACGGAGATCGTTCCATCGATCCGCAACCGGCGCGTGCTCTACGTCGCCGCATTCCTGCATGACATCGGAAAGGGACGGAACGAGGACCATTCCACTTTCGGCGCCGGCGTCGCGCGGAAGCTGGGACCACGTTTCGGCCTGTCGGCAGCCGAGACCGAGACCACCGCATGGCTCATCGAGGAACATCTGACGATGAGCAACATTTCGCAAAGCCGCGATCTGTCCGATCCGCGTACGATCCGTGATTTCGCCGCCATCGTTCAGAGTCCGGAGCGGCTGAAGCTGCTTCTCCTGCTGAGCGTCGCCGACATCCGCGCGGTAGGGCCTGGAACGTGGAACGGCTGGAAAGGCCAGCTTCTGCGCCATCTCTACTGGGAGACGGAGCCGCTGGTTGCAGGCGGGCACACGCAGATCAGCCGCCGCGAGCGCATCGCCGCCCAGCAGAACGCGTTGAGGCAGGAGCTGAGCGATTGGCCCAAGCAGGACGTCGAGGCATTCATCGCCCGCCACTACGACGACTACTGGCTGAAGACGGAGACGCGCAAGCAGGTCGATCATGCCACGCTGATCAGGCGTGCGGAGAAGGAAGGGCTGACGCTCGCTACCGATTTCACATCCGACGCCTTCAACGCAATCACCGAGCTGTCGGTGCTGGCGCCGAACCATCCGAGACTGCTGGCATTGTTCGCCGGGAGCTGTGCCGCCGCCGGAGCCAACATCATCGGTGCTCACGTTTCCACGACGCGCGATGGAATTGCGCTCGATACCTTCCTTCTGCAGCGCGAGTTCAGCGACGACGACGATGAGCGCCGCCGCATCAACCGCATTGCCGGCACTATAGAGAGAGTGCTGAAGGGGGAGGCATGGCTTCAGGAGCTTATGGCGAAGCGCCGGCCGACCGAACGGCGGATCAACGCGTTCACGGTCGAGCCGGAAGTGGCCATCAGCAATGGGCTGTCGGATAATTTCACCGTGATCGAAGTGAACGGGCTCGACCGGCCGGGGCTGCTCCATGCGCTTACCAGCGAGCTTTCGGATCTCTCGCTCGATATCACGTCGGCACACATCACAACCTTCGGCGAAAAGGCCGTCGACGTGTTCTATGTCACCGACCTGACAGGCAAGAAGATCGACAGTCAGACGCGCCAGGATGCGATCCGCGAGCGGCTTCAGTCGGTATTGAAGGACATCGCGGCAGAGGTGCAGACGAGCCTGCCGGTCTCGTTCGGATCTTCAACAGGAGCGTGACCGGGTAAGAATGGTCCGTATGCGGCGTGGAATTTCCATGCCGCGTTCAGGGCTCGTCAGGCGGTGATGCGGTCGACCTCCGCCAGTTCCTCCTGCGACAGAATCCAGCCGGCAGCCTTGACGTTGAGTTCCACCTGTTCAGGTCGCGTGGCGCCTGCAATGACGCTGGAGACCACGGGCTGGCAGGCGAGCCAGCTCATTGCCAGCTCCAGCAGGGAGTGGCCGCGGCTTTCTGCGAAGTCCGCCAGCCGGTCTGCCGTCTCCAGCCGTTGCCGGGTCAGCCAGCGGCCGCCCAGCCGCTGTTCGGTCGTAAGGCGCGTGCCGGAGGGCCTGGCGCCGCCGCGGTACTTGCCGGTCAGTATGCCGCTTGCAAGCGGAAAGTATGGGAGCAGTCCCAACTCTTTTGCGGCGAGCGCCGGAATCAGCTCGCGCTCGATGCCGCGCTCCAGAAGGCTGTACTCGTCCTGCGCCGACACGAATGGGACGAAGTGGGCCACTTGAGACTGCCACAGCGCGTCGACCACCTGCCACGAGGCGAGATTGGAACAGCCCACATACCGCACCTTGCCCTGGCTCACGAGATCGTCGAGCGCGCGCATGGTCTCCTCGGCCGGTGTGCAGGGGTCGGGTCGGTGCTGCTGATAAAGATCGATGTAGTCGGTGCCGAGACGCCTCAGGCTGTCTTCGACGGCAGACATGATATAGCGGCGGGAAGCGCCTTTCCTTACGCCTGCGTCGTCCATGTCGAGCGCGAATTTCGTGGCAAGCACGATGTCCTTGCGGTGGGGCCCCAGGATCCGGCCGAGCGCTTCCTCCGAACCGCCCCGGTTGCCGTACACATCTGCCGTATCGAACAGCGTGACGCCGCAATCCAGTGCTTTGTGCACGACTGCGCGCGACGCCTCGAGATCGATGCGCGCGCCGAAATTGTTACAGCCGAGCCCGACAACCGAAACCTTGAGGCCCGATCGGCCGAGATTGCGTTCTTTCATGGTCGGTCATCCTGCGCCGCAGTTCTGTTCCCACCGCCACCTTGGCCGCCGCAGCGGCGAGGCGTCAAGACGTGGGCGGAACATGGCGCGGCCGGGCAGATGCGAACGAGACCGGGGGCTGGCGCGGATTGTCAGGGCTGCGATCTCCAGTTAGGTTCGGGCCTACGCCTCAACAAGGATGAAAGGGGCGGCAAAACGAGCAGGGAGGAACAGTGTCGATGACACGTTTGCTGCAACGCCGGGTGCTTGCCGGTCTGTTGAGTCTTGCATTGACGGCGAGTGCAGGCAGCGTTTTTGCCGACCCCGTTGCCGATTTCTATAAAGGCAGGCAGATATCGATCATCGTCGCCCATACGACCGGGACCGGTTACGACACCTATGCACGGGTGCTGGCGCGGCACATGGGACGGCATATTCCCGGCAGTCCCACCTTCGTGGTGCACAACATCGACGGCGCGAGCGGCATCACCGGCACCAACCGTTTGTTCCACATCGCCGAGAAGGACGGTTCGGTCATAGGCGTGTTCATTCATTCGGTGGTGCTTGATCCGTTTATCGGCAAGGGCGCTGCAAAATTCGATCCCTCGAAATTCGAGTACATCGGCAACATGGAGGAATCGATCAGCACGTGTACGGTTTGGGAAACGGCTCCGGCAAAGACGCTGGAAGAAATGCGCACCAAGGAAGTCCGATTCGGCGCCAGCTCGGTTACCGGTTCTCCGAGCCAGATGGCTGCGGCGATGAAGAACCTCCTCGGCGCCAAGATCAACCTGATACATGGCTACAGGGGCGTTCAGGGCGTCAAGGTCGCGCTTGAGCGCGATGAGGTCCAGGGGATCTGCGCGCTGCCGTTGTCGACGCTGCGCTCGCAATGGGCGACGGCATTCGAAGCCGGCAAGCTGAAGGTCGTCGCGCAGTTGAGCGGCAAGAAGGGAGCGATCCCCAACGTGCCGTATGCATACGATTTCGCCAAGACGGAACAGGATCGCCAGGTCTTCGATATCGTGTTCGGCAGTGCGAAGCTCGGCAAGCTCGTTGCCGCGCCGCCGGGCGTTCCGCAGGATCGTCTCAAGGCGCTGCGGGCGGCGTTCGACGCAACGATGAAGGACAAGGCTTTCCTGGCGGAGGCCGGGAAGGCCAGGCTCGACATCACGCCCGCATCCGCAGACGAAGTGCAGGCCTTTATCAAAAAGCTGTATGCGACGCCCAAGGACATCGTGGCCCGCGCGAGAAAGGCGGTGGCCTACGTGAAATAGCGGAGGCGCGCACTGAATTGCCCCGCTCTGGCATTTCAAGCGCGCTTCCCGGAACGCGACCGGCAGCGATCTGACTGCCGGCCGAACAGAAAAAAGACAACAAGAGGAGGAACCGAATGTTCAGCAGAAGTCGCAAACTTGCCGCCTTCGCGGCAGCAGCCAGCGTCGCCGTTCCGACGTGGGCCCTCGCCGATCCTGTCGCAGAATTCTACAAAGGCAAGACGGTCACAGTTCTGGTCGGGCTTCAGCCGGGGACGGGGTTCGATATCTACGGCCGCGCTTTGGCCCGGCATATGGGCAAGCACATCCCGGGCAATCCGGGCATGGTCGTCCAGAACAAGCCGGGCGCGAGCGGGGTCAACGCCGCCAACCTGCTCTACAACGTGGGGCCCAAGGACGGCACGATCATCGGCACCTTTCCGCAGAGCTTCCTGGTCGAGCCGCTGTTCGGCAACGACCTCGCAAAGTATGATGCGCAGAAATTCAACATCATAGGCAACATGGAGCTGGGTACGGGATACTGCGCGGTTTCCACGTAGGCCGGCGTCAACACTTTCGAGGACCTTCAGAAGAAGGAGGTGGTCTGGGGAGCGACCGGGCCGACCGGACCCCTCGGCAAGTCTGCGCAGGCGCTCAACAACCTGGCGGGGACCAAGCTCAAGGTCATCTACGGCTACAAGGGTTCGGCCAGCGTGAAGCTCGCCATCGAGAACGGAGAGGTGAAGGGCATCTGCGGATTGCCGTACTCGACGCTGAAGTCGTTCTGGCAGGACCAGTTCGACGCCGGAAAAATGAAAGTGATCGTACAGCTCGCAGGGCCGCGTCACGCCGAATGGAAGGATGTTCCGCAGTTAACGGATTATTTGAAGACGGAGGAAAGCCGCCGGCTCTACAAGCTGATCTTCGCCACCTATGAGATCAGCCGGGTTTTCGTGGCCCCGCCCGACGTGCCGGCCGATCGCGTCGCCGCGTTGCGCAAGGCGTTCGAGGCGACGATGAAGGACAAAGCGTTCCTCGCCGATGCGGAAAAGACGAAAATCGAGATCTCTCCGACCTCCGCCGAGCATGTGAGGCAGATCGTTGCGGATATCTACAACAACCCTCCGGAGCTGGTGAAGAAGGCTGACGAGGCGACGATGAAGAAGTAGGCGTTCCGCTCCCGCTGCACGGCCCATCCCCATCCGGGTCTGCAACGGGCAAGTTGAGCGTCGTGATATCGGATTTGCCGGGGGTGGCCGGCCGGTTTGCGCCGGCCGGTCATTGGCAGCGAGAGTAGCCGCAGGACTTGCAGACCCAGCATCCTTCCTCGCGCACCAGACCGGGTTGCGTGCAGCGTGGACACAGGCGGCGTGCCGACGTCACGGCCAACCGTCCCGGCGCGGTGCCGGGATCCGGCCTGCCTTCTGCAAACTCGTTCATCTCGGCCGGCTGCGGATGCGGTGAAGCAGCCGCGCCGACCGACGGCGCTTGCGCGAAAGCACTGGATGGCAGCACCTCATCGTCGGCAGCATCCTCGGCCACGCGTTCGCCGGGCCGCAGGAAGCCGATCCGCAGCATATGGGCCTCGATCACGCCGCCGATGGCCGCCAGCAAGCTCGGGACGTACCGGCCGTTGATCCAATGCCCGCCCTGCGGATCGAAGATGGCCTTGAGCTCCTCGACGACGAACGTCACATCGCCGCCGCGCCGGAACACGGCGCTGATCATCCGGGTCAGCGCAACCGTCCAGGCATAGTGCTCCAGGTTCTTGGTGTTGATGAAGATCTCGAACGGCCGTCGCCGGCCGTCGCGTTCGATGTCGTTGATGGTGACGTAGATCGCATTGTCGCTGCCTGGCCAGCGCAGCTTGTAGGTGAAGCCGGCCAGTGCCGGCGCACGCTCCAGCGGCCTGGACATGTAGACGATATCGCCCCGTGCGTTGCGAGCCGCCGGTGCAGTTGGAGCGGCAATCGGTGCTGTAGCTGGCAGATCCGGTTGCGGAGGTTCGGACAGCGCAGCAGTGGCGGGGGCGGCGGGCTTATCGGCATCCTCCGTTGTCGGCGCTGCGCTCAGAATCGAGCCGGTGATCGGGTTCGGGCGAAATGTGGTGCAGCCCTTGAGGCCCTTGTCGTAGGCCGAGATGTAGATGTCCTTGAAGGCCGGGAAAGGCATATCGACGGGGCAGTTGATCGTCTTCGAGATCGAGCTGTCGACGTGGCGCTGGAGCGCGGCCTGCATCTCGATGTGGGCTGTCGGCGGCAATGCGTTGGCGGTGACGAAGGCGTCCGGGAGCGCTGTACCGGGATGCCGCGCCCGGTAAAGCGCATAGGCGAAGTCGGATACGCGCTCGGTCTCCAGCCGTCCGTCGGACCGGCGCAGCCGGCGCTGGTATTCGAAGTCGAACACCGGCTCGATGCCGCTCGAAACATTGCCGGCGAGAAGAGAGATCGTGCCGGTCGGTGCGATCGAGGTCAGGCATCCGTTGCGGATGCCGTACCGGGCGATCGCCGACTGCACGTCCGACGCGAGGCGCCGGACGTTGGGACGCGTCGCAAACCTGGCGGCGTCGTAAAGCGGGAAGCTGCCCTTCTCCGCTGCCAGACTGGCGCTGGCCAGATAGGCGGCATGCTCGATCTGCCGCATCCAGTCCTCGGCCTTGCGCACGGCTGCCGCCGAGCCGTAGTTGAGGCCCACGAAGATGAGGGCATCGGCAAGGCCCGTAACGCCGAGCCCGATCCGCCGCTTGGCCCGCGCTTCCTGCTGCTGGGCCTTGAGCGGATAGCTGGACACGTCGATGCAGTTGTCCAACAGGCGCACAGCAAGCTCGACGCGCTCCGAAAGCATGGCGGCATCGATGTCGGCTCCCGGCTCGAACGGCCGGTCGATCATGCGGGCGAGATTGATGGACCCGAG
Organism: Hyphomicrobiaceae bacterium; assembly: GCA_050186055.1. Classification (GTDB taxonomy): domain Bacteria; phylum Pseudomonadota; class Alphaproteobacteria; order Rhizobiales; family Hyphomicrobiaceae; genus CAMDPA01. The sequence goes on along the minus strand of JBFWYV010000016.1, from coordinate 5,945 downwards.
CAGGCACGCACCGTATGGCGGCAACGGCTGTTCGCCGCACGGATTGGTGGCGCCGATATGCTCGCAATAGGCGAGGTTGTTGAGGTCATTGATGCGATCGATGAAAATCACGCCGGGCTCGGCATAGTCGTAGGTCGCCCGCATCAGGCGGTCCCAAAGCGCGCGGGCGGATACCGTCCGGTAGACCTTGCCCTCGAACGTCAGCGGCCATGCCGCATCCTTGCGGACGGCTTCGATGAACGCATCCGTCACCAGGACCGACAGATTGAAGTTGCGAAGCCTGGCCGGATCGGCCTTGGCGTCGATGAACATTTCGATATCGGGATGATCGCAGCGCAGCGTGGCCATCATCGCGCCGCGGCGAGAGCCGGCGGCCATGATGGTCCGGCACATCGCGTCCCACACGTCCATGAAGCTGACCGGCCCCGATGCATCGGCGCCGGTGGACTGCACCGGTGCGCCGGCCGGACGCAGCGTGGAGAAGTCGTGACCGATGCCGCCGCCCCGTTGCATGGTCAGGGCGGCCTCGCGGACGTTGTCGAAGATCGAGCTCAGGTCGTCATCGATGCGGCCCATGACGAAGCAATTGAACAAGGTCACGCGCCGGTCCGTGCCTGCACCTGCGATGATGCGTCCGGCGGGAAGAAACGTGAAATCGCTGAGGATGGCGTGAAACCGCTTGGCCCAGCGGTCGCGCACGCGCTTGCCGCCTTTCTCGGCTGCGGCTGCGGCCCGTGCCACCCGCCACCACGTTTCGTCCATGGAAGCTTCGAGCGGCGTGCCGTCAGCAGCCTTCAGGCGATACTTCTGGTCCCAGATCTCGCGGGCGATTTCCGCCTGGTCGAAGGGGTGAGGGTACATCATGGCTCTCGCGGATTTGCGCCTTCGCGCCCATCAACAAAAACAGCTTAGGGCCACATTTCAAATGAGTCAACAAAAGTTCTGATTAAGTTCCTTTATTGTTCGCTTGCAGTCAAACTTGAAGCTGCGGGCATCGGCGGCGGGGACGGCGAGGCGTGGGCTTCGGCCAGCAGCCGACCGGTCGCCTGCTCTATGCGTCTCTCGAGCTCGGCCTTGAACGTCCGGCGATCGAGGCCCGGCGGCAGCGGCTCGAGGATCTCGACAACGATCGTGCCGGGGTAGCGCAGCACGCTGCGGCGTGGCCAATAGAGCCCCGAGTTGAGGGCGACCGGAACACAGGGGAGACCGAGCCCCTCATAGAGGGCAACAACACCGGGTTTGTAGTCGGGGGCCGCTCCGGGCGGACGCCGCGTTCCTTCCGGGAAGATCACGATCTCCCGCCCGGCGGCAGCCCGGTCGCGGGCGTCTGCGACCATCGATTTCAGCGCGGCGGCAGCGCGCTCGCGGCGGATCAGGATGTGCTCGAACTTCCGGCAGAACCAGCCGTACAGCGGGATCAGGCCGAGCTCCGCCTTGAGCACGATGGCAGGGTCGCGGAAGACCGGCACAAGCGCGAACGTATCCCACGCGGACTGGTGCTTGGACGCGACCAGGCAGGCCCCTGTCGGCAGGTTCTCCCGGCCGCGCACCTCCATCCGGGTGCCGGCAATCACGCGCAGCAGCCAGAGGCAGGCACGGGCATGGGCGCGAAGCCCCGCCATCGCCCATTGCCGCGGCCCCAGCAGCAACGGGCTGCCGAGCACCAGGAACAGCGCCGTGGCCAGATAGAATGCGATCAGATAGGTGACCGAGCGAAGGATCGTCATGATGTTCCAGGACCGATGGCAACGAGACGGCCGACCATGCCGTATCGCATGACGATTACAACGGGAAGGCATCGCAAGCGCGCGTGATTACAGGGAGACCGACACGGCGTGCGGGGGACCATTCGATGTCAGGTGGCGCATGGCCGTGACTGCCATGTAGCGAGCTGCCGACGGAAGCAGCTTCAGGTACTCGCTCGCCAGCATGCGGATCGTCGACTGGTCGAGCCACCAAGCCTTGCCGCTGAGAGAAGGCGGCACTACGGGATGGGGTATCAGCTCGACACCGGGCAGGGCACGCCCCAGCTCGCTGAGGCTGCGCGGCATGTGGTAGCTCGAGGTTACGACAATCAGGCTGCCATAGTGGTTGCGCTTGACCCAGTCACGCGTCTCATCCGCGTTGCCGATCGTATCCTGCGCCATGTAGCCGAAGTCGACGCAGCAGTCGAACAGCTCGGCGCCCGGATTGGCGATGCGCTTGACGTCGTTTCGTGTGGTCCGTGGATTGACGCCGGTGATCAGCAGCCGGCGGCCGCGTCCATCCCGCAGCAACTGCATTCCTTCGTCGATGCGCAGCTTGCCGCCGGTCAATACGACGATGCCGTCGGCCTGCGCGATCTGCTGCGATGCCTTTCGTGTTGCAGCGGTCGCAAACAGCACGAAGCCGAACAGGAGCAGCACGAGGATCCCCGCCCCGGTCATGATGGCAATGCTCGTTGTCCGTCTCAACGCGGTCATGCCGTGTTTCAAGCCTCATTGGCGGCTGGCCGACGCCTGGCCTCTCGGGGCCTATTGCGCCGCCATGGTTTCTTGCCGGTCAATAGCAATCGACGATCGTGAGCTCGTTTGAATTAATTCTCGCGGAACAGCGATGTCATACGGCGACACCGAAAGTCGGCGTGCTGAAACACCGCGGGCCGCCCGCCGACCAATATCCGCCGGCATTCCCGGTCGGGAAGCGTCCAAAGCGAATGCCTGCCCTGTCGGCAAGGCAAGTTCAAGGCAATCCAAGGATTTTTCCCCCGTTGCCGGATGAAAGAGGCGCCGTCTGCCGGCCCTCGTCACTGGGAGTGAAGGATCCGATAGACGCCGAAACGCGACGTCAGCATGCACAGTGCCGCGATCACCACCACCAGCCCGAACAGCATCCCGTATCCTCTGGCGTCCAGGTTCCCGGTGCCGATCAGGTGGATCATCTGGGCCTGAGTCACGGACCCGCCGCCGAGCATCTGCATCGCGATCGGCAGCAGAAAGAACACCATCATGGCGAACGCTGCACCGATCAGCCCCGCCTTGATGCCGAGCCGGAGGAACTGGCGTTCGAACTCGCGGGCGATGAAGCGGTCGTTGGCGCCGACGTAGTGCAGCACTTCCACGATCTCGCGGTTCGACGCCATCGCGCTGCGGGTCGCGGTAATGATGATCGCGGTGGTAGCGGCTCCCACCAGGAACAGGATGGCGAGCCCGCCGAGAGCCAGTGTGCCGGTGACGGCGCGGATCTGCTGCTGCCACTGCCGGTGGTCGTCGAGGTTCGCTGCCGGAAACTGGCGCGAGAGCTGCGCCTTGATGCCCCTGAAATCGGGCGGGGACGAGCGATCGAGCTCGACAGCGATCAGACGCGGCATCGGCAGCGACTTCAACGCGTCGCTGTTGCCGAGCCAAGGCTCGAGCAGGTCCGCGGACGCTTCCACCGACAGCGGACGCACCGTGACGATGCCGGGTTGGCGCGAAAGGTACGTGGAGACGTCGCGGACGGTCTTTTCCGTATCGGCGCCATCGCGCGGCTCGACCTGGACGGTCACTTCGCTGGCGATGTCGTGCAGCCAGGCGTTCGCCGACTGGTTGATCATGTAGACCGCGCCCGCCGTGAGGCAGGCAAGGAAGCACATGATCGAGACGACGAGGGTCAGCGAGTTGCCGGCCACCGATCCGGCGGGCACGATCGGTGTTCTGCCCGGCTCGATGGCAGGCTTGTCATATCGCGAATTGCCGACAAGCTCCCGTTCCGTGAACGCCGGCCGCTGCGACGGTCCGCCGAGCGTCGGCGGGCCGGTGGTCGGGACGTCGGCATAATAGTCGTCGTAGGCATGCCCTTGCGGCATGTGCGCGAATGGCCGCCGGGAGCCGCCGGTTCTGTCAAACGATCCGGACATGGCCCTCGTAAAGCTCCATTCGCGGCGCCCTGTGGTGGCGCATGAGCTGGTGATCGTGGGTGGCGATGACCACGGATGTTCCAAGCCGGTTGAGTTCGACGAACAGGCGCAGAAGACGCCGTGCCATCTGCGGGTCTACGTTGCCGGTCGGCTCGTCGGCAAGCAGCAGCTCCGGCTTGCCGATCACGGCGCGCGCAATTGCCGCTCTCTGTTTCTCGCCGCCCGACAGCACCGAAGGCGGCGCATGCATGCGGTCACCGAGGCCGACCCATTGCAGCAGGTCGGTCACGTCCTCGCGATAGTCGTCGATATCCTTCCCCAGCACCCGCAGCGGCAAGGCGACGTTCTCCCAGGTCGTCAGATGATCGAGCAGACGGAAGTCCTGGAACACGATGCCGATCCGCCGCCGGAGCTGCGCCCTGCGCGTTGTGTTGATCCTGGCCACGTCCTGGCCGAAGATCTGGATCTGCCCGCGCGATGGCTGCAGCGACAGCAGCATCATGCGCAGCAGCGACGTCTTGCCGGCGCCCGACGGGCCGGTCAGAAAGTGGAACGAGCCCGGAACGAGGTTGAGGTTGATGTCGCGCAGGACCTCGGGTCCGCGCTCGTACCTCAGCCCTACGTTGCGCATTTGAATCACGTGCGGCGCTACCTGTTCGGGGGGAGTGTGATTCGACAGTCGGAGTTTATGCGCAATGCCGCGCCGGTGATCAATCTACCACGAATGTGGCGGCGTGATGTGGCGCCGTTGCGCCGTGGCGAAAACCTGGTCATGTCCCTCTCGGCGCTCTCCCGGTCTGCAATTTGCCCCTTGCCGGCGCCAGGCAGTTGTTTTTGCATTGGTGTCGGACGGCAATTCTGCTTAGCTCCATGCCGGCAGCCCGGCCGGCAGGCGTCGGTGGCGGCCCTTCCGGCGGCCGGCTCGTCTCCTGCGGGATCCGTGCCGAGGATGTCCGTTTCCACCAATGATGTCAGCAGCAGAGGAACACATCCGTCATGGCCCAGCCGATGACTTTTGCCGATCCACGTCTTGTCGCGCTTGACGGGTTCCGTGTCGAGTTCGACGCATCGGCCGAACGCGCTGACGTTATCCTGGACCGGCCTCCGCTCAACGTGATCGAGATGGCCGAACGCGATCAGCTTCGTCTGGTGTTCGAGGCCCTCGACGCCGACGACCGGGTTCGGGTTATCGTTCTGCGCGCCATAGGTAAGCACTTTTCCTCAGGCGGAAACATCAAGGGCTTCATGGAGGCGTCGCCGGAGCACGTCTCGAAGCTGGCCTGGAACATCGCCGCGCCCGCCCGGGCCGAAAAGCCGGTGATTGCGGCCAATCGCGGCTACTGCTTCGGCGTCGGGTTCGAGATCTCGCTAGCCTGCGATTTCCGTATCGCATCGGAGACCTGCCTGTACGCGTTGCCGGAGCAGAAGCTGGGGCAGATTCCGGGCTCGGGCGGCTCGGCGCGTCTGCAGAAGATGGTCGGCATCACGCGCACCAAGGATATCGTCATGCGCTCGCGCCGCATCACCGGACGGCAGGCCTTCGATTGGGGCGTCGCCACCGAATGCGTGCCTGACGAAAAGCTTGAGGAGGCCACAAACGCCCTGGTCGAAGAGCTGCGCACATTCTCGCCGCTGGCCCAGCGGACGGCCAAGAAGCTGCTCAACGAGACCGAGGATGCAAGCCTCACCATCGCGATCGAGCTCGAAGGCTACAACTACTCGCGGCTGCGCCAGTCCGACGACTTCAAGGAGGGCGTGGAAGCCTTCCACGCCAAGCGCGCGCCGGCGTTCAAGGGAAGCTGACAGCGGACAGGGAGGAAACGTCATGAGCTTCGAGCTCCGCCTGATCGAGGACAACCTGACGGCCGGTTCCAGCCTGTCGCTTCCGGCCGACGGTATAAATCGCGTGATCTATGTCGCGAATGGCGCTGCCCGATCGTCAGCAGGCGCATTCACGCATGACACGGCGTGGCACGCCTGGGGCGCGCAAAGCATCGAAGCCGGCAGCGAGGGCGCGGCGCTGTGGAGGTGGGAGCTCGCGCCGGCGGGCTCTCCGGCCGTCGTCGCG
>JBFWYV010000015.1:0-32230 GCA_050186055.1 Hyphomicrobiaceae bacterium | reverse complement strand
CAAGCACACGGCGTCCGCCCTTCGCTTCGTTCTGGAGTCGGACGGCGGCTATACGTCGGTAGCCGGCGAGCGGACCTACATGAAGCGCGGCGACTTCGTGATCACGCCTAACGGGGCCTGGCATGATCATGGCCAGGAGAACACCACGCCGATCATCTGGGTCGATGGCCTCGACCTGCATATGATCAACTTCTTCGAGTCGGGCTTCATGGAGCACCACAACGAGAAGAGCCAGACGATCACCAAGTCGGAGGGCTACTCGGTGTCGCGGTACGGCTCCGGCCTAGCGCCGCTGACGAGCGAGAGCCCGTTCGGCCTCACCTCGCCGATTTTCAACTACACCTACGAGCGAAGCCGGGCGGCGCTGATGGACATCGTCGATCAGGGCAGGCCCGACGCCCACAGCGGCTATGCGCTCCGCTACGTCAATCCGCTGACCGGCGGCTGGGCGATGCCGACCATAGCAACCTGGCTGACCTTCCTGCCGAAGGGCTTCGAGACCAAGGAGCAGCGCGCCACCGACGGCCGCGTCGTGATCTGCGTCGAAGGCGAGCTGACGGCGAATGTCGACGGCAAGGCTCTCGCCATGGGCGAGAGCGACATCGGCATCATCCCGAGCTGGGCGTGGCACTCGGTGCGCGCCAGCAAGGATGCGATCGTGTTCACGTTCTCCGATCGCAGCGCGCAGGAGAAGCTCGGCATATGGCGCGAGGAAACGCGCTGAGGCGAACGAGGTCGCTGCTCGATGGATGGATCGCAACGCGCAGCCGGCCGGTCCCAGCCGGCCGCGACAGAGGCAGGCTATTCGAGCCTGCCCGACGATTTGGTCGGCTATCGGCTGCGCCGGGTGCATTCGGCTTTCGTGGAGGCCTGGCGCGCGTTCTTTGCGGCGGAGGGACTTGCGATCACGCCGGTCGGCGGCGGCATCCTGATGTCGATCGCCGGCACGCCCGGTCTCACGCAGACCGAGCTGGCCCGCAGGCTCGAGATCGAGACGCCGACGCTGCACGAGCAGATCAAGCGGCTGGTCCAGGCCGATCTGGTGGTGCGGGCGGCACGGCCCGGCGACCGCCGCGCCACGGCGCTCAGCCTGACCGCCGCCGGCGTGGAGGTTGTGACTTTGATCCAGCGCCGCATCGGCGCGCAGGAAGCCGAGGCGCTCGCCCCGCTGACGGCAGCCGAACGCCGGCTGCTCGGCGAGTTGCTTGGTCGGGTATTGTCGGCGAAGCGCGGCTGACGGCGGCGCGAAGGGTCTCGGAGTCGAGGTGAGGCTGTGGCCCGTGGCGGTTGGGGACGCAGGTGTTGCATCGGACCGCCAACGCTGATAGAGAGCCACACCTCAGTGCCGCCGCGTCGCGGCCGGTCCCGGTTTGGGGGATCGTCTAATGGTAGGACTGCAGACTCTGACTCTGCCTGTCTAGGTTCGAATCCTAGTCCCCCAGCCAAATCAAATCGACAACTCGTGCTGCGTCCTCGGTTGGGCCCATTCTCCCCGGCCAATCCGACGGACTACTCCGCTGAGCGGTTGCCGCCCGGCGTATCGCCGTGGCCGATCAGGCGGGTTGGCCGGATAGAGCCGTTCTGCTCCAGGATCGGATAGGCGACCGAGGCAATGTGTGCGGCAATCCGCTTGAGGTCGCGCGCAATGTCGAGATGCAGCGAGCTCGTCTCGATACTCTGTGGACGGCCTTCCCGAAGCCGGCGCAGGTGGTTCTCGGTTGCCGCCTTCTCCAGTTCACGCATCCGCTCCTTCTCCGCCAGCAGCGCCCGGGCGGATCCGAGATTGCCGAGCATGAAGACGCTGGTGGCGAGATGCAGGTCGTCGAGAAGGCTTTGATGCATGGCGGCGATTTCGTGCAGGCCCTCCTGCGAGAACGTGAGCTTGTATTTGATCTTCTTGGCCGCGATCTCCCTCAGGCTCTTATCCAGAATGTCGCCGATGTGCTCGAGGTTGATGGTGAAGGCGAGAATGTCCGAGCAGCGCCTGGCGTCGGCCTCGCTCAACCCGTTCCTGCGGCTGATTTCCGTCAGATGCAGCTTCACGGCGTTGTGCAGCCGGTCGACCGTATCGTCCATGTCGGCCAGTCTGGCCAGCAGGCTTCGATCATCGTTCTTGAGCGCTTCCAGGAACATGCGCAGCATCGATTCGATGACATCGATCATGCGCAGCACCTCGCGTGCCGCGTCGGCCAGAGCCAGGGCCGGGCTGCTGCCGACCCCGCCCGCGTCGATGTATTGAGGCCTGGCCGGATCGCCGCTGGGCGGCTGAGACGGCACCATCCGCGTGCACAATCGGGCGAGCGGACTAAGGGCGCCGATGAAAATGACGGCGAGTGCGAGGTTGAACAGGGTATGGAAATCCGCCACCTGCCGCGCAGGGCTGGACTCCAGTCGCGCCATCGCCGAGGCAATCCACGGAAGCAAGGCAATGGCGGCCACGCAGCCGCTGGCGCGCACCACCAGATTGCCGAGCGCCAGCCGTTTTGCGTCCGCGTTGGACCCCGCCGCAAGGAATTGAGGAATCACGTTGCCGAGATTGGCACCGAGCACCAGCGCCAACGCAGCAACGGGCGTGACGATATGCTGGGCCGCCAGCGTCATGACCAGCAGAACCACCGCCACGCTTGAATAAGCGGCCCACGTAAGCACGGCAGCGATGGCAATATCGACAAGGGGATCACTGGAAAGGATCGCCAAGAGCTGACGCAGGGCTTCGGCCTTCTCGACGGGTTGCATGGTGGCGATGATGAGATGCAATGCCACCAGGATGAGGCCGATCCCGATGCCGACACGCCCCAGGTCACGATAGCGCGTCTTGCCGCCGCGCTTGAACGCAATGAAACCGACCAGGATGAAGATCGGTGCTACGACCGCCACGTTGAACGTCAGAACCTGCACAATGAGAGTAGTTCCGACATTGGCGCCAAGCATGACGGCAAGGGCGGGGACGAGGCCCATCAGGCCCGCCGCGATGAAGCTCGTGGACATCAGTGCCGTGGCTGTGCTGCTTTGCACAAGCGCGGTGATGCCGAGGCCGGCCAGAAACGCCCGCCACCGGCTGCTCAACCCGAGGCCGAGAAGCTGCCTCAGGCTGCCGCCGTAAGCGCGGATAATGCCGCTGTGGACCATGTGCATGCCCCACAGCAGCATCGCCACGAAGCCTGCCAGGTGAAACAGGGTCAGAGTTGCCGGCATTGCAGCCTCTCCAGCGTGGGTCACGAAAAGCACACGGCCCAGCTTGATTGTTCCTACCGAAGTCAGAGCGCCGCAAGGACAAAGTGTAGCCAGGCCGCATCACATCCGGCATCGGCCGGGCGAGCCGGAAACATCGTGGACTGGCTCACTGTCTCAGCATACGGAGTCCCGGCGTGCCGGCGATCACCACAGGCCGAGGTCCTGCCACTTCGACTTCGGGATCGGTGCGCCGAGCGTGAATGAGAAGTCCTTGGCCCTCATGTGGTCGGGTGTCAGGTGGCAATCGAATGACAGGGCATACCACTTGCCGCGCATCCTGACCGCCCCCCCCTTGGCAACAATGTGGTGGGTGGCATCAATGGCGGCTCGGCTCAGGATGCTGCTCTTCATGCGATCGGCGGTGCGCAGGCGCGGATCTCGCCGGACATCGTTGAGGCCCCGCAGCATGCAGGCTTGACGCGCGCGTTCCTCCGGATCCAGCCGAAGCAGCCATTTGTCCATCGACTGGGCCGCAACCCCGGTTTCCCAGCCGCCCGCCGCAAACAGGAGAAGGGCCATCACCGCCGTCAGTTTCCGGCTACCGAGGCGTTTGCGAAACGGGAAGCGGCCGATGCTGGAATGACGCAGAGCGCGGCTGTGAGCAGTGGTCGGGGGCATGCGTCCGTAATCGATGTCACTCATCTCCACCTCAGCTTCCAGATCCTGCAGACGACGAATTTCATAGGTGACCGGAGCCGCCCGAGGCAACCGACATCTGAGCCTTCGCGATCGCCGCGCCAACCGCCCTGCATCCCACCAATCCTGGGCAGCGAAATGGCAAGTCGCATCGATCAGGCGGCCATTGCAGCCCACGACCCGAGTGTCGGCTTCTTTGCGTCGGTCGAACAATGCTCGTAAGTGTCGCGCGGATGGCTACGGCTTCGCTTGCAGGGCTGAGAGCCGCGTGGATGGCCGCCGTTGTCCGGGCCGACGTTGTCACGTCGTACCGGCGCGGCCATGACGGATTTTCGTGGTGTTGGAACTCTCACCCCCTCAGCCGTCACGGCCGCGGCGGCGGCCGCCTACAGCAAGTCTCCGCTTGCGCAGTGCCCGCGGTGAGTCACGTGGATGGCCGCCGTTGTCCGGGCCGACGTTGCCACGTCGCCCCGGCGCGGCCATGACGGATTTTCGTGGTGTTGGAACTCTCACCCCCTCAGCCGTCACGGCCGCGGCGGCGGCCGCCTACGGCAAGTCTCCGCCTGCTCAGTGCTCGCGGAGAAGCCCGGAGTCGCCGCAGCAGGAACCGGTCTGCAGTCGGCTGGCGGGAAGCCGTCGTTTCGCAATCGGGATCTGCGGTTCAGCCGTTCAGGTTTTCCGTGACGGCGCCGGACAACGCTGCCATCCGGCCTGAGAATCCTGTCCGATCCCCATGCTAGAAGCGCCTCGAGACCCCGACAAACGGATTGATCCGGTCGGTAGCATCGGTGATGCCGAAATTGACGCCGGCGTCCAGTTGCAGGTTCTTGCTGACGGCATAGGTGATCCCGGTACCGAGGACGATGACGCTGTCGCTGCGCGGATTGCCCGTGTTGAAGGTTGCCGCGATCTCGTAGTAGGTCCCGAGCTTATCGGTCCATTCGTAGGCGATCGAGGCCGAGGCGAGATATTCGGCATGGTACCCCGCGACCCCGTCCTCCTTTACCCAGACGATCCCGCCATTGAGGCCGAGGCCGAAGTTGGCGGGCAATGCGAGCGCCAGAGGCACGATCAATCCGCCTTCGACATGATCGGGACTGATGCCGTTGTCCTTGTTGGTTGGCAGAGTGACGAAGGGAAGAAGCGCCAACGCTGATCCGGTCCTGTCGAAGGTGTCGTTGCCCCACAGATTGATCTTGCCGCGGATGTCGACGCCGCCGATGCCCGAATCACGCAATGCCGGACCGGCACCGGGCTGCCGCGTTCTCGCCGTGCCGTATGGCTGCCAGACCACGTTGATTTCGGTGGTGTCGGTGAGCCCGATCCGCACGTTCGTTGTGGCGAACTCGTAGCTGTCGGAGACGGCGCCAAACTGATCGGGGCGAGAGCGTGAATATCCGAACACGTTGGTTTCGACCTGGATGCGGCCGGCATCGACAGTGAACGGGCTTTCGGTCGTATCGGGCCGATCCGTCGTCATATCGCGCAAATCACGATCGGGCGTGGGATTGAAGAGCGAATATCGGCTCTTGTCCTGCGCCGATGCAGGGTACGCGGCGCCAACCAGCATGACCGCGCCCGCCAATGGAATCAGAAGTCGTTGACCGGTTCGCATAACCCCTGTGCCCTCTAAAGTCCGCCGATGATCTCAGCTATACTAGCAATGACAACATTTATTAGCACAAGCTAACTTTAAGGTCAAGAAGGCGCCAGCGTTGTCCGTTCCAACGCAAGCCAGCCCCCCGCGGGAGGTGATGCGGGAGGTGATGTTGTGTCCGATGCCTCAGTATGCCCTGGGCGAGAAAGGTGAGAGGCTCGCAAGCTCCGCGTTTTTTGAGCGAGGCAGCGTCCCTGATCGGACCGGAGAGCGCTGCGCGGGCTTGAGACGGCACGATGCCGTCTCGCCTCCGATCACGCGAGGCTTTGCCGCCGGTCGTGATGATCCCGCTCTGCGTCGACTCGATCGATGCAGAGCCAGACCGATCCTCCAGCACATTCTCCGTGTCAGGGCGCCACGGCCTTGGCCATGCGCTCGACGAGCTCCTTGGGCGATGAGTACATTTTGTCGACCAGGGCTTTGACCTGGGCGCCGGTGCGCGGATTGACCGACAGCTTCGACTTCTCTGCTTCGGCAAGGAAGGCTTTGTCTTTCATCGTGGCGTCGAATGCGGCCGCAAGCAGCTTCACGCGGTCGGCCGGCGTTCCTGGCGGCGCAACGAACGGCCGCTGAAACACCTGCTGACTGACGATCATTTCCATGACCACCTTGTTCTCGGGCGGCACGAATTTCCAGACCTCGGGGAATCCGGCCTTGGTCATCTCTTCGTTCGGCTCCAGGCCGAGCTGGACCAGGAAGTTGACTTCCTTGTTCGCGATCCAGTTCGGCCGCACGGCGTGATAGGTGGAGATTTCGATGCCGCACCAGCCGTCGACCTCGCCGCGCTCGATGGCAAGCGCGATGGAGCCGGTCGACTTGTAGCCTGGCACGACCTTGAACTTGGTGCCGGTCAGGCGGTTCAGCATCGTGGGATAGTCGAAAGTCGAGCCGCCCGGTGCCGTTGAGCCGATTGTCGCTTCGTACTTCTTCGCATCCTCGAAGGTCTTGACCTTGGACTTGAGCGATGTCGAGCAGCCGCGCGTGCCGCTGTCGGCTGTGCCCAGGAAATTGAACTGGCGCGGATCGTAGCGGTATTTGCCCGGCGGTGCCGTCAGCGGGGCTGCGATTGCTCCCGGAAACAGGATGGCGATCGTGGTGCCGTCCTTGGGCGCGATCTGGGACATGTACGCCGCTGCGCGCGTGCTGCCCGCGCCCGGCATGTTCTGGACGATGCCTGTCGGCTTTCCGGGCAGGTGATTGACGAGATGGCGCATCACCGCGCGGCCGTAGGCGTCATAGCCGGTGCCGGAGGCCGATCCGACGACCATTGTCATCGTCTTGCCGGCAAAGAAATCCTGCGCGGCAACCGAGGGTGCGGCGGCCAGCGTCAGCACCGCAACAAGCCAGACAGAACACAATGTCCCATGCCAAGTCTCATGCCGACGCATTTGTTGTCCTCCCTGGGGCGCAAGTTTTATTGCGATAATCGACGCGGCCAGCCGCCGCGTCGATCCGTACCCTCACTTACCCATGCTATTCGGCATCGAGTGGTGTCTTGAGCACGGTTCCCGGAACGATCACGCCGCCGGCCGGACGCTTGTATTTCATGTGAGGGCCGTAGCGATTCCACATCGCCTTCGGCAGCGGGCGGCCGCCCGGCGTCGCCAGCCAAAGGCGCAGGAGGTGGCGCTTCTTCTCCGGCTCGTCGAAGTCTATGAACTCGGTGCGCGAATGCACGGTGACGTGATTGTGCAGGAATTGGATGTCACCGGGGCGGAAGTCCATATGATAGCAGAGTTCGCGGGCCATGCTGGCGAACAGGTCCAGCGCTTCGGTCAGCGCCGGGCTGTGGCGTGGCAGCTCCTCGAAGCGTTGCGCGGAGCGGATGTATCCGCCCTGCCAGTTGACCGTCAGATAGCCGTCTTCGAAGTTGAACACGGGCAGCAGAAAATATGGCTCGGCTCCCTCCGGCACCTCGCCGCGCCGGTCGCGGTAGATGGGCTTGGCCAGCTCCGCGACGAGGTCCGGCCGGCTTTTCAGCATCTCGTTATAGATGTGGATCGAGCTCACGACGGTGCTTTCCCCGCCCGACTTGGTGGGATGGAGGCAGAGCAGGCCGACGACGTCGCAGGAATCGGAATGAAACGGCAGTTTATCGTGGGTATGGTAGCCGCGATTGGTCGGATTCGACAGCGAGCTGTTGGCCAGGTCCTTGACGTGGCCGAGCAGATGCCCCTTGCGGTTCTGCGACACCGGTTCGCCGATGTAGGTGCCGATGCCCCAGTACGCGATCGCGCTTTGCAGGCGGGTGTAGCGCTGGACCGGCACGCCGCGGATCAGCGTGAGCCCCCTGCCGTCGATCACCTCGTCCTTGAGGGCGTCGAGCACGGGACCTAGAACCGGCAGCGGAAAATCCTGCCGGCGTACGGTGGCCAGCTCGATCCCGCTGTTTTCGACCTCGGCGACGGCATGGTCGAGGTCTTCGATCTCCTTTGGCGTCAGCTCGTGGATCCAGCTCTTATCGGCTGCCAGGTCGTCCTTGGACCATCCCGCGGGATCGGCTGCCGGCTGCATGGCGACCGCCGACTGGCGGGTGCGACTGTTGGGGATGGATGTAGCCATGGGGTGCCTCCTGATTTTCTCTTGTATCCGTCGACGAGTCGGCGCGGTCCGGTCGGCAGCCGATTGGGTCTGCTTCGGTCACGTCTAGATCTAGCGTCGCCCGAGTCCCGGGTCCAGCATGCTGAACCATAATCGTGGCGGGTTGATTCCTTGCCCGCCTGTGACAGGTTGACCCGGATCGATATCGCTGGATACTTGGCGCAGATCCGGTCCCCGGCTGTCCGTTACGGCCTGCGGACCGGTGCCACCAGGGAGGTCAGGCGATGTCGATTGCGACGCAGAAGTTCTCCACCGTCCTTTGGGGGCTGGCCCAGCTTCTGCAGCTCCAGGTGCGGCGGCATCCGGCATTCCTGCAACGCGTGAAGGAACGCAACCTCGTGTTCCAGCTGGTGGCGCGGGATGAAGAGGTTTGCCGTTGGTATCGCTTTCATGACGGTCGCGTCACGTCCGGCAAGGGCAGGCACGGCAGCGCTGACGTAACGCTGGCGTTCAAGAACGCGAAGCTCGGCGCAAAGCTGCTTACGCCGCCGATCAACTGGCTGGATCAGATCAACGCCCAGAAGGATTTCAAGCTCACCGTCGAGGGGCCGGAAGATCTGACGAACTGGATGGCCCAGACCATCATGATGGCCCAGACCGTCGGCTATAAGTTTGGCATCCGGCAGCCTGACGGATCGATGCGCTATTGCAACATGACCAACGGCGGTCCGGTCTTCGTCTATGTCAAGGATGACAAGATCGTGCGTATGACGCCGATCGAGTTCGATGCCGACGATCCACCGCCGTGGACGATCAAGGCCCGCGGCATCGAGCTCACGCCGCCACGCAAGACGACGCTGGCCCCGCACGGGCAGAATGCGAAGTCGATCGTCTATTCGCCGGACCGTCTGCTCTATCCCATGAAGCGCGTGGATTTCGACCCTAACGGGGAGCGCAATCCGCACAACCGCGGGAAATCGCAATACGTGCGCATCTCCTGGCAGGAAGCGCTCGATATCGTCGCCGGCGAGATCAAGCGCCAGAAGCGCGAGCACGGTCCGGGGTCGATCGCGGTCAGCCATGGTTCCCACCATACGTGGGGCAACATCGGCTACTACCTGTCGGCATTGTTCCGCTTCGCCAACGCGGTCGGCATGACGCGCGTGCACCACAATCCGGATTCCTGGGAAGGCTGGTACTGGGGCGCGGTCCATCACTGGGGCCACACCTTGCGGGTCGGTCAGTCGGAGACGTACGGCACGGTCGAGGATTGCCTGCAGAATTGCGACATGGTCGTGTTCTGGTCGGCCGATCCGGAGACGACATCGGGCTCGTACGGCGCGCAGGAAGGGACCGTGCGCCGGCAGTGGCTGAAGCAGCCGAAACTCGGGATCAAGGTTGTTCACGTCGATCCCTACTACAATGCGTCGGCGCAGTTTCTGCCCGGAAAGTGGTTCGCGCCGAGGCCGACGACGTCGGTCGCCATGGCGATGGCGATCGCCTACGTCTGGATCAAGGAAGGCCTGTACGATCAGGACTACGTCAACACGCATACGGTCGGTTTCGATGCCTGGAAAGCCTATCTCCTGGGCGAGGAGGACGGCGTCGCAAAGACGCCCGAATGGCAGGAGCAGGAAACCGGCGTACCCGCCAGGGATGTGCGTGCGCTGGCGCGCGAGTGGGGCAGGAAGCGCGTCTATCTCGCGCCCGGAGGCTGGGGCAACGGGCACGGCGGCGCCTGCCGCAACCAGACCGGCATTCAGTGGGCGCGCGTGATGGTGTGCCTGTCCGCGATGCAGGGACTAGGCAAGCCCGGCGTCAACATGGGCAACCTGCAATGGGGCACCCCGGTCGATTTCAATTTCTATTTCCCGGGATATTCCGAAGGCGGCATGTCCGGGGATCTCGAGAACACCGCGATCCCGGTCGAGCTGTTCCAGCGGATGCCTCAGCTCCCGTCGCTGTCCTCGAACGGCCAGCAGATTCCCCGGATCTGGATGCCGGAGGCGATCACCGACGGCAAGGCGGAAGGCTACCGCTGGGTCGGAAAGTCGATCGAGCATCAGTTCGGCAAGTTCGTCTATCCGGCCGCCGGACATGCGCCGGTCCGTATGCTGTACAAGTACGGCGGCTCCATCCTTGGGACGATGAACAACACCAACCGGCATGTGCGCATGTACCAGTCGGAGAACCTGGAGTTCGTCGTCAACCAGTCGATCTGGTTCGAGGGCGAAGCCAAATTCGCTGATGTCGTGCTGCCGGCGTGCACCAACTTCGAGCGAGTTGACATCTCCGAATGGGCGGGGCTCGGCGGCTACGGCCATCACGGCCAGCAGCAGCTCAACCATCGGGTCATCATCTTCCAGGCGCCGGCAATCAGGCCTCTCGGCGAATCGAAGTCCGATTTCTGGATTTTCACGGAGGTGTGCAAGCGGCTCGGTCTCGCCAATTATTTCAATGAGGGCGTCAACGAGATCGACTGGGTCAAAAGGCAATTCGATGCGTCCGACCTGCCGGAAGCGATTTCCTGGAAGCAGTTCATCAAGCGGGGTTATTACGTGGTTCCCGCGGAGAAGGAGAAGCTGCGGGCGCCGGTTTCGTTCCGCTGGTTCTATGAGGGCCGCAAGAAGGATGTGCCGGAAGCCCAGCCGCTGCCGTCCGACTATACCGAGGAGTATCTGCGCGGGCTGCAGACGCAATCCGGCAAGCTGGAGTTCGAATGCAATTCTCTGAAGCGGTTTCACGATCCCGAGCGGCCGCCGATCGTCAAGTACGATCCATCGTGGGAGGGCCCGCATTCGGGCGAACTCTATGCGAAGTATCCGCTGCAACTTCTGACGCCGCATTCAAAGTACAGCTTCCATACCCAGGGCGACGGCAAGAGCTCGTTCCTCAACAACATCTCCGATCACCGCATGCTGATCGACGGCTACTACTACTGGATCATCCGTCTCAACACGGAGGATGCAAAGGCGCGCGGGATCAAGAAGGGAGATCTGGTCAAGGTCTACAACGATCGCGGCGCGGTGATCTGTGCGGCGCTGCCGACCCTCAGGCTGCCGCGCGGCGTTTGCCATGGTTATGAATCGTCCGCGGTGTACGACCCGATGGGGGAGCCCGGCCGCAGCGTCGACCGGGGCGGCTGTCTCAATCTGCTGACGCCGGAGAAGACGCAAACGAAGACCACGCATTCGCTGGCGGGCGCCAACAGTCTCGTTGAAGTGACGCCTTGGGACGGCACCACCGAATACCTCTCCGAGGCATTCCGCAAGATGGACCGGCGCGACCGCCTCAAAGCCGCGAATCTCGTTCCTGCGAAATAGCGAAGGTCCGGTGCCGCAGCCGTGTGAGGTCGCGAAGCTGGAGGGAGGAGATCAAGATGGCGAAATGGAACATGATCATCGACGTGGCCGAGTGCACGAACTGCAACTTGTGCACGCTGGCGGCGATGGACGAGTACGTCGGCAATGAATGGCCGGGGATCGCCGGACCGATGCCGCGGCACGGCCATCGCTGGATCGACATCCTGCAGAAAGAGCGCGGCTCGGGCACCATGATCGACGTCGCCTACGTGCCGACGATGTGCAACCACTGTGATGATGCGCCTTGCGTGAAGATGGCACGGCACGGCGCGGTGACCAAGCGCGATGACGGCATCATCGTCATTGATCCGGTGAAATCCAAAGGACAGCGGGAGCTGGTGGATGCCTGTCCTTACGGGCATATCTGGTGGAACGACGACTTGAAGATTCCGCAGATCTGGCCGTTCGATGCACATCTGATCGACCAGGGCTGGCACCAGACGCGCGGGGCGCAATCCTGCCCCACCGGCGCGATGAAGGCGATCAGGATCGACGATTCCGAAATGGAGCGCATGGTGCAGCGCGAGGGGCTGGAGGTGCTCCACCCCGAGCATCGCACGCGCCCGCGCGTCTACTACAAGAACCTGTGGCGGTATTCGAAGGCGTTCATCGGCGGGTCGGTGGCGGAACAGACGGATGGGATTGTGGACTGCGTCGAAGGCGCAATGGTGCGTCTGCTGAAGGACGGGAGCGAGGTCGCCGCGACCGCGACGGACAACTACGGCGACTTCAAATTCGACAAGCTGGACGAAGGCTCGGGCCGCTATACCATAGACGTCAGCCATGCCGGCCGCTCCGTGAGCATGGAGGCGACGCTTGGCGTGAGCGTCGCGCTCGGCGAGATCAGGATCTGATCGGCGCCGGCCGGTTCATCGCCCGGGGAACCGCAGTGCGATGACCGGGGACGGGACCGGCAGCCCGGTCCATGGGTGAAATCTATCGCGGTCGCCGATCATGCTCGATGATATTTCCGGGGCCTTGCTGCGTGTCGGAGTCGGCCTGCTGCTCGTGCCGCACGGGCTGCGGCTCGGGTTCGGCCTCTTCCGGAACACGGGAATGCCCCCGAAGACGTTTCAGCAGTCGATTGCGGATTTCGATTTGCAAGGCTATCGCCCCGGCTGGTTCTGGGCTCGTGCCGTCGTCTTCACGGAGGTGGTCTGCGGTCCGCTGGTCGCGGTCGGGCTGTTCACGCGCCTTGCCGCAATTCCGGTGGTCCTCTTTCTGCTCGTCGCATGCTTCGAGCGCTACCGGATCGGACGCTGGTTCTGGAATACGCTCGGTGTCGAGTATGTCCTGCTGTGGACGTTGGCGGCGGTCTGGGTCCTGGCGCATGGGGGCGGAACCTATTCCCTCGATCATGTATTTGGATTGCACTTTTCATGACGCCGGTTCCATGACGCCGGTCTGTGACACGATCACATGACGGCTCTGAAATTCGGCCGGTATGTGCAGGGCACAGCGTCTCTTTCATCGCCCGTTCAGGTTGGGACCATGATCCTGCCGCCTGCGGGGATGTCCCTTTGCTGCCCCGCTTGGAGGATGTGACCGATGACAGTCCGGAGTTTTGCTGCCGCAATTGCCGTGGTCGCGCTCACGACCGGCGCGGTGCCAGTCTCAGCCGCCGATCTCGAAGGGCCGGAGCCGCCCTATGCCGAGCGGTCGCCGTCATATGATCCGCGCTACGACGACAGCTATCGCTACCCGCCGCCGCGGCGCTATGCGGAGCCGCGCTACGAGCGCGAGGATCGGTCTGTATATCGCGATGAACGGGGCTATCTGAGGCCGTTCACGCCGCCGCGCGATTGGCGCCGTGACCGCTATGCCAGCCGATGCCTTCCGAGGGAGGAGATCCGCGACAGGCTCGAGAGCAGGGGTTGGAATGATTTCCGCGACGTCGCCTTGGAAGAGGACGTCGCGATCCTGAATGCGCGCTCGCGGGGCGGACGGTGGTTCGAATTGAGTCTCGACCGTTGCTCGGGAGACGTCGTCAACGCGCGGCCGCTCAGCCGCCGGTCTGCGGATGCGCGCGGGCCATGGCGCGATCGGCCCTATCGGGGCTACTGAGCCTCCGCGCATCAACATCTGGCGGTCGCATCGCCGAGACCGGCCGGGGAACAATATCTGTTCTCCGGTCTTCGACATGCTCTTTGGGCTGCGAGTGTGATAGCCTGTGACTCATCTTAAAATCCCAGATGAGCAAGCAATGGACCTGATCTCCCTGGCGCGAAATCCGGTGCCGAGCGGCGCAGTCAGCGGAATGCTGCGCAGTTTCGACGGCACCGAGTTGCGATATGCCCGGTTCGAGGCGACGCGCGGTCCGCGCCGCGGCACGATCTGCCTGTTCTCGGGACGATCCGAGTTCATCGAGAAGTATTTCGAGGTCATCGCCGATCTCAGGCGACGCGGTTTTGCCGTGGCGATGATGGACTGGCGCGGGCAGGGAGGCTCGCAACGGAAGCTCGCGGACCCATTCAAGGGGCACGTCTCCGATTTTTCAGAGTACGATCAGGACATGGCCAGCTTCATGCGGGAGATCGTGCTGCCTGATTGTCCGCCGCCATATTTTGCGCTCGCGCACTCGATGGGCGGCAATATTCTTTTGCGCAATGCCGGCGGACCGGGAACGTGGTTCGAACGCATGGTGCTCATTTCGCCGATGGTGGGACTGCACCCATCACAGCTCGGTTTTCCATTGTGGTCGGTGCGGGGGTTTGCCGAGTTGGCGTGCCCGTTGGGATTTGGCAGGCGCTACGTTCCGGGCGGTGGCGCGAGATCGGAAGAATTCTTCGGGTTCGACGGCAACGTGCTGACCTCGGACCGTGAGCGGTTCAGCCGCAACCGTTCGGTGATGGAGGCCGCGCCGGAGCTGACGATCGGTTCACCGACGATCGGATGGCTGAGGGCGGCGCTGCGATCGATGGCGCTGATCAACGATCCGGCGTTCGTCAGCCGCGTTGCAATCCCGATTCTGTTCTTCATTGGCGGCAAGGACACGATCGTCCTGCAATCGGCGGCCGAAGATTTCTCGCAACGGATCAAGTCGGGCACGCACGTCATCCTGGCCAACGCGCGGCACGAGATCCTGCAGGAGACGGATGATGTCCGCGGCCGTTTCTGGGCTGCGTTCGACGCCTACATGGACGTCCAGCAGGATGTGAATCCTTAGCTGCGCTTGCGACGGTTTTTGGTTTGCGCTTGTGACTCCCTTTCAGGGAGCCGGCTTTCAGGGAGTCGGCCACAAGCGCGTGTTATCGGGGAATCGATTCCGGATTTTCGGGAAGTGCTCCTATTGTGGTGCCGGGTATCGGCCATCTCCCCCGGCCGTCACGGCCGCGGAGGCGGATGCCTACGACAACGGTCCGCATACGCAGTGTCCGCGGTGAGCCACGTGGATGGCCGTCGTCTCCGGGCCGGCGGTTACGGATCGTTCCGGCGCGGCTATGACGTTCTGGTGGACGCTTTTGGGGGGCTTTCCTGCGGGGAGAGTTGACCGCAAGCGCTTTTGCGGAAGCACTGGGAACACTGGCCGATTTTTGGGGGAAATGTGTTCGAGGCCAGCAATCGATGGATGGGTCCAGACATAAGAAAGCAAGGCTCTCGGCCTTGCTTTCGATCGCTCGTGATACACCGCTCATGCGCCAGCCGAGCTAATAGCGATACATTGCTCGTCTGTTGTTGGGCTCTTCGCACGGTGACGGTTGGTCCGACATGCCGCACGGTCCGATCACGCTTTTTTCTACACGCTCTCCCTAGACCTGGGCACTAGCCGTGCAGTCAACGGCTCAACCCCAAACGTGATCTTCATACAGGAGGCGCGGCATCCTGTCATCCCTCTAGTTTGATTGTTTGCGGGAAATGACCCATTTCCGAAATGCGATCGATATCCATATGCGTGACTCGGGATTTGTTGCTGTTTTGACACGTGGTGTTGAGAACAGCGTGCTTATTTGTGCTCCGGAGAAGCGCATTGCAAAACAGGGCTGCTAGGATCGGCGCGCTGTAATCGTCAGGTCCACGCGCGAAGTGGGCCGTTTCGTTCGGGTATTGCGTGGTGCGCGGTCGCTTCTTGAAGTTCGGCGTTGTGGCCGCGTTCGGTGCGATGTTCGCCGGTTCGGGGGCGGGCGTGCGCGCCGCCGACCTGACCGTCAGCTTCGTCGAACTGACGCGATTGCTGGAGACGATTGCCGGCAACGCCAAGGTTTACCTTAACAACGTTCCAGGCGGCGTCTTCGCCAGCCAATCGTATTTGCAGATCACCTCGACGCAGCAATATGCCATTCCGATCCCGGTCCGCTCGTTCAATCTGCTTGGCTCGACGTATGCCTACTTCGTGAGCGACGTCAGTTCCGCCAATGTCCGGCTCGCCCCGGTCAAGAGCGCGCTTCGGCTGACGGTCGCATTCGAGAGCGACGCTCCGGAAGCGATCGTCTCCTGTATCTCGGGCGGTTGCGGCCTGAAAGACGTGTTGCCGGACATCCAATGGGATAACGCGCGGGTCAATATCGATTTCATTCCGATCCAACTGGGCGGATCGCTTTCGCTCGAGGTCAAGGCTGTATCGACGGAAGGCAATCCGCGCGCCGTATGCAAGCAGACGGCGGATTTCATCGAGCGCCAGGCCTGCAATCTCGGATTGCCTTTCGCCAATCGCACCATCAAGCAGTTGCGGGCGTCGCTTCCTGCCGTGCTTCGCGACGCGATCAACCAGCCGGGAATTCAGACGCAGCTTGCCGACGGCTTGAAGCGCTACCTGACCATCGGCCAGGCCGGCGAGGTCGCGATCAATCGTGTGTCGGTCGATCCGCGGACGCTGACGGTGACCTTCAGGTTCAACACTGCGAGCGCGACCCCAAACTGAGGGACGGCCTCCGGCGTCGAACACACGGCCCGATGTTGTCAGTCGTACGCGAACGGGGTAAGAGCCGGTCGATGCGATGCGGCCGTTCAGGCTTGGTCCGCGCGAACCTCACTATCCGCTTCCAGCATTGCCGCCCGCCGACGGTGCGGCAGCCGGTCAATCTGCCAGGGCATCCCATGCGTCTTTCCCGCTACTTCCTGCCCGTACTGCGCGAAACGCCCAAGGAGGCGGAGATCGTCTCGCACCAGCTCATGCTGCGGGCGGCGATGATCAAACAGGCGAATGCCGGCATTTACTCGTGGCTTCCGCTAGGCTTGCGCGTCCTGAAGAAGATCGAGGCCATCGTCCGCGAGGAGCAGGACCGCGCCGGCGCCGTCGAACTGCTGATGCCGACCATCCAGTCGGCCGACCTGTGGCGCCAGTCCGGGCGCTACGAGGCCTATGGCAAGGAAATGCTTCGGATTTCAGACCGCCATGAACGCGAGATGCTGTTCGGCCCGACGGCCGAGGAGGTCGTCACGTCGATCTTCCGGGACAGCGTCAAGAGCTACAAGGACCTGCCGAAGATCCTCTACAACATTCAATGGAAGTTCCGCGACGAGGTCAGGCCGCGGTTCGGCGTGATGCGAGGCCGGGAGTTCCTGATGAAGGACGCCTACTCGTTCGACCTGTCCGTCGAGACGGCGCGCCACGCCTATAACCGGATGTTCGTGGCCTACCTGCGCACGTTCGCGCGGATGGGGCTGAAGTCGGTTCCGATGGCGGCCGACACCGGACCGATCGGCGGCGATCTCAGTCATGAGTTCATCATCCTGGCGGAGACCGGGGAAAGTCAGGTGTATTGCCACAAGGACCTCATCGACGGCGCCATTCCCGCTGCCGATACGGATTTCGACGGCGATCTGTCGCCGATCGTGAAGGCATGGACCGGCCTTTATGCGGCAACCGAGGATATGCACGACGCGGCCCGCTTCGCGGCAGAAGTGCCACAGGATAAACAGGTATCGGCACGTGGTATTGAAGTCGGCCACATTTTCTTCTTCGGGACTAAATATTCGGAGCCCATGGGCGCCAAGGTGCAGGGCCCCGACGGGCAGATGGCCACGCTGCAGATGGGCTCGTACGGCGTCGGGGTGTCGCGGCTTGCGGGTGCCGTCATCGAAGCCTGCCATGACGATGCCGGGATCGTATGGCCGGTTCCCGTCGCTCCGTTCGAAGTGGGCCTTGTGAATTTGAAGTCGGGTGACAGTGCGACGGATGCCGCTTCCCTCGACCTCTACGGCAAGCTGACGAATGCGGGTATCGAGGTTCTCTACGACGATACGGACGAGCGCGCGGGGGCAAAGTTCGCGACCATGGATCTGATCGGCCTGCCGATGCAGATGGTGGTCGGCCCCAAAGGTGTGAAAGCCGGGGAGATCGAGTTGAAACACCGGGCCGATGGTGCCAAGGAGACGCTGTCGCCGGACGCTGCGGTCAATCGGGTGGTTGAGTCGGTGCGGCGCCAGCGGGTGCTGGTGTGACTGGTCGCTCCTGACGGGGGCAAAGCCAAGCGCGAAAGCGCGCCGGGAAAAGCGATGGAAACCAAGACAGCCGCTGTGAGCAGGGACACTCGGCCGTTTGCGCCGTTCGAATGGATGCTGGCGAGCCGGTATCTCCGCGCCCGCCGCAAGGAAGGCTTCATCTCCGTCATCGCCGGGTTCTCGTTCATCGGCATCATGCTGGGCGTGGCGACGCTGATCATCGTGATGGCGGTGATGAACGGGTTCCGGAATCAGCTTTTCGAGAAGATCCTGGGCCTCAACGGCCATGCCGTCGTCTACAAGGTGGCGGGCGGCGGTCAGTTCGGCGACTACGAGGACGTGGTTCGGAAGCTGCAGAGCGTGCCGGGCGTCCGCCACGCCATTCCGGTGATCGAGGGGCAGGTTCTGGCCTCGTCGCCGGTGCAGGCGCTCGGCGGGCTGGTGCGGGGGGCGACCGAGGACGGGATCAAGGCGATTCCGCTTGTATCCAGGAATGTCATTGCCGGCACCTTGGATGGTTTCGACGGGCAGCGCGGCATAGGCATCGGCAGCCGGCTGGCCAGCGCGCTGGGGCTCGGGCTCGGAGACAGCGTGACGCTGGTCTCGCCGCGCGGCACCTCCACGCCGTTCGGCACGGCGCCGCGGTCGCGGTCCTATCCGATCCAGGCGATCTTCGAGATGGGCATGTCGGAGTACGACCGGACCATGGTGTTCATGCCCATGGAGGAGGCCCGAAAGTTCTTCTCGCGCGGCAAGCAGGTCGACGTGCTGGAGGTTATGACCGACGACGCGGAGAGCATCGATTCCACCGTGAAGGCGATGCAGGCGGCAATCGGTCCGGGTTTCAGTTTCCAGACATGGCGGCAGCGCAACATGTCGTTCTTCACGGTGCTGGAGGTGGAGAGGACCGTCATGTTCCTCATCCTGTCGCTGATCATTCTCGTTGCCGCGCTCAACATCATTTCCGGTCTGATGATGCTGGTGAAGGACAAGAGCCGCGATGTCGCCATCCTGCGCACGATGGGGGCGACCAGAGGCGCCATGATGCGCGTGTTCCTGATCACCGGAGCGTCGATCGGCGTCGTCGGAACGTTCTTCGGTCTCGTCCTGGCGGTGCTGTTCTGCTGGCGGATCGATGACATCAAGAATTTCATCCAGTGGATCACGGGGACGACGCTGATGGATCCGACGATCTACTATCTGGCCAAGCTGCCTGCGGACATAGACCTGACAGAAACCGTGCGGATCGTGGTCTGGGCGCTGTCGCTTTCAGTCGTGGCATCGCTGATACCGGCACGCCGGGCAGCGCGGCTCGATCCGGTCGAGGCTCTAAGATACGAGTGAAGCCGTTGCAGGACAGCACCCGGACTCCTGTGCTCGAATTGCGCTCGCTGGTGCGGACGTTCCGCCAGGGAGAGCGCGAGCTGCAAGTGCTCGACGGTGCGTCGTGCGCGCTGTTCCAGGGCGAGGCGGTGGCGCTCGTCGGCCCATCCGGCGCGGGCAAGTCCACCCTGCTCCATATTGCCGGGCTGCTCGAGTCGCCGGATGGCGGCCACGTGTTTGTCGACGGACGCGATTGCGCGCGCATGAACGACGAGGAGCGAACCTTCGTCCGACGCCGGAAAATGGGGTTCGTGTATCAGTTCCACCAGTTGCTGCCGGAGTTCTCTGCGCTCGAGAATGTTGCCCTGCCGCAGATGATCAAGGGCATGAGCCGGCGAGCGGCCGAAGCTCATGCCCGCGAACTGCTGACGGGGCTTGGCCTCGGCGCACGTCTCGATCACCGCCCGGCCGAGTTGTCCGGCGGGGAGCAGCAGCGGACGGCGATCGCGCGGGCGCTCGCCAACTCGCCGCGCCTGCTGCTGGCCGACGAGCCGACGGGAAACCTCGATCCGCATACGTCGGAAGGGGTATTTGCGGAGTTGCTGGCGCTGATCGAGCGTGAGCGCATCGCGGCGCTGATCGCAACGCACAACATGGATCTGGCGCGGCGCATGCACCGTGTGATGCTGATGCGGGAAGGCCGCCTGTGGGAGCTCAATCCCCACGATCTGCGATAGGCGGCGAGCGCCGGATCGGTGTGAAACCCCGCCTGCCCGCCGCCTGGAATTCAGGTGGCGCTGCGGCTAAGCTCCCGCGCATCGAGTTCCGGATTGCGGTAGCGGAGCGGTGCGTGCGGGATGGGTGGCAGTTCGATTGCAATCGGATCGCCGGTGCGCACGTCGCCGCCCCTGATCACGATGCTCATGACGCCGGCCTTCCGCACCAGCCCCTCAGGGCTATTCTCGATGCAGTGCTGGCGCAGTCCCGGTTGAAAGTTGTCGATTTGGCGGCAGGGGTTCCGCAAGCCCGTGAGTTCGATCACCGCCTGTGCGCCGAGCCGGAGCCGCGTGCCGGACGGCAGGTTGAGCAGGTCGAGATTCCGGGTGGTGATGTTCTCGCCGAGATCGCCCGGGCGAATGGTATGCCCCTTCTCCAGCAGCTCATCGAACAGCTCAGCGTGCATCACGTGCACCTGTCTCAGGTTCGGATGGATGCCAAAACGCCGGATGTTGAACTGGTGCTGATCCGTCGGACCAGCGTGGGCGTCTCCCTCGATCCCTAGATTCTCGATCAGCCGAACGGCCTGAGTCGGCAGCTTGCTGAAGGTGTGTGCGCTGTTGATTTGCACACCGATGACTGTCGGGCGTCCGTCATCTGCCATGCGTGGGTGCCTCCATTGCCGCCGACACAAGGCGGACTAAGCTCGACGATTTGGCGTTTCGTCGACTTGCACATTATCATCCTGACCTGTCTCGCGCCAGGGTTGCATTGCGGTATGGGGGCTGACGTCGGACAGTGCGTCTCAAGGGACTGTCATCGATGGCTGGACATTCGCGACACATCCGAAACGTCTGTGCAGGCGCGCTGTCTGCGGTCGGCGTGTTTGCGCTGATCGATGCCGCGATTGCGCAACGCTCCTGCGAGATCAAGGACTCACCCTGTTATCCGTGGCGCATCGACCCCGGACAGGAGGAGACGTCGCTGCTGGAGGTTGTGCCCAATAACGCGATTACCGGCGCCACCTTCCGGATCTGCGTCTGTCCGCCGACCAACGAAATATCTCTGGTATTCGACTTCCATGAGAGCCGGAGGACGCTCGGCACGATGCCTGACGCAACCAGCGGCCCCGTATGCCGCGACTTTCGCATCCAGACGGCACGCTCCTCCCGCCTTCTCGTCCGTCGGGCAGAGAAAGGAGATACGGCGCTCGAAGGGTGCTACGTCACGTATTGAGCGGCGCGCTGGCCGATGGCCGGGCTACGGCTCAACTCTCCCTCGGACCGTTCATGAGCCGCAAGGCAGCTTCGATCCGCCGCCAGTCGCGGGCATCGTCGCGATCGCCTTGCCGCTCGAGCGCTGCGGCTCTCTGAGCGGCTTCCGCCACAGCTTTGGCGCCATGCGCATCGAACAGCTTGCGGGCATGCTCCTGGATCTCGGTCGCGTGCATCGGCTCCTCCTGTTTTCCTCCGGCGCCAAGTTGCGTATGGCCGCGATCGGGTGCAGTGATCGAAGTCAATGACGCCCGCGCCACATCAGGCTGGGGACAGGTGCTTTCGTTTCAGGTCGCCGCTTTGCAGCGGCGCGCGATTAGAGGCTACGATTGCCTGCCTGGCTGCGATTCGCGATGCCATGCATGGTCCATGGGCAAGTGTGCGTAATCCGGTCCAAATTCTTGCGGGGGCTCGCCAGCGTGAACGCACCGATCCGACCACCAGTGGCTGCCGCTGTTGCTGCTTCCGGCTCCGTAAACGCCGGCGTGCGGACTGAGTTCATCCACCTCAAGGTGCACAGCGCCTACTCGCTGCTCGAAGGCGCATTGCCGATTCCCGTGCTCGCCAAGCTTGCGGGCAATCTGGAGTTCCCGGCGCTGGCGCTGACCGATACCAATAACCTCTTCGGCGTCCTGGAGTTCTCGGAGAAGCTGAGCGCGGCCGGCATCCAGCCGATCGCCGGTATCAGTCTGGCGATCGACCTCGGGGAGGCCAAGCCCGACCGGCGCCCGGGGGCACCCGTCGCCAAGGCCATCCCGCATTGCGACGGCCTGATCGCGCTCTATGCGATGAATGATGCCGGGTACGCGTCGATGATGGAACTCGCCTCCAAGGCGCACCTGGACTCCGGCGACATCGAGGGGCCGCATATCAGGTTTGAGGATCTGGCGTCGTGCAATGCGGGGCTCATTGCCCTGACGGGGGGACCGGATGGTCCGATTGATCGAGCGTTCGCCGATGGCCTCGACAAGCTCGCGGGCGAACGGCTCGCCCGGCTTGCTGACCTGTTCGGCGACCGTCTTTACGTGGAGATCCAGCGCCACGGTCTGAAGCAGGAGATGCAAGTCGAGCCGCGGTTGATCGAGCTGGCCTACAAGGGCTCCCTGCCGCTGGTGGCAGCCAACGAAGCGTACTTTGCCGCGCCCGACGACTATGAGGCGCATGATGCGCTGATCTGCATCGCGGACGGCAAATACATCGTCGAGGACGACCGTCGCCGGTTGTCGCGCGAGCATTGCCTCAAGCCGGCGGCGGAGATGGCGAGGCTGTTCCGCGATTTGCCGGAAGCGCTGGAGAGCACGGTCGAGATCGCGCTTCGGTGCGCCTTCCGCCCGCGGGGGCGCAAGCCGATTCTGCCGGCCTTCGTGAAAATCGAAAGCGGGGCGGGCGATGCCGATCGAGAAGCGGCCGAAGCGACCGAGCTGAAACGGCAGGCGGAGGAAGGACTCGCGGCGCGTCTGGCGGTTCATCCGCTGGCGGAGGGGTTTTCGCGCGAGGATTACGAGAAGCGGCTCGCCTACGAGATCGGCATCATCACGCGGATGAAGTTCCCCGGCTACTTCCTGATCGTTTCGGACTTCATCAAGTGGTCGAAGGCCAACGGCGTGCCGGTGGGTCCGGGGCGCGGCTCGGGCGCGGGATCGCTCGTGGCCTGGGCGCTGACGATCACCGATCTCGATCCGCTGCGGTTCGGCCTGCTGTTCGAGCGCTTCCTCAACCCCGAGCGAATTTCGATGCCGGACTTCGACATCGACTTCTGCCAGGACAAGCGCGAGCAGACGATCCGCTACGTGCAGGAGAAGTATGGTCGCGATCGCGTTGCCCAGATCATCACGCACGGAAAGCTGCAGGCGCGCGCGGTGCTGCGCGACGTCGGCCGCGTGCTGCAGATGCCGTATGGCCAGGTCGACCGATTGTGCAAGCTTGTGCCCAACAATCCCGCCAATCCGGTCACGCTGGCGCAGGCCATCGAGGGCGAGCCGCGGCTGCAGGAGGAGCGCGACAACGATCCGATGGTGGCGCGGCTGCTGGAGATCGCACTGAAACTGGAGGGCCTCTACCGGCACGCCTCGACCCATGCCGCCGGTATGGTGATCGGAGACCGGCCGCTGTCGCAGCTCGTGCCGCTCTATCGCGATCCCAAGTCGAACATGCCGGTCACCCAGTTCAACTGGAAGATGGTCGAGGCGGCAGGACTCGTAAAGTTCGACTTCCTTGGCCTGAAGACCCTGACGGTGCTGCAGAAGGCGGTGGAGCTGATCAAGGTAGGGCGCGGCATCGCTGTCGATCTTGCCAAGCTGCCGCTCGACGACAAGGCGTCGTACGAGTTGCTGGCCAAGGCGGATACGGTCGGCGTGTTCCAGTTGGAATCGACCGGCATGCGCGACAGCTTGAAGAAGCTGAGGCCCGACCGCTTCGAGGACATCATCGCCATGGTCGCGCTCTATCGCCCCGGCCCCATGGACAACATCCCGACCTACATCAACCGCAAGCACGGGGAGGAGCCGGTCGACTGCCTGCATCCCATGCTCGAAGGCATCCTGCAGGAGACCTACGGCGTCATCATCTACCAGGAGCAGGTCATGCAGATCGCCCAGGTGATGGCGGGCTATTCGCTCGGCGATGCCGACCTGCTGCGCCGCGCCATGGGCAAGAAGGACAAGAACGAGATGGCGCGTCAGCAGGCGCGCTTCGTCGAGGGGGCGAAGAAGAACGGGGTCACGGAAAAGGACGCCGTCTATATCTTCGAGCTTGTCGATAAGTTCGCTGGCTATGGCTTCAACAAGAGCCATGCGGCGGCTTACGCGCTCGTCAGCTATCATACGGCTTATCTGAAGGCGAATTTCCGCGAGGAGTTCCTGGCCGCATCGATGACGCTGGATATGGCCAATACCGACAAGCTGGCCGGCTTCGCCGCCGAGGCGCGGCGGTCTGGCATCGACGTCATGCCGCCGTGCATCAACCTGTCGGGCGTGGAGTTCGGCGTGGTTCCTCCGAACAGGCAAGCCGACGGATCGTCGGGCAAGAATGGCGCCAGTATCTATGCCCTGGCGGCCTTGAAGAACATCGGCGCGTCTGCCGTCGAGACCGTCGGTACGGAGCGGGCGGCCAACGGCCCGTTCACGGATCTTTCCGATTTCTCGCGGCGGCTCAATCCGAAGGCCATGAACAAGCGGGCGCTGGAAACGCTGGCCGCGGCCGGCAGTTTCGACAAGCTCGAGCCCAATCGCGCGCTGGCCCATGGCAACGTGGAGAACATGCTGGCGCTCGCCAACCGCCTTGCCCAGTCCGAAGCGTCGGGAATTGCCGACCTGTTCGGCGGCGGTGGCGGCGGGCAGCAGCGACCCGCCATGGACATCAGGCCGGTGCGCGGCTGGACGCCCATGGAGCGGCTGGAAAAGGAGTTCGACGCGGTCGGCTTCTACCTCTCCGGGCATCCGCTCGATGAATACGAGACGGCGCTGGCGGCGTTGGGCGTGAAGAGCTACGCGGAGCTGGAAGCGAGCGTTCAGGCCGGTTCCGCCAATGCAAGGCTCGCTGCCATCGCGGTGTCGGCGCGCGAGCGGACGTCGGCAAAAGGGAACAAATTCGCGTTTGCGATGTTCTCCGACGCCAGCGGCCAGTTCGAGGCGATCGTGTTCTCCGACACGCTGAATAGCAGCCGTGAGCTGCTCGAAGGCGGAACCGCGGTGCTGTTGTCGGTCGCTGCGGAACGGGATGGCGATACGCTGAAGATGCGCGTCGAGCGCATCGAGGCCCTGGACAAGGTGGTCGAGAATATCCAGGGGGAAATGAAGGTCATATATGAACCGAAACTGCTGACGGAAGCCGGGCTGCAGTCCGGAATCCGGGCGTTGCGCGAGCTGCTCCAGCCGGGACGCGGCGAGGTTCGCCTGGTGGTGGCCATCCCGGGTGAGGATCAGGAGGTCGAGCTTGTCCTTCCCGGCCGGTTCGACGTCTCCCCGGCCTGCCGTGGGCTCATTGCGACGGTCCCGGGCGTCGTGAGCGTCGTCGCGTAGGCGGGGCATCGCTCGAGACGGTGGCGGGATGCCGTCCGGCGTCGTATCTTCAGACCGATACTGGACTGATGCCCGTGCCGGTGCAGGGGGACGCTGCGGGCGCGCGAGTTGAGGACGCTACGTGAATACCACGTTCCTGCAGGAACTGCTGAACACGGTCGCGGAGCAGGGTCGCAATCTGTTGCCCCGGGCGTTGCGCGGCGAGGACAGAGACATATTCGCCTTGTCCCGGGCCCTGATGTCGGGCCGTGGAGAGGCATCCGGGGTCGCCATCGCGCGGGCGATCCTGGATGTGTACCGCGGATTGGACCCCGATGAACGCCGCCGGTTTTTCGAGTTCCTGACGGACGGCTTCCAGCCGGAGCACGAGGTGGTGGCCGCGGCCGCCCGCGCCTATCTCGACGCGCCGGGGACGTCGCAACTGTCGGTCCTCCAGCGCGCTGTCGAAAGCCCGCGCCAGGAATATTTCCGGCGTCTCAATCTTGCACCCGGCGCCACCGCGCAGATCGTGTCGATGCGCAAGGAGATGCTGGGCCTCGTCAGCGAGGTGCCGGGGCTGGATCTGGTCGACGCCGATTTGAGGCACCTTCTGGGGTCCTGGTTTAATCGCGGCTTTCTGGTCATGCGCCGCATCGATTGGCAGACTCCGGCGGCGATACTGGAGAAGATCATCGCCTACGAAGCCGTGCATGAGATCAAGGGATGGGATGACCTCAGGCGGCGGCTGGAGCCGACCGACCGGCGTTGCTTCGCATTCTTCCATCCCTCGCTGGTCGATGAGCCGCTCATATTCGTCGAGGTCGCGTTGGTCGACGAACCGTCAGCCAGCATCGATGAGGTGCTGGGCGAGCCGCAGAAGGACGGATCGGGGAAGCCTGCGACGACGGCGGTTTTTTATTCGATTTCCAATTGCCAGGAAGGCTTGCGCGGGATCTCGTTCGGAAACTTCCTGATCAAGCAGGTGGCCGAGGACCTAGTGCGCGAGGCACCGAGTTTGGCGACGTTCGTGACGCTGTCGCCGGTCCCGGCCTTCGCCCGTTGGCTCGACCGGATCATGGCCGACGACGATGGCAGCTACCTGACGATGGAAGAGCGCGAGGTGCTGGCGGGGCTGGCGAAGCTCGGATGGATGTCGGCTCCGATGCCGCCGGAATCGGTGAAGGGAGCGTTGATGGCACTGGCCGCGCGCTACCTTCTGGAGGCCAAGACTGGCGACGGGCGGCCGCTCGATTCGGTGGCGCGCTTCCATCTCGGCAACGGGGCACGGCTGGAGCGGATCAACTGGCGGGCGGATACGTCGAGCAAGGGGCTGCGGGAGTCCTATGGTCTCATGGTCAACTATCTCTACGATCTGCGCGAGATCGAAACCAACCACGAGGCGTTCGTGAACGACGGCCGTATTGCAGCCTCCAGGGCGGTACGAAGCCTTGCGCGCAGCGGCGACCGGCGGCGCAAGTCACGCATGAAGGCGCTGCCTCCCCCGGATGGACTGGAGGCGGACGATGCGGACGGCGACCGCGCCAGCGCCGAGACGGCATGATCAGCCTGTTCGGTTGACGGCAGTTGTCGCCGCGAGTGCGCCGTGGTGAAGTGCTTGGGAGGACACAGGATGTGACGATGCAATTCGGATGTATCATCATGTCGCTGCAGGTGAGGACCGAGGCCAGATATGCGGTACGACGATAGCGATAGGGAAAGTCAGAACGTCGAGGACCGGCGCAGTCAGCGCGGCGGAGGCGGCATGTTTCCTGGCGGGGGCGGCGGATTTCGCATCCCTGTCGGGGGGCGGGGCGGGTTCAGCATTACGACGCTGATCATCATCGGCGTCATCATGCTGATGTTCGGGATCAACCCGCTGGATATGCTGGGCGG
Organism: Hyphomicrobiaceae bacterium; assembly: GCA_050186055.1. Taxonomy (GTDB): domain Bacteria; phylum Pseudomonadota; class Alphaproteobacteria; order Rhizobiales; family Hyphomicrobiaceae; genus CAMDPA01. The sequence goes on along the minus strand of JBFWYV010000015.1, from coordinate 5,214 downwards.
AGGCGGCGTCGACATGTCCCGCGTACCGCAGTTGCCGCAGATGGATCAGGGACAGCCGCGCGGCACGCAGCAGTCGCCGTTCGACATTCCGGGGCTTCCCGGCGGGCAGACCCAGAACCAGGCCAGCAACGGCCAGGACGAGCTTGGGCGGTTTACCCGGCGTGTCTTGGCCGACACCGAGGATGTGTGGAAGCAGGTGTTTGAAGCCGCCGGCCGGCGTTACAAGGAGCCGACGCTGGTCATGTTCCGTGGCGCGACCAGGACCGCGTGCGGACAGGGCATCTCGCAGATGGGGCCGTTCTACTGTCCCCTCGATCAGAAAATCTACGTCGATCTGGCATTCTACGAGGAGTTGAAACGGCGGTTCCATGCGCCCGGTGACTTTGCCCAGGCTTACGTCATCGCGCATGAGGTCGGCCATCACGTCCAGACCCTGCTGGGTATCGCCGATAAGGTGAATGAGCTGAAGCAAGCCTATCCGCGCGAGGCCAACCAGATCCAGGTCCGGATGGAGCTGCAGGCGGACTGCTTTGCCGGCGTGTGGGCGAATCTTAACCACCAGCTCAAGAACCGGCTCGAGTCGGGGGATATCGAGGAAGGCCTCAATGCCGCCAGCCGCATCGGCGACGACATGATCCAGCGGCAGACGCAGGGCTACGTCGTGCCGGAAAGCTTCACGCACGGCTCGTCCCAACAGCGCGTCGCCTGGTTCAAGACAGGGTTCCAGGCGGGCAAGCTGAGTGCGTGCGATACCTTCCGCGCCAAAGAGCTGTGAAATGGGCAGAGCAGGTTAAGGGAAAAAAGCTTCGGTAAATGAAATCCCGCGACAGAAAATCTGCCGCGGGATTTACTTTGTTCGTTCTCGTGTTCGGCTTGTGGTCGGGCGCCGGATTATGCGCTGTCCGGCGTCAGAGCGCGTTGCCGGTATAGTCGCCGACGCTGCAGGCAACGCCTCTCGCTTTCAGCGCCGAGCATGCCCGCAGCGCTTCCGCAGTGCCTGAAAACGGCCCGGCGAGCAGTTTGAACGGACTGCCGCTGGCGTCTGCCGTAATCTTGTAGCGCGGCGCAAGGCGCTTCAGGACGGCGCTGTTGCGGCCCGCCAGTTCGCCCCAACGCGACCGGAGCGCATCCAGCGAATCGGCGCGCCCGATCTCGATTGCCGTCGGAGGCCCTTCGGTGCGGGTCACCTTCGGCGGCTGGAACGGCGGCGGCGCTGCGCGCTTTGCGGGCAGGCTGCCGGTCGTGATCGGCGACGGCGGAGCCGAATTGATGATGCGCACCGGAGGCCGCTTCTTGGCCGGCTCGATGGCTGCGGTTATGGCCTCTTCGAAACGATCCTTATGAGCGGTCTTGGAAGGCGCTGGAGCGCTGGCCACATGCTGTTTGGGTTCGCTCTTGGCGTGCTCGCTGTTGCCGCGACGGCCGCTTGCGCCGTTCTCGGCAGCCGTAGCGACGTGGGCAGGCGGCGGCGGGGAGGCTTCCGCCATGGGAGGCACGGCTGGCCTTTCGGCCGCGGTCGCTGTCCGGCTTTCAACGGATGCCAGGCGGTGTTCCAGGTCGGTTGTGCGGGCCGCCTGAGCCTCAAGCGAGGTCTTGGTCGCGGACACGTCCTGGCTCAGATCGCGGATCCACCCGTCCAGCCGCGTCACATGGGCTGCAAGCTCCGATCCGCTGCTCGCCTGTGCCGCCTGCTCGGCGTGCTTGCTCGAGATCGGCAGCAGCCCTGCAAGTAGGCTGGGATTTGCGATCGCGACGGCGAGATAGCCCATGCTGAATGCTGCCAGTCCGGCCCACATCAGCAGATAGCCGTTAGGCGGCTTGCGGCGCTGCGGTCGCCTCGGCTTTGTCTTGTCGTCACTCATAAGGCCCCCTCACCAATCGCAGGAATTAGATTGCCGACCGCCGCCCAGTAGTCGACGGCGCGAAGCTCGTTTGAGTCCGTAGGCAGGGTCAAGGTAAGCCCGCCCGGCGGCGAGCGTTGGCTGTGGATTTGCCGGATCGGCAACATGGGTGATCGTCCAGCAGGTTGGATCGTGTTCGGGTCGTCGATGGATCAGAGCTGCAACTCGTGTACTGCAACCGGCATCGCCCCTATCCGGCCTGATTCGGGCTTTTGTCTGCCCAGGGGCAGCGGGACGGCAGCGGGTTTGCGCGGCCATGCGCGAAGGCGAAGCTTGAGCCACCGCCCGGGATGACGGGACTTCGGGTATGCTTCTTGCGCTGACAGTCGTCTTGGGGCACACGGTTGTCTCAAGATCGGCAGGAACGCAGCCGGCCAGTGAAGCGTGCCAATCTGGACGTTTGTCGCACATGACTACGATCGGGCTTCTGACAATCGTGCTGGCTGCCGGCAAAGGCACGCGCATGCAGTCGGCACGGCCGAAGGTGCTGCATCCGATTGGCGGATTGTCGATGCTGGGCCACGTGCTGAAGCTTGCGCGGGCCGTCGGATGTCAGGAGCATGCGGTCGTGATCGGTCCCGGCATGGAGAGCGTCAGGGCCGAGGTCTCGCGATTGTCGCCGGACGCGGCGGTCTATGTTCAGACCGAACAGCGCGGGACGGCGGATGCCGTGCTTGCGGCACGGACGCGGCTCAGGGATCACGGGGGTGATGTCCTCGTCCTCTATGGCGACACGCCGCTGCTGACGGCCGGGACCATCGGCAGGCTGAGGGAAGCGCTCGATTCCGGCGCTTCGGTCGCGGTGCTCGGGTTCGAGGCTGGGGATCCGGCCGGATATGGCCGCCTTATCCTGGGGGTCGACGGTGACCTCGCCGCGATCCGCGAGGACAGCGATGCGCGCGGGCAAGAGCGCTCGATACGTTTCTGCAACTCGGGCGTGCTCGCGTTTCGCTGCCGTAATCTGGTGGGGATTTTGGACCGTATCCGCAGCGATAACGCCAACGGCGAATTCTACCTGACGGACGCGGTCGAAATTGCTCGCGGAGACGGGTTGAAGACGGTTGCCGTCGGTTGCGAGGAAAGCGAGGTTCTCGGCATCAACTCGCGCCAGCAGCTCGCGCAGGCGGAGGCCATATTTCAGGACCGGGCACGCCGCCACGCGATGGCGGCAGGTGCGACGCTGATTTCGCCGGAGACGGTCTGGTTCAGCCATGACACCGTGGTCGGGCGCGACGTGACCATCGAGCCGAATGTCTTTTTCGGTCCCGGCGTGAACGTGGACGACGATGTGATCATTCACGCCAACTGCCACATCACTGAGGCAACGATCGCGCGTGGCGCGGAAGTCGGGCCGTTTGCGAGGCTGAGACCGGGTGCGGACATCGGCGAAAATGTCCACATCGGCAATTTCGTGGAAGTCAAGAACACGCGCCTGGACCGGGGCGCAAAAGCCAATCATCTGGCTTATCTCGGCGATGCCAGCGTCGGCGCCGGTGCCAATATCGGTGCCGGCACGATTTTCTGTAACTATGATGGCTTCAACAAGACCCGGACCGAAATCGGCGCAGGCGCGTTCATCGGCTCAAACAGTTCGCTTGTTGCACCCGTGCGGATCGGTGACGGCGCTTATATCGGTTCAGGCAGCGTGATCACGCGCGATGTCGAGAGCAACGCACTCGCCCTGGAGCGCAACGAGCAGACAGTCAAGCCGGGTTGGGCGGAGAAATTCCGTACCCTGATGCGTCGCCAAAAGGAAAGAGCCAAGGCGTCGGGCTGATGGTCAGGATTGCCGTGGGCGCGTCGCCGTAGAGCGATCGATGCCCACCGGTGTGACGGGTCCCGTTTCGGAGCAAAAGGCAAAGCCATGTGCGGTATCGTCGGCATCCTGGGCAGAAAGCCAGTCGCGCTCGACCTCGTCGATTCGCTGCGCAGGCTCGAATATCGGGGCTACGACTCTGCTGGAATTGCGACGGTCGAGAACGGACATCTCGAACGCCGGCGGGCCGAAGGCAAGCTCCGTAATCTGGAGACGCGGTTGTCGGCCCAGCCGCTCAGCGGCCAGGTCGGGATCGGACATACGCGCTGGGCTACCCACGGCCGGCCTACGGAGAATAACGCGCATCCCCACATGAGCGCCCGCGTATCGGTGGTCCATAACGGGATCATCGAGAACTATCGGGAGCTGAGGGAGGAGCTGTCGGCGAGGGGTCATGTTTTCGCCTCCGACACCGATACCGAGGCCGTGGTCCATCTGATCACGGATGAAATGGATTGTGGTGCGGGGCCGGTCGAGGCTGTCCGCAAGTCCCTGCAGAGACTGACCGGCGCGTTCGCGCTCGCCATCATCTTCGCCGGCGACAACGACCTGATGATCGCCGCCCGGCAGGGATCACCGCTGGCCATCGGTCATGGCGACGGCGAGATGTATCTCGGGTCGGATGCGATTGCGCTGGCACCGTTCACCGACACGATCACATATCTGGAGGAAGGCGACTGGGCGGTCCTGCACCGCTCGGGCGTCGAGATCTTCGATCGGAACGGCCCCAGGGTCCGCAGGGCGGTTACGAAATCCGTCGCCAGCTCGCTGCTTGTCGACAAAGGCAATCACCGGCATTTCATGGCCAAGGAGATCCATGAGCAGCCCGAGGTGATCAGCCACACGCTGTCCCATTATCTCGACATGGGGGCTTTGCGCGTGGCGTTCCCCGATCTCGGGATCGACCTCGGAAAGGTCGAGCGGATCTCCATATCGGCGTGCGGTACGGCCTACTACGCCGGGCTCGTCGGCAAATACTGGATCGAGCGCTATGCCCGCATCCCGGTCGAAATCGACATCGCCTCGGAGTTCCGCTATCGCGAGGCGCCGATGGCGCCCGGCGGACTGGCGCTTTTCGTGTCCCAGTCGGGAGAGACCGCCGATACGCTGGCGACGCTGCGCTATGCCAGGCAGCAGGGGCAGCATGTGGCCTCCATCGTCAACGTGCGCACATCCACGATCGCGCGCGAATCCGATCTCGTGCTGCCAACGCTGGCCGGTCCGGAAATCGGCGTTGCCTCGACCAAGGCCTTCACATGCCAGTTGTCCGTGCTGGCCTGCCTGGCGATCGCTCTGGCGCGCGCGCGCTCGACGATCGGTGCGGAAAAGGAGCACGAGCTGGTCCGGGCACTGACCGAAGTCCCACGGCTTATCGCCACACTGTTGCGCAGCGAAACCGTGTTCGAGGAGCTTGGACATAGCCTTTCCAAAGCGAAGGACGTGATCTATCTGGGGCGCGGCATCAACTTTCCGGTCGCGCTCGAGGAGATCGGAAGA
>JBFWYV010000014.1:0-32314 GCA_050186055.1 Hyphomicrobiaceae bacterium | reverse complement strand
ATTTGGTGCGCGCCTTGGCATGGACGAGTTCGACATCGACCGGGTCGGCCCGCCAGATGTCGTCCTCCCAGGTAATCGAATGCTCGAATGCTGCCGAGAGCTCATCGGCATCGTTGGGGCTCAGATCCAATAACTGCATTGTTGTCGCGATGTCCTCGGACGCGTCCACTCGCTTGGTCCCGACTGGCGCTCATGTTCACGCAAGACACTGACAATGGATGCCCTCACCCGCCGAATGGCTTGTGAGGATCGTGATGTGCACCTGCATGCGGTGGTCTGCGCCGCTGCCAGGCATTGTTGATGGTGGCCAGCGACGCGGCCGGACCGGCACTAATCCTCGACGCGGATCAGGTGCCAAACGGTGTTCTTGTAGGCGATCGCAGAGTCCTGCAGTTGCCGGAGCTGCGATTTGTCCTTCAGGTCGGCGGTGGCCAGAACGAGGTGACCGGTGCGATGCGCCTCGGCCAGCATCGCCTTGAATTCGATGGGGGACAGGCCCCAGTCCGGATGATGTGTGCTGATCGCCTGCCAGACGGCGCTGACGAACGCCTTGCGGCTGCCGGGCCAACCCTCGGCGTGGTCTTTGGCGATGCGCTGCACTGCGCGGGCGAAGCCATCCAGGCCCGGGCGATTGGCTGCTGCCGGCCGTTTCGATGCCGGCGGCGGCGCTGCGGGGACCGGCGCGAGATCGACAGGCGGGCTGCGGCGCGGGCTCTCCGTCATGGCAGGCTTGAGCTGTCCGGCGCTGCGCGCATAGCGGCGCAGGAGCGCAAGGCGAACGGAGTCGATATCGGTTCTGGGGGCGGCAGCAACCTGCGCCGCCAGCAGAATGACAAGACGGCTGTCGGTGCCGACATCGCGCGGCTTGTCGAGGAGCTGGCAAGCAAGAAGGCGGGCGGTCTTGGCGTTGAAGCCGGTACGCGGCGAGATGCCCGACTTGATCTTCTGTCCGAATGCCCGTTCCAGCGCTATCAGCGCCAGTTCCGAGCGGAGCCGCGACGGGCTCGGGGCGCCGCGCAGCTTGAAGCCGAATGCCGATGCGAGAATCTCGCCGCGAAGACGGTCCGGTTTGGCGAGGCCTTTGATGCGGGTTGCAGATTCCCTGGTGAGACCGAGCGCGGCGGCTGTCAGGAGCCCGTCCCGCAGGTCAGTCCAGGATTTGGGAGCGATGGCGATGCCTACTTCGTCGGCCAAGTGCTTGAGCCCGGCCGGGGAGGGGCGGAAGCGCGTCTTGTTCTCGACGGCTAGGGCATGGCGGATGAGGCCTGCCAGTTCGCCATCCAACACATCGCGGGCTTTGCCGGATTCGACCAGGTTCCCGAGATCGCGCGTCAATTCGCTGCGCGTTGCGCCATCCTCGCATGCGAGGCGCGCCAGCAGGACGAGGCCGAGCCGGGACGGACCTTGTCGAGCGGGCTGATCGGGTGCGGCGGCAATAAGTGCGGCCGTCATCGGCGTCTTCTCCTTGGTGACCGGTGCTGGAGAACATCGCCGGCAAATCGGCCGGACTATTCTTGCAGCGGTCGAACATCACCGGACGGGCAGCAAGCCCGCTGCGGCATGGGACGAACCCGCCGGACGCGCGAATCACCGGAAGAGCAATTGGCATTGTGCGGCAGGATGGGCGGGGATGGAAGAGGCAGAGGCCATTGTGCGGCAAAGAAATTTGCCGATCCGATTCGTATTTCTTGTGGATATGCAACGCACTGTGCGCCGCAAGTGACATCGAGCGCGTGCCAGACCCCATCATCCAGGCTGAGGACGGGTGTGCCGGCTGGCGCTCAGCGTGTACGTCATTGCCGCGATGACGCCCAGATTGGGTCAAACTCACGACATCGTGTTGCGGCCTCAATCCGTACTGCCGCGTCGGTTTTATCTTTTTGCTCCAATGTCCTGGCGCAACGAGGGGGGTGAAGGCCCGGGGCAGCCGGGGAGGGGCATTAACGATGGATTCACCATTTCGCGGAATTCTGGGGCAGGCCCTGACCGGGCCCGTGTGGAGTTGAGGGAATGTACCGCGTATTGATCTCCGCGCTCGGCTGCCTGGCGCTCGGCGCTTGTAGCCTTGGTGCAACGCAACCGCTTTCATTTGGCTTTGGCGACAGCGCCCGCAGCTCGCGCGATTCGGAGGTGCGCAGCGGTTCGATCGGCCTTGGCGGCGAGCCAGCGAACACGCGCAAGCAGGGGGGGACCAGAGTGGCAGCGATGAGTGCCGACCATGCCCCCAAAGGATCGTTCGACAAGGCGCCGCCGGGAGCGCTTGCGGATCGCGACTACAGCGGCACCGCGCTCAACGCAGAAGGCGCACGCGACCTCATCAACGTATATCGAAAGTCCAAGGGGCTGCGGCCGGTCACGCTCGATGCGAGGCTCACGCAAGCGGCCAAGGCGCATGCCAAGGACCTCGCAAAGTGGGACCGCATCTCGCATTACGGCTCCGACGGCTCCAATCCCTGGGACCGCGTGAAGCGGGCGGGCTATAACGCTCGCGTCGTGGCGGAGAATGTCGGCACCGGGCAGGCGTCGTTCAAAGAGGTTTTGAAGGCCTGGAAGAATAGCCCCGGTCACAACCGTAATCTGCTGATGCCCGATGTCCGGAACATCGGGATCGCGATGGTGATCGATTCCAAGACTGAGTTCAAGACGTTCTGGACGCTGTCGTTCGGCACCAGGATGTGATCCGATCCGTGACCTGATCGAAGGCTGCCCGCGGCGACAGCGCGGGCGGCAATAGCATGCCGGAATAGTTCAGTCGCCATCGCTGCAAGCAAGGATGTCGGCCCGGATGCGGGTCCAGATGTCGGCCATGACGATGCCGGGTATGGTGCGGCTGTCGACGGCGACCTTGTGCACGAGCGGTCGCGGCGCGGTGGCAATCAGGGCGTCGCGCGCCGGCGCGCACTGGTCGAACTTGGCCCGGCAGGCGCGCTCCATCAGGGCCCAGTGGTCGACTGTGCCGATACGGACCTCCGTGCCGTCGTAGACGATGATATCGCCCAGCCGGACATTGCTGCCGGCGCGTTTCGCGGACTGACCCGATAGTCCGGCGATGCGCCGGCGTTCCGCTTCATCGGGCGATTTGAGCCCCTGCCAGAACCCCTCGATGCTGGCGTAATGGCGGCCGTCGAGATCGAACGGCGTTGCGGCCAGATTGGAGATCAGGCGCCAGTCGGGCCGAGCGGCGTGGAATGTGATGTTGATTTGCGCATCGCGCTCGGAGTGTCCGGCGGTGGGAAACAGGTTTGCGGTGCCGGCTTTGTCAAACGCGACTTCGATCAGGCGGTCGGTCAGGGCGGTCTGCCAGTCGCTCAAGAGCTCCCTTTCCGCCTCAGTCTCCGGGATGAGGGTGAGCTTGGCATTGCGGCGTTGAACCAGCATCGGGGCGAGCCTGGTGTCATGAGACGGCGGGGGGTTCCGGCGCCGGCTTGGCGGGATCGGCCATGTCGGTGGCGGCGGGCGGGACGGCGGCTTGCGGCTCAACGCTTTCGGCTGAGGCCACCGGCGTCGGCGGCGGCTGAGGCACGGCCGGCGGGGCTGGCTCAGGCGAGGCCGTTTCAACAGGCGCAGGCTGCGGCTCAGCAGCGGGCGGTGCGGGGACGACTTCCGGCACCGGCTCGGGTGGCCAGGCCGCGGCCTCCCAGGCGTCCTTGGTCACCTCGCAGAACTTCATCACGTTGCGCTTGTATTGCTGGGCGCGGGAGCCCGAGCCATTGTAGGCGCGGACGGCCTCCCACAACTCTCCCGTGCGTGCGTACTTGCTGTTCAGCTCTTTCATCACGCGCTTGAGGCACTCATCGATGTCGTACCACTGGCGGTCGCGGAAGAACGGCTCGTCGTCGACGACGTACTGGAGGTCGTACTGGAACATGCCGTATCCCTTGTACACCCAGTGCTGGGGGGAGTAGTCGCGCAGGGCGCGCGTCTTGTTGGCCTCGCCGATCAGCATGTCGGTGAACCCGTCGTCGTATTCCTTGCGGAATGCGGCGGTGTTGCGCGGAAATGCCGAACGCGACGTGGACGGGTAGTCGCCGCTGGCATCGAGGACGCAGCGGGCGAGCAGTTCGGCCGGTTTCAGCCGGCTTACGAACGACAACCAGAAATACGCCGTCTCCTGGCAGGTGATGCCGCAGATCACATAGGGTGGAAACGGCGTGTCCTTCGTTATCGTGGCAAGCCGATGACCGTAATTCGACTTCAGCCAGGTGGTCACCTGCTCTGCCTGGCGCATGCTGATCGGAAGGCCGTCGCGTGTGGTCCGCCGCATCTGGCTCTCGATCCAGCTTTCGTCGTCGAGATAAGTGAATCCGCGCATCGGGTACTCCGGCGTTTGGCTGTGCTGCCCTTATCCTAGCCCGTCAAATCGACAGGAGCTTGGCGTCAGTCCTTGAAAGATGGGTCGAGCCGCTCGGCAAGGCGCAGACCGACGGAAGACGCTGCTTTTGAAGCAAGCTGGATCGCCATGTCGTGCACCTTTCCTTGACGCGGCCCGCAACTCACCGGGTTTGGGCGCCAGAGTGCGCGGCCAGCGCCGTATTGCCAAGTGCATTATATACCGGGGTGCTGGACCGGACAGGCACTGTGGCCTAACTCTCAGACATGCCGATTGAAACCCCTACAGACGCGCCGCACGGAGACGAGCCGGAGAACGCGGGTATCCCAAAGCCCACAGGGCCGGATGTCGTCGCGTCGTATCTCAAGACGCTGCCGGGATCGCCCGGCGTCTATCGCATGCTCGATATCGACGGCAACGTGATCTACGTCGGCAAGGCGCGCTCGCTGAAGGCGCGGGTTTCCAACTATGCGCGGCTGGGCGGGCATACGCAGCGTATCGCGCGCATGATTGCGTCGACGGCATCGATGGAGTTCGTGACGGTCCGGACCGAGGCCGAGGCGCTGCTGCTGGAAGCGAACCTCATCAAGCGCTTTCGTCCGCGATTCAATGTACTGCTGCGGGACGACAAGTCGTTTCCGTTCATCCTGATCGCGCGCGATCACGAGGCGCCGCAGATCATGAAGCATCGCGGGGCGCGCAACCGCAAGGGCAACTATTACGGTCCGTTCGCCTCGGCCGGCGCGGTCGGGCGGACCATCAACATGCTGCAGCGCGCGTTCCTGCTCAGGACATGCTCCGACAGCGTCTATGAGAGCCGGACCCGGCCGTGCCTGCTGTACCAGATCAAGCGCTGCTCGGCGCCATGCACCGGGGAGATCGGTCTGGAGGACTACGGGAAGCTGGTCGACGAAGCGACGCGATTTCTGAAAGGCGAAAGCCAGAGCGTGCGGCGCATGTACCAGCAGTTGATGGAGCAGGCGGCGGACAAACTGGAATTCGAACGGGCTGCAAGCTATCGCAACCGCCTGTGGGCGCTGGCGCACGTGCAGGCTGATCAGTCGATCAATACCGACGGCGTGGAAGAAGCTGATATTTTCGCGGCACACCAGGAAGGCGGGCAAACGTGCGTGCAGGTGTTCTTCTTTCGCTCCGGCCAGAACTGGGGCAATCGCGCATACTATCCGAAGGCTGACCGTTCGCTCGATGCCGCCGAGGTGCTGGAGAGCTTCATCGCCCAGTTCTACGACGACAAACCGGTGCCGCGGCTGATCCTTGCCAGTCATGATTTTCCGACGCGGGAGCTGATGGAAGAGGCGTTGTCGACCAAGGCCGAACGGCGGGTCGAAATCCGGGTGCCGCGGCGCGGGGCGAAGTCCGGACTGGTCGAGCACGCCTTGCAGAACGCGCGGGAGGCGCTGGGCCGACGTCTGGCCGAGAGTTCTTCCCAACGCATACTGCTGGCAGGGATGGCCGACCGGCTTGGGCTGATGCATGCACCGCGACGGATCGAGGTGTTCGACAACAGCCATATCTCCGGGTCGCATGCCGTCGGCGCGATGATCGTGGCGGGCGTGGACGGCCTGGTGAAGAACCAGTTCCGCAAGTTCAACATCAAGTCGGCCGATCTCGCGCCGGGTGACGACTATGGCATGATGCGTGAGGTTCTCACGCGACGCTTCAAGCGTCTGGTCGGCACCAGCAACGGCGAGGAAGGGGTCGAGGAACCGGAGACAGAAGGCGTGACCGATGCGCCTGGCTCTGCCGAAAGGTCACGTATCATTGCTCCGGAGCCGCTGCCGCTGGCTGAGCGCGGGGCCAACGCCATCGCGTTCGGTGTTCTGCGTGCGGATGGACCGTCCGGGGCCGCGGGCGAGTGCCAGACCGGAGCCGGCGCGTTGCAGCCGGCTGCGGGCGAAGAGCTGGCGCTGGACGAGCCGGTGGAGGAGGACGACGACGGTGAATTTCCTCAGAAGCCGGATCTGGTGCTGATCGACGGCGGCGCGGGGCAGCTCAGGATCGCGTGCGAGGTGCTCGCAGACCTCGGCATATCGGATGTGGCGGTAGCCGGCGTTGCCAAGGGGCCCGACAGGGATGCGGGGCGCGAGCATTTTCACGTGCCGGGCCGCGACGTGTTCATGCTCGAACCGCGCGATCCGGTGCTCTACTTCATCCAGCGGCTGCGGGACGAGGCACACCGGTTTGCGATCGGGACGCACCGGGCGAAACGCTCCAAGGCCATCAGCGCCAATCCCCTCGACGAGATTGCGGGCATCGGCAGCAAGCGCAAGCGGGCGCTGATGAACCATTTCGGGTCGGCCAAGGCGGTGTCGCGCGCGGGTGTCGAGGACCTGAAGGCGGTATCCGGGATCTCGGCGGAAATGGCGCAGAAGATCTATGACTTCTTTCACGAGAGGCGCGGCTGAGCGATCTGATCGTCAGTGCGACACGGGACGCGAGAGCACGCGGGTCGGCGTCAGAATCCAGTCGAGCGGCGCATCGTGCGGTCCGCAAGGAACGGAGCCGACCTGCTGGCAGTCGAACGCGAGGCCAATGGCGACGATCGGCTTGAGCGACCGCAACCGCGCGAGCGTGCGGTCATAGTAGCCGCCGCCATAGCCGAGGCGCCGGCAGCTCTCGTCAAAGGCCAGGAGCGGAACCAGCAGAACGTCCGGCTCAACGAGCGGGGCGTCCGGCGTGGGCTCGCGGATACCCCATTTGCGTTCGACGAGGGATTGGTCCGGCCGCCACGCGCGGAACTGCAGCGGATCGCCGAGCGGCCGCAGGACGGGGAGGCATGTGTGCAGGCCGTCGTCCGACAGGCGACGGAGGAGCGGAAGCGGATCGAGTTCGGCGCCGATCGCCAGATAGGCGGATACGACTGCTGAGGGGATCGGATGAGCGAAGGCAATGCCGGTCCCGGCTACACGCCGGACGCCGGCTTTCCGCTCTTCCTCCGTCATCTGTTCGCGGCGGGCAACGGCGGCCGTGCGCATCCGGCGCTTGGCATCGGCAATGCCGACTGCTGATGCAGTCTCCTCGGATGCGTCGCTGGCAGGCGTTGTGAGCGTGCGCATGAAGCAAATGCCGCGGTGGCCGTCGGAGCGATCGATCCCGCCAGGTCCCTTCAGAAGAAGGTGGGCGCCGTGTGCCTCGGACCACGGCCCAAGGCAGGGACAGCTCCCTAGCAGATCCTATAGGCCCAGGGGATTGTGTGCTCCTAACGCGCCCCGCAGCGGAAGGCAATGTAGGCGAGCGAGGTGAAGATTCCAATGCCGTCGCTCGCGGATGTCTGTGCAAGGCCGCGTATCACCTATCACCGGGCGGCGGCCGTGGCGCTGGCGAGGAATTATGATTTGCCGATGCCCGAGATCCGGTCGAGCAGCTTGAGCCTCGACTTCGGCGCGGGGACGGGCTTGGCATCCGCTCTGTTCGTCGTCGCCGGCTTGTACGGCTCGGTGGGAGCCATGGTCGACGTTGTTGCCGTCGATGTGGTCTCGGCCTCGATACCTCCGTCCGGCGCGGAGGGCTGGTCGCCATCGGACAGCGCGCGGATGTACTCCGCAACCTTGGTGCTGGTCGGGCCTTTGGCGTTTCCCGGAATCAGCCGGCGTGCCAGCGGCTGGCTCTGTCTTTCCGCAGTCGATTGATCGGCAGCGCCGTTGGTGCCTTTGGCCGGCGCGGCCTGCCCTGTACGTTCCTGCTGGCCGGCCCTGGTGACGAACCTCTCCAGTCGCTTCTGCTCGGGAGACATCGCGCCCGAACTGCTGCCCAGGCGCCGCATCTCCTCCATGAACTGCGCAGCTTGGCGCGCAAGGCGATCGTTGCCGGTTGCGAGCTCGCTTCTGAGCTTCTGGATCGTCTCGTTCTGCACGGCGAGCTGGGCCTGCAGCGCGTTGATGCGAGCGGCGTCCGGGCCGCGGCCCTTCTTATCGTCGCCGTCAGAGTCGGCGGGGGCCTCTTTTTCGTAAGCCGCCAGTGCAGCGCGGAGCCGATTGAGCTCGGCCGCCTGCTCCTCGATCCTGGCTTCGAGCGGCGCACGCTGGGCCGCTGCTGCGGCAGATGCGGCCGCATCAATGTCCGCGGCCGACAGCTTTCCGGACCGCGCGCCAGCTTTGGCGGAGCCAGCCGCTGGCTTGGAGGCAGCGGTGTCGCGGTCCGGTGTCGAGCGGCGTCCGACAACGGACTTCATGCGCTCTAGCTCGCCGCGCTGCTGCGCATTCATCTGCATGGCTTCGTCGAGCGCCCGTACGCTGCGGGTGGTCTCCGACTTGAGCGCGACCATCTCCTGGTCGCGATTCTGGATCAGTCCCCGCGCATCGTCGAGCTGCTGTTCGAGCCAGGGAAGCCGGTCGGTTACGGTATGTTCCAGCACCCGGCGCGCGTTGATGTGCTCCTCGAGAGACGCACTTACCGCATCGAGCTCGGCTTCAAGCTCAGCGATCCGGGCATCGCGCCGGTTCATCTCGATGCGCTGGCGCGCGGCGGCGAGACGTTGCTGCTCGCCTTGGGCTTCCAGCTTGTGGACCCGGATCGCGAACTGGGCGCGCAGGCGATCCTTGTCGGCGCGGATTTCGGCCTCGGTGATCGGCACCGAACTGCGGATCTTATCGGTCGTCAGCCTGACGATGCGCTTGCGATAGGCTGTGGACAAGCCGATGAACACAAGGCTCGCCAACAGGAAGCCCAGAGAAATCAGCATCAGGGATTGCAGCGATATCAAGACGCGAGATCCCGCTCGAAGTCCCGTTCAGTCTACAGCCGACATCGGTGCAGGGAAAGCATGATACCACTGCGCAGACAACAGCTTACGGCCATCCGACCGAAGCCAGAGCACGACAACGGATCAGGCCCGATCCTTCCCTCTTGGACCGAGGTCCCATTTACGACGCAGTACAGCCCGTCATCCTGTCCTGATTCTCAGAACGGGTTCCAGGTCGGTCTGCGCGTATACTTCAAATAGCCAACGTTTGCACCAAACCGCAATCCGACACCGGATCGGATGGGGGCCAGCACGACATCGCCACGTTTCTGGAACTGCACGCTGACGCCGCCGACGAGGTAGGCAGACCCCTGGACGCCGCCGAAGCGATGATAGATCTCGGATGGATCGCGCAGGTTGTAGACCAGCACCATCGTCTTGGATCCTTCGCCGCCAAAGTCGTAGCCGAGCGAAGGTCCCTGCCAGTACACTTTATGGTTGCCTGCATCCTTGGTGTAGAGTGTGCCTTCGCCATAGCGCAGGCCGGCGACGAAGGCGCCTCCGGCATCCTCACCGAGGATATAGCCGTTGGGCCGGCCGGCCTGCTTGAACACGTACTCGACAGCGCTCGCCAGGCCCTGGCTGACTGAACCGAAGAAGCGATGGCCGGTGTCGATGATCTCGTTTTGGGAGTACGTGCGGCGCTCGTCATGTGGCGGGCCGTCAGGCCCATAGCGGTTGTCGCCCTGGTAGCGGTTGTCGCTCCGGTAGTTCCGCGGCGGAGGCGCATAGGGCTCGCCGTAGCCGCGCCGATTGTCGGCATAGCTGTTGTCGTAGGGCTGAGGCGCGGTGCGCGGCGGCGGCCGATAGACCTCGTTGGCGCCGTCCTGTCGCTGATGCGGAGGCAGCACATAGACGTCGTTGCCGGCGCCGCTTCCGCCCTGGCCGCCGTAGCGCTGAGCCGTCGGAGGCGGCTGGTAGCTCGAGGATGGGGGAGGCGGCCTGTAGGCATCGTTGACGGCGCCAGTGCGGCCGTCGGTCTGGCTGCCCAGATAGCCGCTTCCGCCGGGAGCGGGCTTTCCGAAGTCGGGCGGCGGCGCGGTTACATAAGGTTGCGGCTGGGACCAGCTTCGCGGGTCCTGAGCCAGCGCAGCGGTCGCCAGTGCGAGGGGCAACGCGCAGGAGACAAGGGTTCGGAAGATGCTCGGCTTGGGCATAAAGGACTTGCCTTGCTGAATGTGCCGTCGCATGGGCGTGAAGAAGCCATTAATCAATTTTCACTCAAAAAGTGTTACCAAAGTGTGGCCAGCCTGTTCTGGCGTGGTGCGAATTGGCTGCGGCTGGGCTTTTCGGGAAACAGCACCGCCTGTTTGTGTCAGCGGCCTCTTTGACGTCAGCGGCGTTGCCCATCGCGCAGGCTGAGGCGCCCCCAGGCGACGAAGTGGGGGTTGATGAAGTCGCCTGACGCCAGGTCGTAGCCGAGCGGTTCTCCGCCGGGGGTCGTCACGGCGCCGCCGGCAGCACCCAGGATAGCGTGGCCAGCGGCAGTGTCCCAAGCGCTGGTCGGGCCAAACCGCGGATACATGTCGGCTTCGCCGGCGGCGATCAGGCCGAATTTCAACGACGAGCCGATGCCGGTTATTCGTGCGACGTTGAAGTCTGCCAGGAACGCATCGGTTTCGGCCGACCGGTGCGACCGGCTGGTGAGGACCCGCAACGCGGAAGGGTCAGGCTCAACGGTCGAAACCGGCGTGAGCACCGGCTGGTATCCGACCTCCGCCAGCCGGTGCGCCTCGATACGTGAAGCGGCAGTCCTGGACGGGCCCAGGGTCGCGAAAAGCCGTCCTGCGGCCGGAGCGAGCAGAATTCCGAAAGCAGGCGTGCCATCGACGACGAGGGCGACGTTGACGGTGAAATCGTCGCCGCCCCGGACGTACTCGCGAGTGCCGTCGAGGGCGTCGACCAGGAACGCGCTGCCGGTGACCGAGGGGACATGACCGGCGGCAACGGCTTCCTCGCCGATGACGGGAGTCGAGGGATCGGCCCGCGCCAGCGCTGCGGTGATGATGGCTTCGGCATCGCGGTCGGCCGCGGTCACCGGCGATCCGTCGGCCTTGCGCTCGCTGCTGACGCCGGCGGCGCGGTGGCGCAGCAGGCATGCTCCGGCGGCGAGAACG
This sequence comes from Hyphomicrobiaceae bacterium, assembly GCA_050186055.1. Taxonomy (GTDB): domain Bacteria; phylum Pseudomonadota; class Alphaproteobacteria; order Rhizobiales; family Hyphomicrobiaceae; genus CAMDPA01. The sequence goes on along the minus strand of JBFWYV010000014.1, from coordinate 21,105 downwards.
GCCGGCATCAGGGCACTGGCAAGCTGGCGATGGTCGAGAGCGTTCATATCCGGTCCGTCAGCAAGCCGTTGTCACCTGGCCGGCTGAATCTGCGACGACTGGCTGTGGTCTGCCATGAGGCAACCTGTCGTCAGTAAGGTATCAGCAAGCAAAAGCAGTGCAAAACAGTACCGTGGTGCCGGCGTCGGCGGCAGAGGCTTTGCAATCCATAGCGACGCATGTATCAACATCGAGAATTGTCGTGTCAGCGGCCCCCTGTCCGAAGCTCGCGTGGGCGCGGAATTTTCCGTGTCGGAGATGCCGCGCTTGAAACCAACTCATATGAGGGGCAGTCATGAACAAGCACGTCGCGCCGACCGATCTCGAGCTTGCGGCGCTGATCTCGAGCAAGATCTGCCATGACGTCATCGGCCCGGTCGGTGCGATTGGGAATGGCCTGGAGATCCTGGAAGAGGATACGGACCTCGACGCGCAGAGCTATGCCCTGGACTTGATCCGGAACGTGACGGAGCAGGCATCGGCCAAGCTGCAGTTCGCCCGGTTCGCATTCGGTGCCGCGGGATCGGCAGGAGCGACGATCGATCTGGCGACGGCGGCCGACCTGAGCCGTGGCTTCGTGGGAGAGAACAAGCACAAGCTGATCTGGAATTCGATCACCGGCTACATGGCCAAGGACAGGGTCAAGCTGCTGCTCAACCTCGTCGCCAGCGCGATCTCGGCCCTGCCGCGGGGCGGAGAGATCCAGGTCGATGTCGCGGGTACGGTCGAGCAGCCGGTGTTCAGGCTCATCTGCCGGGGCAATGCCGCTCGGCCGCCGCAGCACCTGGGCGAGTTCCTGAGCGGCGTCAACGTTCCCGAACTCAATGCGATGACCATTCAAGCGTATTATACGTGGCGCCTTTCAGGTTCGGCGAACATGGCGCTGGAGATCGGCCGGCATGACGCGGACATCGTGCTGATGGCGCGGCCCAGGGGTTGAGCGGCATGCTCCGAACCCGTCTGAACTCGCTACGCGTCCGGCGCGGCCGGGCGCGTTCTGCTTAATGCGAGTTTACGTTCAGGGCTCCGGCCAGTAGAACTCGACGGTCGCTGCGGCTGCCTCAAGCGACAACCATCGCCACAACACGAGGGTGCATGCGACCCCATGTTCAAAAAGATCCTGATCGCCAATCGCGGTGAGATTGCCTGCCGAATCATCCGCACCGCGCACAGGATGGGGATCAAGACTGTAGCGGTCTATTCAGACGCCGATCGTGACGCCCTCCATGTCGAGATGGCCGATGAGGCCATACATATCGGTCCTTCACCAGCGGCGGATTCATATCTCGTCATCGACAAGATCGTCGCGGCCGCCAAGGCGTCGGGGGCCGAAGCCATTCATCCCGGCTACGGCTTTCTGTCGGAGCGTGAGGCTTTCGCTGCGGCGCTGGAGGCGGCCGGCATTGTGTTCATCGGGCCCAACCGCCATGCGATCGCTGCGATGGGCGACAAGATCGAGTCGAAGAAGGCGGCTGCGGCGGCCAAGGTTTCGACCGTGCCGGGGCATCTGGGCGAGATCGCGGATCCCAAGCAGGCGGTGAGGATTGCGGCGGAGATTGGCTATCCGGTGATGATCAAGGCGTCGGCAGGCGGTGGCGGCAAGGGCATGCGGATCGCCTACGACGCGAAGGCGTGCGAGGAGGGCTTTGCTCTGGCGCGCTCGGAAGCGAAGTCGAGCTTCGGAGACGACCGGGTCTTCATCGAGAAGTTCATTGTCGATCCGAGGCACGTCGAGATCCAGGTGCTGGGCGACAAGCACGGCAATGTGATCCACCTCGGCGAGCGCGAATGCTCGATCCAGCGGCGAAACCAGAAGGTCATCGAGGAGGCGCCGTCGCCGCTGCTCGATGCGGCAACGCGGAAAGCGATGGGCGAGCAAGCCGTCGCGCTGGCGCGTGCGGTCAATTACGATTCCGCGGGTACCGTCGAGTTCGTCGCAGCGCAGGACAAGAGCTTCTATTTCCTGGAGATGAACACGCGGCTCCAGGTGGAGCATCCGGTGACGGAACTCGTTACCGGGATCGATCTGGTGGAGCAGATGATCCGGGTGGCGGCAGGCGAGAAGCTCAAGCTCAAGCAGCCGGACATCAAGCTTCGGGGCTGGGCGGTGGAAAGCCGTGTCTATGCGGAGGACCCATATCGGGGCTTCCTGCCGTCGATCGGCCGGCTGGCTACCTATCGTCCGCCTGCGGAGGGTGAATCCGACGGCGTGCAGGTCCGCATCGATTCCGGTGTGAGCGAGGGGGCCGAGATCTCGATGTACTACGATCCGATGATCGCGAAGCTCGTCACCCACGGTCCGACGCGCAAGGCGGCGATCGACAAGCAGGCAGCGGCGCTCGACGAATATGCGATCGACGGCATCGGCCACAACATTCCGTTTCTCGCAGCGCTGATGCAGCATGAGCGCTGGCGCGAAGGCGCGCTCTCGACCGGTTTCATCGCGGAGGAGTTCCCGGACGGATTCAAATCGCGTGTGCCGTCGGACGAAGAACTCGATGTGCTTGCGGCAGCGGCGGCGCAGATGGACCATCTGCACAACACGCGGCGCAGGGCGATCTCGCAACAGATGAGCGGCGAGGCGGTTCGCTTCGCGAAGCGGAGGGCCGTGCATGTCGGCGCGCTGACCCGCCCGGTCGAAGTGACCGGAGACAGTGCGGGCCAGCTCGAGGTCACGTACATCGCGGACCGAAACCCGGGTCGAACGGTGCAGGTCGTATCCGCCTGGTGGCCGGGGGAGCCGGTGTGGAAGGGCACGGTCGACGGGCGCGAGGTCGCGATCCAGGTGCGGCCGATCATGAACGGCTGGCGGCTGGGCTGGCGCGGCATCGAAGCGCCGGCGGTCGTCTATACGGAGCGAGAGGCGGCGCTTGCTGCGGTGATCCCGAGCAAGGCGGAAGACGATACGTCAAAACTGCTGCTGTGCCCGATGCCGGGACTGGTGAAGTCGATCGCCGTGATGGCCGGAGCGGAGGTCAAGGCCGGGGATGCGCTGGCGGTGGTCGAGGCCATGAAAATGGAGAACGTCCTGCGGGCGGAGAGGGACGGCAAGGTCAAGGCGGTCAGAGCCAGCCCGGGCGAGAGCCTGGCGGTGGACGCGGTGATCATCGAGTTCGAATAGATCTTTGCCATTCGTAAAGGATGGGCTGCGGGCCTACCGGTCCGGGTAAGCAGTTGTTCAACCGCAGATCGCTATGGTCCGGGCGTTGCAGTCCGGAGTGAGCGTGTTGAACACCGTGTCCGCCCTTGTGTTCGAGCTTGTGAGTCCCAGCGGCCGATGCAACCGCAAGGGGCTGGTGATCCTTGCCGTGGCGATGCTGGGCCTGGAAGCGGTGTTCGGCTTAATGGTCTATGCCGGCGGCGGCCTGCTCGGCGGCGTGCTCGCGATCTCGCTCAAGGCCGTGGTCATGTGGATGGCGATCGCGGCGGCGGCGAAACGATTGCACGACATCGGGCGCTCTGCCTGGTGGATCATGGGCGGACTTGCTGCGCTGATCACATGGTCCTTCGTCCTGACGACCGGCATTGCCGTATGGATGGGGCCGGAGGAACTCGCACGCAGCAGCCTTGCGTTCGGCAGTGTCTTTGCCGGCACGCTGCTGCCTGCCCTGGCGGTGCTGCTTTGGCTGCATTTCGCGCGCGGAGAGACCGGCGCCAATGCGCATGGGCCGGTCCCGCAAGGTCTCGGTTTCTCCCGCTAAAGCAACTTTGGACCTTAAATGCGACTTCGAGATCGACCCAGGCGCGGGTCGCATTCAGTACTTGACGGAGGCTCCGGACTGGTTGGCATCGTGGCCCCGCATGATCTTGCGCTGCTTGTTCCAGGCTTCATGAGAAGACACTGCAGGTGAGGCGGCCATCTGGTTGGCCTCCTGCTCGTCGCGCAGCAAGCCTTCGACCGTAAAGCCGTACTTCGCGGCCTGCTCCGAAATCTGCCGGGCGTTCTCGGTGAAGGCCTTGCGCGCTTCGTCGTACTTGCCGGCGTCGCGCAACCTGATGGCAGCGTCCTTGCGCTCGCGCGTGTCGAGGATCGTCGCGTCGCGCATCACGCTGGCGCTGAAACTGGTCTGGATCGCGTTGCCGTCGTCAGATGCGCGCAGGGCGACCGGCCGAACGTGCGACTGGCGCTTGCCGGTGGCGGCTTCGTCGTATTCGACGCGGACATTGGCAATCTGGTGCTCGGCCGCGGTAAGTCCGGCAGGGGCTTCGATCTCGGCCAGCAGGACCTGTTCGGAGCCGCCCACGAGCTGACCGACTTTCCAGCTCAACCGATTACCATCGATCGTGGCCGCCCGTCCGAGCCCGCGCAACGGCCGCACGCCCTCGTCGAACTCGATGGTCACGTCGACATGCTGGGCAAAGATGCTCTGGACGTCATCGATCTCGCGGGAGAGGAAGGCGGTGAGGTCGGCCGGCTCCTGGACGAAAACGTGGGTGCCGTCGGCGTTAATCGCGAGACGCGACATAAGATCCTCATTGTAGCCGAGGCCCAGTCCTATGGTGGAGACCGTAACGCCCTCGCCGGCGATCTCCCGACCCAGACTGGCGAAGTGCTCCGGTGTGCGCGGGCCGACATTGGCGAGTCCGTCCGAGAGCAGAATGATGCGATTGATGTACCCCTTCGACTGGAACTTGCGGACCTCGCCAAGTCCGGCCATCACGCCGGCGTGGATGGCGGTGGAACCACGTGGGGTGAGGGCGCGGATGCGGTCCTTGATGCGCCATTCGGTGCCGACGCGCGTCGCGGGGACCTCGATGCCGATCTTGTCATCGTAGCTGACGATGGAGACAATGTCGTGCGACGACAGGCGGTCGACCGCCATCATCGCGGCCTGGCGGGCGCCTTCGATCCGAGCGCCCTGCATCGAACCCGACCTGTCGATGACCAGCGCCAGATTGAGCGGAGCGCGCCGCGATGCGCGCTCGAGCCTGGCGACCTTGATGCCGATGCGCAGGTAAATCCGCGTGGAGCCGCTTGCGCTGACAATGCGCTGGCTGAGTTCGGGGACGATCTCGATGGGGGCGTCGGCCCGCGCCGTCGAGGCGCCCGCGGTGAACAGGGCAATCGAAGAAGCGGTGGCTGCGAAGAGGTTCGCACGTCGCCTCGAGCGGGAAAAGCCGATGTACATGTGCGCAATTCCTTCCAATGACGAAATCGATGTCATCAGTGATCGGCGCGAACATTGGCGCGGTAGCGGAGAGATTGCGGCGTGTGGGGGGCGATTGCATGGCGCACGCACGGTCCGCGATGCAGTGTGTGGCGAGCGCACCACCATGCGTTGGAATATGCAGGAAGGAGCCGGCGGCCGATGCTGGAAGTGAGGCGATAATCCGCGCATGCGCTCCTCCCCGAAGCCGACGGCAGGCGGGTGCACCGTGACCGGGATGTCGAGCGATGTGACCAGCTCGAAGAATGGCAATGACCGACAGCGGTCAAGCGGTGCACGACAGCAGACCGACCGACGACGCTCACACCGCATCATTTCGTATTGTGGCGATCTGAGCACAATGAGCAGACAAGTTCCATCGCGACCCTTCCACCGGAAGCACCTGTGGGTATTTTGCTGACATCCTCGGTGCGAGGCGCAGAGGCCGCAAAAGGTTGCGTGAAGCGGCGTTTGGGCCTCAGACGGGTAAAGTGAGGAAAAGTGCACGTGTCGTCTCATGTATCGGACCGGGATAGGGCGGATCTTTCCGTGCGCAGAGGGTCTATTCTTGCGCCGCTGATCCTGATGCTCATCACGACGTTTCTGTTTGTCGTCTATGCGATCCCGTCAGACTACGCTCGTTTGGCGCAGCACCTGGGACTGACGGGCGGGGGATCGGCTCCACCGACGACAATGGAGCTGCTGGCGCGCGCCGCTGAAATCGTCACGGCGCAGGATCCTGCCCCACGTGCGTCGGTCTGGCACCGCGTGGGCGGGGATGCGTGGACGATGATCGCGGAGGTCGGCTTTCCGCTGCTCAAGGCGTATCTGGAGCAGCTTTCCGCAGACTTCAGGCTGATCGTTTCCAGCGTCGCCGGAACGCTGTGGACGCTGGCGATCTATTCGCTGCCCGCCGGTCTCATCGGCCTGATCTACCGGCGGAGGTTCACGTTCTGGTTCCTGGCGACGTTCGCCATCCTGCTGGTGATCAATGCGTCAGGCATTTTCCCCCACCTTGCAGGCAACGTCGAGCCGATGCCCGGCTCCGGCAAGATGCTATTGTTCCTGCTCTCGCAGCTCGGCCTGATGCTCCTAGCCTTTCGTCTCGAGCGGCATTCGCCGAGCATCGGGCGGATTCCGCCGAAACTCCACAACATGTTGCTTTTTCTGATGCTCGTCTGCATCGGCGTTGTGCTCGCCGTCGTTTGGCAACCCAACACAGACCCTGAAGCCGTCCGTGAGCTATTTGCGGCCGGACGCTCAGAACCGGTCTCGCTGTGGTCGGTGCTGACCAGCGGTCTCGCCGGCTGGATCTTCAAATGGGAGGCGATCCTGGTCGGTCTGCCGGTCGCCTACACGCTCCTGCACAACGCAGCGGCCTGGACCGGCCGGCGGCCGAAGTACATCGCGATCTGTCTCGACGGCACCAGCAATACACCGGACATGGTCGAGAACGGCTTTGCGGCGACAACCAACGTGTTCAAGCTGTTCGCAATGCTGAAAGCGGACAAGCAGGGCATGTTCGCGCCGGGGCACACGTTCGATGCCTCGCTCTGCAAACGCTATCAGGACAAGCAGATCGGCTTCTATTACGCCGGCGTCGGCAACAAGTACGACGACGATCCCCTGCACCAGCTTCTTGGCATGGCGACCGGGCTCGGTTCCGATGACGTGCTCGAGCGGGCGTATCTCGATCTGGTGCGCGTCTACCAGGAAGGCGACAGGCTGGTGATCGTCGGCTTCAGCCGCGGCGCTGCAATCGCGCGGCTGCTGGCGAGAGCGATCGATGCGCGCGGCGTTCCCAGGACGGTATGGACCATCAAGCTGTTCAACACCCATCGGACCTTGTGGTCGTCGAAAAAGAAACATGCGATCGCAACCGACGTGCTGGCGTGCTTCGATACCGTCGGCTCATTCGGGATCGCGAAAACGATCGGCAACATCAATTTCCAGCAGATCAACCTGTTCAAGGATATGTCGGTGCCCGAGAGCGTCAGGCAGGCCTACCATATGGTGGCGCTTGACGAGCAGCGCGACAGCTTCGAGCCGAGCCTGATGGATCCCGACCCGAACCGGCCGGAGCGCATCGTCGAAGTCTGGTTCGCCGGCGACCACGCCAACATAGGCGGCGGATGGGCGGCCGACCGCCTCTCGGACATCACGCTCGACTTCCTTCTGAGCCGCATATCCAGCGGCTATGCCGGCAGCGAGGCGCAGGCCGGCGAGGACGAGAGCTGGGGTCTTTATCTCAAGGCATGGAAGGCGGATAAGGCGGAATTCTGGGAGCGGCAGAGCAACAATCCACTGATTGTCGATCCGGATCCGTTGGGGCAGGTCCGGCAGTGGTTCAGCCACCTTTACAAGTATCGCCCACGCAAGCTTCCGCAGCACGCGATCATCTCCGATACCGTATTCAAGCGGATGGTGGAGTCGCTGCCGCTCTATGCGCCGCAATCGCTGTTCGATCTGAACGACGCGCTTGGACAGCGCCGCGACTTGATCGACGGCCAGATCAGGACGCTGGCGGAAAGCAAGGTGCTTGCCGGCGCTGATCTCGAGAGAATCGAAGGCTACAAGACGAAACTGCGCCTCAACCGTTTCGAGGAGTATTGGCGAAACGGCGTCGTTGCCGCACGTGGCGACAAGCTTGTGCTGCCATCGCAGGCTTTGGCCAACGAGAGCATGGTGCAAGAGCGCCCTTCACCCTTTGCGGATGCATCGACGGAGGTATTGCGCTGAGCCTGCACCTCCCCGAAGACGAGTTTGATCACCCGGCGCCGGGAGCGAACGCAAGACCATGGGCGATGGCCTGTAGCGATTGAGCGCGGCCACCGTCGAGGGGAAACGATGGCAGCAGGGACAGACCGTCACCTCTGTCTCCGGGCCGTACACTTTGAAATCTGGAGCGGGCGATGGGATTCGAACCCACGACCCCAACCTTGGCAAGGTTGTGCTCTACCCCTGAGCTACACCCGCATTCCAGCATGATACGACGCCGCAGGGTGGCGGCGAAGGCTCGTCTTATCGCGCAACCCGCTGCGAAAAGCAAGCACGTGCATGACCATCGATCCGTGGCGGGTGCGATCGCCTGAAGAGCCCTGTGCGGCGCCCTTCTCAGATGCGTCCGAAACCGCCGACGCCCTGCAGCGCCTGGTAATTGTAGATGGCCAGGATGGCGGCGATCAGCATCATCCAGTAGTTGTCGGGAAAGGCCATCCAGACCAGCCATGCGGCAACCAGGAAGCCGGCGACGGCGACAATGCGGACCGACCATGCGGGGCCTAGCAGCGGCGCCAGCCACGCTTCCAGCACGCGGCCGCCGTCGAGGGGAAACGACGGCAGCAGGTTATAGATGAGCAGGAGCTTGTTGGCCCAGGCGAGCTGGCTCAGCACGAACGGTGCGAGGCTCGTGCCGGTCGACGCGGCGTAGACGGCGAGCGCGTCGAACAGCAGCCAGAGCATCAGATTGGCAACTGGGCCGGCCAGACCGATCACTGTGCGCGCCAGCACAGACGCCGGCAGGGAGCGCACGAAATGGCAAAGGCCACCGATCCCGTTGAGCTCGATGTAGCTCGTTTCAATGCCGAACGCGCGACCGGCCCAGGCATGGCCGAGTTCGTGCAACAGGATGGAGGCGAACAGTCCGACCGCGAGCACGAATGCCGCGGACAGCAATTGGGCCTCGCCGCTCGACCAGAACGGCCGGGTCCAGAGCGCCGCGAGGAGAATGAACATGAAATCCAGATGAATCGGGATACGCCCGATGCGGAACAACTCGATCTGGCCCATTATGTGTCCTCGGTGGCGGCTCGGTCCTGTCTAGCGGCCCGCGGAGATTGCGTACAGCCGCCGACGCCATGGAGATAGTAGACGATTCCGCCAGAATTGCCGTCCGCTCAGCCGGGCTCGTCGATGAGCCGTCCGACGGATGGAAGGCTCATCCACAACTCTGACCGCCGGCCTGTGCCGGAAACGGCTGGAGAAGCATATCTGATGTCCTTGCCGCGCATGTTCAATCCGTTGGCGTTGCCTGCCGGATCAGCGTAGTCTTCACGGGTTTGGGCCTTGAAGCGAACAAAAAATTGCTGGGTCCGGGGATGGAGGCAGGCGGATGCGACAGTCGATGAGCGAGCAGGCGCGCGGCCGGACGCACTTTCTGTTCCTCAACTTCGGACATTTCATCGATCACTACGCAACGCTGGTTTTTGCGACAGTGGCGGCGCTGGTGCTGACGCGCGAATGGGGCATGACCTACGCCGATCTGGCGCGCTACGCGACTCCGGGGTTCATTGCATTCGGGGTGTTCTCGCTGCCTGCGGGCTGGCTCGCCGACCGATGGAGCCGGGAAGGGATGATGGCGGTGTTCTTCATCGGCATCGGCATCGCATCGATACTGACCGGACTAGCGCGAACGCCGTTCGAGATCGCTGTCGGTCTGTTCGTCGTCGGCATGTTCGCTGCGATCTATCATCCGGTAGGTCTGGCGCTGCTGATGGATAAGTCGGTCAAGGCGGGCATGGCGCTGGCCGTCAACGGAGTCTGGGGAAATCTCGGCGTCGCCTGCGCCGCGCTGGTGACCGGCTTTCTGATCGATCAAGCAGGCTGGCGGTCGGCATTCTTCCTCCCGGGCGCGATCTGTATCCTTTGCGGCGTCGCCTACGCGTATCTGTTCCGCGGCGAGATCCTCGTCCGCAACGGAACGACCGGACGGCCGGCGTCGCCGATATCGGCCGCCGTGCGGCTCAGTCCGGCGTCGCGCCGAGCCATCATCGTGCTGACGATCAATATCTTCCTGATCATCATGATGTCCGGCTTCATGTTCCAGTCCACCAGTTTCGCCTTGCCTAAGGTGTTCGAGGAGCGGCTGGGGGATGCGCAGTGGTCGGCCACCCTGATCGGTGCCATGGTGTTTCTGGTGTTCGCGATCGGCTCGGCCGGGCAATTGGTGATCGGGACAATGCTCGATCGCGTGAACACGAAGCTCCTGCTGGCCGGCGTGATCGTGCTGCAGACGTCGTTCCTGGTCTGGATGCCGGGTCTCGGCGGCTGGGCTGCGGTCGTTGTCGCTGCGGGGTTCATGATCGGGGCGTTCGGACAGCTTCCGATTACCGATTTCATGATCGGCAAGATGGCGCGCGCGGAAATCCGCGCATCCGTCTATGGCGCACGCTATGTCGTCACCTGCCTCGTCTTTGCATCGGCCATTCCGATCATCGCGTGGATTCATGCCGGGTGGGGGTTCGATACGCTGTTCCAGACGCTTGCAATCCTGTCGGTGGCGATGCTGCTGGCGACGCTGACGCTGCCTGGCCGACTGCCGGAGCCCGATGCGCGGCCGGTCGCAGCGGAGTGATGTCCCTGCCGCCGGCGGTGTCTGACAGGCTACCGCGCGAGCTGTGCAAAACTCCCCGTCAGGCGGCGTCGGCCGTCTTTTAGACTTATCGGATACTCGATTTTTAGCGACGTATAATTATCTGATTTTTCTTATTTATTTTGGCTCATGCGGGCTGGTTAACGAATAGTTGATCAGGCCACTTGGAATATATCCGGACCTGTGGATACTTCCGACTGTCACAATCTTGTGATTTGCTTGCGTTGGCAGGTTTGCCGGTCGCATCCGAGGATGTGTGTGATGTTCAAGTTCAGCGTGAAGGCGTCGCATGCAGTGCCGTATTTCCTGATCGGGTTTTTCAGCGTTTTCTCCGGTGTGCTTCTGGTCGATTCAGTCGTTGCCGAAGAGCCGAGGATGTTTCAGGAGGAACGCGCTGCCGCCCTGCTGATGGAATGCGTGAGGATCGGCGGCGACCGGCACTACGATTCGCAGATGCGGTTTTCGCATTGTGTCGTTCGAGCACAGTAGGACAGCTCAGCCGTCTCGGCGATGCTGATTGTATCAGACACATCGTTTGGTCGAGGATCAGGTTTGGTCTCGGATCGGGCCACGATCTGTGCGCCTCGCGCAGGTTCTCGACGCTCAGCAGGCGTCGCTTGTTTTGATTGCACGTCCCGACCGTTCTGTCCTAGCCTTTCAACGATGAGCCGGAGGCACCTGTTGGTGCCGTGGGGCGGCTCTTCGCGGCTCTAACGGCTCAACAAAAAGAGCCAGGCCATTGGAGGAAACGCATGGGTTCAGCGGGCATTCTCTGCCGTGCAGCGTGCGCGGCAATGTTTTCAGCTGCAATCGCTGCGGCTGGCGGGGCACCGGCAGTTGCACAGCCGGTTGCCATCGATAGCGACGATATCGGCGGCGTGGTGAAAGGCGACAAGGGCCCCGAGGCCGGCGTCTGGGTCATTGCAGAAACCACGGAACTGCCGACGCGGTTTGCGCGCATTGTCGTCACCGACGATCAGGGCCGTTATGTGCTCCCGGACCTGCCGCGCGCGAACTATACGATCTGGGTGCGCGGGTATGGACTGGTGGACTCGCCGAAGGTGCGCGGCAAGCCGGGGGAGCACCTGGACCTGACGGCGGTGCCTGCGCCGAACGAGGCCGCGGCCGCACACTATTATCCGGCCATCTACTGGTACGCGATGATGGGTCTTCCGGAGACGGATCAATTCGGCGGCAAAGGCGAGATTCCCGACAAACTGACAATGCCCGACTACCTGAAGCAGATGAAAAACATCGGCTGCATCGGCTGTCATCAACTCGGCCACGAATCGACGCGGACATTCCCGGCCGGCCTGGGGCCGTTCAAAAGCTCGGAGGAAGCCTGGATCAGGCGCATCCAGTCCGGCCAGTACGGCGAAGGGATGGTGAACCAGCTCGGCCGCTGGAACATGGTGCCGATCAAGTACCTTGCGGACTGGACCGACCGGATCGCCAAGGGAGACCTGCCGTTCGCCAAGCCGCCGCGCCCGGCTGGTCCGGAACGGAATATCGTGGTCACGTGGTGGGAGTGGTCGACGCCCGACAAGTACCTGCACGACCTGATCTCATCGGATCGGCGGAAGCCAACGGTCAACGGCTACGGGCTCCTGTGGGGATCGCCGGAATATTCGACCGACCATCTGCCGGTGCTCGACCCGAAGACCCATAAGGTGTGGACCTACAAGGCGCCGGTACGGGATCCGCAGATGCCGGAGTCGCTGGGCAAGGGCCATGCGGCCAGCGACCAACTGCTGGAACCCTCGCCCTATTACGGCTCGAGGAAGCTATGGGATACGCGGGTCAACAATCACAACTCGATGTTCGACCAGGACGGGCGGCTGTGGCTGTCGGCCAGCGTCCGCGGCATGGCCAATCCCGACTTCTGCAAGAAGGGCTCGAGCCATCCCTCCGCGAAGCTCGCGCCACTGAATACGAGTGCGCGGCAACTGGCGGTGTACGACCCCAAGACCGACAAGTATTCGTTCGTCGATACTTGCTTTGCCACGCATCATCTGCAGTTTGGCTACGATGCCGACAACACGCTGTGGACCAGCGGCGGACGCAGCGTTGCGGGCTGGCTCAACACCAGGATGTTCCTGGAGACGGGCGATGCGGCGAAGTCCCAGGGCTGGACGGCGTTCGTGCGTGATTCCAACGGCAACGGCAAACGCGATGCGGACGATCAGAAGGTGGCGGCCGGGTCCGGTCCTTATGCCGTCATGCCGAGTTCCGTCGATCGATCGGTCTGGTTCACGGTCGGCATATTCGGCGGACGTGCGGGATTCCTTCGGCTCGAGCCGGGGCCGAACCCGCCCGAGACCGCGATCTCGGAGATCTATCACGTGCCGATGCCTGCGTTCGGCATCCGCGGCGGCGATATCGACTCCAAGGGCGTGGTGTGGGGCTCTGCATCGAGCGGGCATCTCGTCAGCTTCGACCGCAGCAAGTGCAAGGCGCCGCTCAACGGACCCAAGGCAACCGGCAACCACTGTCCCGAAGGCTGGACGCTCTACCAGTATCCCGGCCCGGGCTTCAAAGGGATCGGCGAAAATAGCGCCGAGTCGAGCTACTACACATGGGTGGACCAGCACAACACGTTCGGACTGGGCAACGATATTCCGGTCTCGACGGGCAATCTCAACGATGGCCTGATCGCCATGAAGGACGGCAAGATGGTGGTGGTGCGGATCCCGTATCCTCTCGGGTCCTACTTCAAGGGACTTGACGGCCGGATCGACGACCCGAATGCGGGCTGGAAAGGGCGCGGGCTGTGGACGGCCAGCGGCGATCGCACGCCGTGGCTGAAGGAGGGCGGGATGGGGACAAGGCCGCTCGCCATCCACTTCCAGATGAGGCCTGATCCGCTCGCGAAGTGAGCCCGTCGACCACTTGTCCGTTAGAGGCGCGGCCTGCAACTTTCGGGATGGCGAGGGCCGGGGCGATCGTTCCCCGGCTTTCGCTTTTCGCCGCGCAGTTGTCATGATGGCGGATCAAGATTGCGTCGTTCGGGACACCCTCGCGCCGGCATGTTGCTTGCCGACCGGCATGCCGGATTGACGTGGACAGGCTGCCGTTCCAAAAATCGGGCATCCGCCGGTTCAGGTTGCGCGGCAGAGGGGCAGCAGGACGCTGAGGGAAAGCATGGTTGCGTTCAATGACATGTGGCGCGGACATCCGATCAATGAGTCGGTGCAGTATCCGTGCATCGCGCCGCGGGACCTGACGAACATGGAGGGCACCAGGGTTCGAGCCGGGGTGCCCGTGTTCCATAACCAGTGCTCGATCCGTCTCGGCGTCGCTCTCAAACGCGCCGGCGTCAAACCGATCAGCGGGCTGGTGACGTGCGGCGTTCACAGTCCGAGCGAAATGCACTACGTGCGTGCGACCGACCGGGCCCAGGCGCTGACCCGGGGCAGCATTCCCGGCGTGCAGCGCGTCGAGCGCAGCGTCGGCCGGGATCTGACGCGCGACGTCTTTCCCAAGCTCTATGGCCGCACGGGGCTCATCTACCTGCAGGACTACTGGCAGCGTTCAGTCGACCGACCAGGCAATCCGACCGGCGACCATATCGACGTCTGGAACGGATACCGCTCCTCGGCGAAGTGGCTGATGGAGTGGTTCTCGTGGCTCGGCTACTACTCCAATTATGCCGGCGCCAAAGAGGTGTGGTTCTGGCCCGTGCGCTAGTGTCCCGTCTCCGAATTGCCGACACCTTTGCGACAACCTCTTATCGGCAATTGCGAGACAAAGCCGCACTCGCGCGGCGGCGAATGATCGCGCGGATGTCCGTGATCGAGGCGAAAGAGGGGCTTGCATGCGATACATCCTGGCCATGATCTTTGCCGTCGTGGTGGCGCTCGGCGTGTCGGTGTTCGTCAGCGGCGACGTCGCGACCTGGGTGGTGTCCCATCAGAGCTTTGAAAGTCCTGACGACGTCGCAGACCGGCACGCCCTCGTGTTCATGGCAGTGAATGTCGTGGCGCTGCTGGTCGGCTGGGGCATCGGCTGGGTGCTCGGCGGCGTCTTTCACAAGCCGGAGCAGCCGCTCTGATCGTCTGCGGACGGCCGCTGGCATCCGTTTCCCAAGTGTTAACCGATGTATACGAAGCTTTGCCCGCTTGCGTATGGCGGCGGCGCCGTGCGCTGCGTTCGCCTGGCACGGGGGAAGCGGATGCTGCAGCGGTTGGATACGGCGCCGGAGCAGGACGGGCTCCTGTTGCGCGCGTTGCCGCTGCTGTTGTGGGCGGTCGTGGCCGCGGTCGGTGTGCTCGGGCTGATCAGCCTGCGATGGGGCATCGCCTACGATGCCGCAATGCTGTTTGCGCTGTCGCGCGAGGTCGTCGCCGACCCGATACGGATGGCCGGCCTGCTCGACATGAACATGCCGCTCACCTATTGGCTGCATGCCGGGTTCGAATGGCTGTTCGGGCTCAATGACCTCGCCTGGCGGCTATTGGATTTAGGGGCGCTGGCCGGCATCTGCGCCTTGGGTGCGCACCTGATCAGGCCGCTGGCGGGCGGTTTTACCGCCGCCGCCGTAGTGTGGATCGCGGGGCGTCACCTCAGCGGCGGCGCCTTCCTCGTCGGCGAGCGCGATATTCTGCTGCTGGTGCCGGTGCTCGGCGCGGCTCTTATGTTTGTGCGGATGGCGGAGCGGGGCCGGAACAGCCTGCATTGCAGCGTGCTGGCGGGATGTCTGCTCGGCACTGCCGTCATGATCAAGCCGAGCGCCGCGCTTTATCCGCCGCTGATGCTTGCTGCGCTATACGTGGCAGACAAACGCTTTCGTGAAATGCCACTGCTGCTCAAACATGCGTTGGCGCTCGGGGCCGGCGTGCTCGTACCCTGCGTGATCGTGGCAGGTGTGCTGGCTGCGCAGGGCATACTCGTGGAGACGCTTGCGGCGCGGCGCTTGATCCTGGGGATCTACGCGGGGCTCAGGGCCAACGTTCTGACGCTGGTCTGGCCGCTCCTCGCCGTGGCTCTGCCGCTTGCGCTGTTCTCGGCGGTGGCGGTGAATGCCGGCGGCGGCGTGCGCATCGATGTGCGCCTCGCAATGTTGATCGCCCTGACGGCCGCGAGCCTCGTCAGCTATCTCGGACACGGCAAGGGCTGGGCCTATCAGGCGGCGCCGTTCGACTATTGCGGAATTCTGCTGTGCGGGGTGCTGGCAAATTCTGCATGGCGCAGCGGGGGACGCGCACGCAGGCAGGTCGCTCTCATCACTGTGTTCCTGGCGCTCTCTCTGGTCGCTGTTTCAGGCTTTCGGGCCTGGATCGAGATTGCTGCTGCAGGCGCTGCCAGACCCATTGGTGCTTCATCCTACGCGCGCCCGTTCGTTGCTCAGATGGGTGAAGATCTCGATGCGGCAGATCCGCAGAGGCAATTGCCATTGCAGCCGTTCGACTTCACGCATGGCGTGCTGGAGGCTGCGGTAAAGACGGACCGGCGGCTGTTGACGCGGTTCGTGTACGACTTTCCCTTCTATTCAGGCGGGGCTGTTGCCGACAGGCTGGTGTTGCGGCGAGAGCTGATCGCTGCGCTGAAGGCTGCCGGCGCGCATTTCGTCGTGGTCACCAATCAGCAGTTTCCGGGCGGCCTCGGTGCCCGCGGTTTTTCGCGGATCGATGACGCGTCGCAGTGGCCGGAACTCGCAGAGCTGATCAAGACGCAATACCGCCTCGTGGCGGAGCGGGCGCTCGAGGAAGAGGCGGGCGGCGTCATGCTCGACAAACGGTATCGCATTTATCGGACACTACGATAGCGCGCAGGACGTCGACGCCGGGCGGCCGGCGAGGTCCCGCGTGGAACAGGGGAAAGTCATGCTGCAGCGGACCGAATGGGCGCGGCCGACGAGGGGGGACGACGTGATCGTCCGTCTGCTGCCGATATGGTTCTGGGCGGTGGCCGTCTCGACAGGACTCCTGCTCGCGGCAAGTTTCAGATGGGGTATCGTCCACGATGCGTCGCTGATGTTCTACATCGGACGCGAGGTCGCCGACGGCGCCCGGCCGGTCGCGGACGTGTTCGACATGAACATGCCGCTGATCCACTGGCTGCACGCTCTCATCTATGGCGTGATCGGACTGAATGAGCCGGCCTGGCGGCTCATCGATCTTGCGGCGATCGGTGCGATCATGTTCATGGGATGCCGGCTCATCCGGCCCTTGGCGGGGCCGTTCACGATCGCTGCCGCCGTGTGGATCGCCGCGCAACATCTGCTTGGCGGCGTGTTTCTGGTCGGACAGCGCGACGTTTTCATGCTGCTGCCGATCCTCGGCGCGGGGCTGCTGATGGTGCGAATGTCGGGGTCTGAGAGCCAAGGCTTGATGGAGCCGCTGGCAGCCGGCGCGCTGCTCGGTATCGCGGCGATGATGAAGCCGACGGCCGTCCTCTATGCGCCGTTGCTGACGATCGTCGTGGTCTGGGGAACGCCAAAGCTTTGGACGATACGGCGCATGCTGCGATTGGGTGGTGTGCTGATTGCCGGTTTTGCAATCCCGTGTCTGGCGGTGGCTGCCGCCCTGCTGCTGCAGGGGACGCTCGGCCAGTTCATCGGTCTTTGGCGGGATTATCTGCTGCCCGTCTACGGGAAGATCCGCGCGACGCCTGTCGAACTCATCGTGCCGCTTCTCGGGACCACGATGGCGCTGGCGGCTTTCGGCCTGATTGCCGCGTTGCGGGGTGTACGCCTGAAACCCGATATCCGTCTCGTCCTGCTGGCTGCGATCCTGGTTGCGGCCCTGCTCGGCTATCTGGCCCAAGGAAAGGGCTGGGTCTATCAGGCCGCGCCCTACAACTATGCGGCCATACTGATGACCGTGGCCGTCGCCCGCGCTATCTGGCAGGCGGGAGCGGAGCCGCGCCGGCTCGTCGCTTTGATCGTGCCGTTTCTTGCGCTGCCGCTGGTCTTCGCAACCGGCAAAGATGCGGTGCGGGAGGTGGCGGCCATGGCGTCGGGTTCCCGCACGCCGGCGCCCTTTGTCGCCGACCTGATCGGGGATCTCGACCGCATCGATCCCTCACGCAAGCTGCCGGTGCAGGCATTTGATACAACTTATGGCGTTCTTGATGCATTGCTGCGCTCGGACCGGCATCAGCCCACGCGATTCATTTACGATTTTCAGTTCTACATAGGCGATGGGTCGGCATTGCGCGCGACGCTGAGGCGCGAGTTCCTCAGCAAGCTCGCATCGGCAGGCCCCCATCTGTTCGTCGTAACCAACCAGCAATGGCCCGGCAGGCACGGCTTTGACAGGGTCGATGACCGGAGCCTGTGGCCGGAGCTCAATGCGCTTCTGACGCGCCACTACACCATTATCGCGGAACGAAAGACGGGACGAGGGGATGGCAGGCAATATCGGATTTACCGCTACTCGCCTTGAGCCGATCATCGAGGCGTACAGCTCCCTGGTCGTCCGCCTGTATGTGCGCGGGCGCTTCCATATCCTGCGCTCGCGCTTTCTCGACGAAATCGGCCAGTACATGCCCGAGACCGGCCGGGTTCTGGACATCGGCTGCGGCTTCGGCCTGTTTGCGCTGTACTTCGCGAAAATGCGTCCCGGCGTGGATTTCGAAGGGTTCGATTACAACGAGCGCCGGATCGACGATGCGAACGAGGCTGCGTCCCGGCTGGGGCGAAGCAATGCGCGGTTCCGCTGCGGCGATGCCACGAAAGTCTCGGTCAGCGGCTCTTACGATGCCGTCTACATGCTGGACATCGTGCATCACGTGCCACGCGCTGCAGTGCCGCCGTTGATCGCGGCCATCAAGCGGCATTTGCGGCCGGGCGGCACGCTCCTGATCAAGGACGTCGCCGACAAGCCGGCCTACAAGCGCTGGTTCACATGGGCGCTGGACAAGGCCATGGACCCGAAGACGCCCGTCTCCTACTGGGATCCGGCGGAGTTGCAGGCCCTGCTCGCCGAGCATGGGTTCAAAGTCTACGTGCATCAGATGGTGGATTACCTGCCCTATCCGCACGTGCTCTATATTTGCCGTGACCAGGGAGCGTGAGATGGCGCTTATCGCGCCGGCGCATCAGCCGGGCGAGGCATTCGCCGGCGAGACCGAGGCGACTATCGCGTTCAATGCCGGCGGCAATCTCGCATCGTCGTTTGTGTGGGTGGCGGTCGTTGCGGTTTGTGCGGCAGCCGTTCTGGCGGTTCTCGTGATCGCCGGCGTGCTCGATGCGAGAGCCATTCTTGCCGCGGCGCTGCAAATCAACGCGGCGACGCTGACCGGCGTGCTGGCGCTGTCGCTCGCGAACTATGGTCTGCGCGGCTTGCGCTGGCATCTGTTTGCCCGGGAGATTGCGCCGTCGATCGGATGCAGGGAGAACCTCGGCTATTACTTTACCGGCTTCGCCTTTCTGATCACGCCCGCCAAAGTCGGCGAGGTGGTCCGTCTCTGGCTGATGAAGCTGCGGCATGGGGTGCCGTACTCGCGCTCGCTCAGCATTCTTGTGCTCGACCGGATGACGGACCTCGTGAGTCTCCTGCTATTCGCGGCGCTCGGCGCCATCGCGGCGACCCAGCATGCCGGTGCGATCGCGGCGTTCATCGTGATACTCGCAGCGGGTGCGGCGCTGTTGTGCGTGCGGCGTTTCGTGGTTACGTCGGCGCTGGTGTGCCACAGGCTGACGGGCCGGCGGTGGCCGGGGCTGTTCCGGTTCGGGCTCGGCTCCTACCGCACGGTGCGTGAACTGTGCCGTCCCCGTGTCCTCGGGCTGGCGATAGGGCTCAGCATCGCAGCCTGGGGAGCGCAGATCGCCGGCATGTGGCTGCTGCTCGATGCGCTGGGACTTCCAGTCGATCCTCTATTTGCGGCGTTCGTGTTCTCGTTCTCGGTGTTGATGGGTGTCGTCCCGTTCTTTCCGGGCGGCGTCGGCGGCGCAGAGGCGACGATGGTCGGGCTTCTGCTGCTGGCGGGCATGAGCAGCGAGAGCGCCGTCACGGCGACGATCATCAGCCGGCTCGCCACGCTCTGGTTTGCGCTGCTGATCGGCTTTGTGGTGGCGCCGGTCGAGATCGGGCGGGCGCGGGCGAGAGGACGTTTCGACAGGTCCGACGTCCAGGCGAATTCGGGTAAGGCTTCCGCCGTCGCGGGCGCTTCGGTATAGAGCGGCTGGCAAGCATGCGGCGTGGGCCGCCGGCACAGCAATTCCAGCGGCGACTGACGGACGGCCCCTGCGGCTGCACAGTCGATTGGTTAAGATCATGAGTGGGCCGGTCGAGACCGTCGAGGTCAGGCAAGACGAAAACGGCATGCGGCTCGACCGCTGGTTCCGGCAGCGATTTCCGCTGGTCGGGCACGGCTTTCTGCAGAAGCTGCTGCGTTCCGGGCAGGTGCGTGTCGATTCGAAGCGGGCGCACGCCAACGACCGCCTGGAAGCAGGCCAGCGCGTGCGCGTGCCGAAGACCGTACGCGAGCCGGCGAAGCAGAAGCCGTCTTTGGCGCCGCCGCCGGGGCTGTCCAAGGCCGACCGCGATTTCATCGAACGGCTGATCCTCTATGAAGACGATACGATCCTTGTGCTGAACAAGCCGTTCGGCATAGCCGTGCAGGGAGGGACCGGAACGAAGCGCCATATCGACGGGCTGCTCGCCGGCATGGCGGATCGCTTCGGAGACAGGCCGCGGCTGGTGCATCGGCTCGACCGGGACACAACTGGAGTTCTGCTCGTCGCCAAAACACGAGAGGCGGCCGCCAAGCTTGGCCGCGTGTTCCAGACGCGGTCGGCAGCGAAGACTTACTGGGCGCTGGTGAAAGGCGTGCCCCGCCCGGCGCAGGGCAAGGTCGAGGCGGCGCTGGTCAAGGCGTCAGGTCCGGATGGCGACCGCGTCCGAAAGGCGGAGCCGGGCGAGCAGGACAAGGCCATGCACGCGACCACCCATTATGCGGTGATCGACCGGGTCGGGACCAGGGCGGCGTGGGTATCGCTGAAGCCGGTGACAGGAAGACAGCATCAGCTCAGAGCGCACATGGCGCTGATCGGGCATCCCATCGTCGGCGACAACAAGTACGAGGGCGGGATGGACCTTCCGTCGCCGGACATGGATGCCAAGCTGCATCTTCATGCGCGCCGCCTAGTGCTGCCAAACCCGATGCGGCCCGGAGAGAAGATCGATGTCACGGCGCCGCTGCCCGATCACATGCGGCGGACCTGGGATGCCCTGGGGCTCGACGCAGAGCGCTACGCGTAGGGGCTATGCGGATATCCGTCGGCAGAAAAATCTGATGGAGGGGGCAAACCGTCACAGCCGGTTGACGATACGGGCACGGATGGTGCCCGGATTCTCGCGGATTTCAGCAAGGATCACGTCGGCATTGGCGACGGCATCGTCGGCATCGAGGACGACGTAACCGACGTCCGCGTCCGTCTGGTAATACTGTGCGCCGATATTGACGCCGTGCTTCGCGAACACCTCATTGAGGCGGCGCAGCTCACCGGGAAGATTCTTCTGGACCTGGAGGAAGCGGGTTCCTGCCGGGCGAGGCGGCAACTGGACCTGCGGGAAATTGACTGCGCCGACGGTGGAGCCGACA
>JBFWYV010000013.1:0-33830 GCA_050186055.1 Hyphomicrobiaceae bacterium | reverse complement strand
CATCCACATTCTTTTTTACGAGTTCGGCCAGACCCGGCTCGTAGATCGGCATGTTGCCGGCTTCGAGCGCGGCGATCTTGCGTGCGTCCTTGTCGACGCAGGTGACGGAAAATCCAAAATCCGAAAAGCACGCTCCGGAGACAAGGCCCACGTACCCGGAGCCGATCATGGCAATCTTCATGCTTGATACCCGCTGTCGCGCGATCCTGATGGCAGATTATCGCTTGTTCTAGCGATCCCTGCCGATCATGTAGCATGAGACCACGACCGATGCTTAATCCAGTCCCCGGCAATGACGTCGCGCTGCCGGTTTTCCGGCATAAGCACACGATGCCGCTTCCTGCCCCGCCCGGGCAGTTCGCCCCGCGAGCGCAAAACGCGATCCATATGCAAGCCGGTGGAACCGTCTGGCTCGCAGCTATCCGAGCTTGGCGCGGAAGTGATCCCAGGTGCGCTTGAACAGCGAGGCCGTCCAAAGCTTCTCGCGGCACAGCACCTGTTCTTCAGCCGTGAACTCGTACGGCTTGCCGATCTGCATGGCCATGTACTGGCGGTAGGCGTTCTCCTCCAGATAATTGGCCAGAACGAAGGCTTCCACGATATCGCGGCCGACCGCGACGGCGCCGTGTGATTTCATCAGAGCGGCGGGCCGGTCGCCGAGTGTCGCTGCCAGCCGGTCCGCCATCGGACGGTTGTTGATGGAATCCGGCGTATCGAGCACCGGCACAGGGTAAGGCAGCACGCCTTGCGCAAACACCGGCCGATAGCTCTCCCCGACCATGGTCAGGAACGTCGACCACTTCGGATGTGCATGCACCACCGCGCGCACGTCCTCGCGCGCCCGGTAGATCCCGGTGTGCAGATGGAACTCCAGTGGCGGATTGGCCTTCCCTTCAATCAGCCGCCCTTCCATGTCGATGGCCGCAATATCATCGACCGTCAGCGCAGCCCGCGTGCATGAGCCGGTGTTGATGAGGATGCGATCGTCGCCCACCCGGATCGAGCAGTGCCCGTTGTAGTCGATGATATCGGCGCGCTCCAGCATCCGGATGCAGTCGACGAGCTGCTGCTTGAGCTGGCCTTCTGAGAGCTTGGCATCGGCCATGGGCGCGCTCCTTTTGTTGGGGTGACGAGGCAGAAGGGAGGCAAGTGTAGGCCAGGCCGGCAGTTGAATCCAATTCCCTGCGGGGAAGAAACCCCAGGTGCAAAAAAGACAAGAGCGGCCGGTGATACCGGCCGCCATTGCATTACGAGGATGACTTTTCGTCCGCTGCCCCGTCCGCTCAGCCCCGGTCGCGGCGTCGCGGACGGTCGCCGTCGCGGTCGCGCCGGGGCGGCCTCGTCCGGTGCATCCCGCCGTCGTCCTCCGGCTCTCCTTCGGCGCGCGGAATTTCCTTGCCGGTCTCCTGGTCGACGATCTTCATCGACAGGCGGACCTTGCCGCGATCATCGAAGCCGAGCAGCTTGACCCAGACCTCCTGGCCCTCTTTCACGACCTCGTTGGGATGGTTCGGCCGCGTCGTCGACGACAGTTGCGACACGTGCACCAGGCCGTCCTTGGCCCCGAAGAAGTTCACGAATGCCCCGAACTCCATCAGCTTGACGACCTTGCCCTTGTAGATCTGGCCGACCTCCGGCTCGGACGTGATCGACTTGATCTTGTTGAGGGCGATCTCGATTGACTCGCGTTTGGCGGCGGCGACCTTCACCGTGCCGTCGTCGTCAATGTCGATCTTGGCGCCTGATTCCTCGACGATCGAACGGATCACCGAGCCGCCGGAGCCGATCACCTCGCGGATCTTGTCGGTCGGGATCTTGATGGTTTCGATGCGCGGTGCATGCTCGCCGAGCTCCGTGCGCGAGGAGCCGATCGCCTTGGCCATCTCGTCGAGGATGTGCATGCGGCCATCATGCGCCTGATTGAGCGCGACCCGCATGATTTCTTCAGTGATCCCCGTAATCTTGATGTCCATCTGAAGCGAGGTGACGCCCTCGGAAGTGCCGGCCACCTTGAAGTCCATGTCCCCGAGATGGTCTTCGTCGCCGAGGATGTCAGACAGCACCGCGAACGAATTGCCTTCCTTGATCAGGCCCATCGCGATGCCTGCCACCGGCCGCTTCAGCGGAATGCCGGCATCCATCATGGCGAGCGACGTTCCGCACACGGTTGCCATCGACGACGAGCCGTTGGACTCGGTGATCTCCGACACGACACGAATGGCGTAGGGGAATTCTTCCGCCGAAGGGACCAGCGGATGGATCGCGCGCCAGGCGAGCTTGCCGTGTCCGATCTCGCGCCGTCCGGGAGAACCCATTCTGCCGGTTTCGCCGACCGAGAATGGCGGGAAATTGTAGTGCAGCAGGAATCGCTCTTTGCGGGTGCCCTCGAGACTGTCGATGTACTGCTCGTCTTCGCCGGTGCCGAGCGTGGTGACCACCAGGGCCTGGGTTTCGCCGCGCGTGAACAGGGCGGAGCCATGCGTGCGCGGCAGGACGTGCACTTCCGAGATGATCGGACGGACCGTCTTGAGATCGCGGCCATCGATGCGCTGCCCTGTCTCGATCACGGTGCCGCGCATGATATCCATTTCGACGGCCTTGAACGCCGTGGAAAGCAGCGCCTTTTCGGCAGCTTCCGCGTCGCCGTCGGGCAGCTTGATCTCGGCGAAGACTCTGTCCTTCGCCTTGTCTACCATCTCGTAGCGCTTCTGCTTCTCCGCTGTGGAGAATGCGGCCCTGAGATCCGCCTCGATCAACGCCTTGACCTGTGGCTTGTACTTGTCGAGCTCAGGCGCCTTGAAATCGAACGGTTCTTTCGCAGCCTTCTCAGCCAGCTTGATGATCGCGTCGAGGACAGGCTGGAAATGCTTGTGGCCGAACATCACGGCCTCCAGCATTTGCATTTCAGGCAGCTCGTGCGCCTCGCTTTCCACCATCATCACCGCATCCTGGGTGCCGGCGACGACCAGGTCGAGCTTGGTGTGAGCCATTTCATCGATCAGCGGATTGAGCACCAGCTTGCCGTCGATGAGGCCGACCTTGGCTGCGCCGATGGGCCCCAGGAACGGCACGCCCGACAACGTCAGTGCTGCCGAGGCAGCCACCATGCCGACCACGTCCGGGTCGTTCTCGTTGTCGAACGAGAGCACGGTCACGATGACCTGCACCTCGTGCTTGAAGCCGTCTGCGAACAGCGGCCGGATCGGGCGGTCGATGAGCCGGGAAACCAGCGTCTCTTTTTCTGACGGCCGGCCTTCGCGCTTGAAATAGCCGCCGGGAATCTTTCCGGCGGCATAGGTCTTCTCCTGGTAATTGACGGTCAATGGAAAAAAATCCACGCCGGGCTTGGGGCTTTTGCCGAACACGACCGTCGCCAGAACGCTCGTTTCGCCATATTGCGCCAGCACGGCGCCGTCCGCCTGGCGGGCCATGTGCCCGGTTTCGAGCTTGAGCTTGCGTCCGCCCCACTCGATTTCAACTCTGTGAATGTCGAACATATTCGATCTTTCGGTTTCTTCGGTCTTCGGTCGTTTTGTGCGCGGGTTGTCTAGCACAATTCATCAGCCGTTGCGCGAGCGACTTTAGAGCGCCTCCACGCTCCTGGCTGGTCTGTGAACAAATACCCAACGCCCCCGCGAAGCGATGCTTCGGGGGAGCACTGGATCGATGGCCTGCGTCGCACGTTCGGGCCGCAATCTACCTTAGCGCCTGATACCGTGCTTCTCGATGATCGAGAGGTAACGCTTCTCGTCCTTGCGCTTGACGTAGTCCAGCAATTGTCTGCGCTGGCTGACCATCTTCAGGAGGCCACGCCGCGAGTGATTGTCTTTCTTATGAACTTTGAAGTGCTCGGTCAGTTCGTTGATGCGCGTCGTCAGGATCGCGATCTGCACTTCGGGCGAGCCGGTATCGTTCGCCTTGGTGGCATTGTCCTTGATGAGCTGAGCTTTCTGCGCGGTCGTCATCGACATCGGCATCGTCCTTTCGATACAGCGATTGGTTGGGGGCGGAGGCCCCGGTCCGGCACCGGCCAGGATGTCGTCCAGTCGGGTCGGCGCCACGGCCCGATCAGCAGTGGCGAAGGCGTTTGATACACAATGGCATGC
Organism: Hyphomicrobiaceae bacterium; assembly: GCA_050186055.1. Taxonomy (GTDB): domain Bacteria; phylum Pseudomonadota; class Alphaproteobacteria; order Rhizobiales; family Hyphomicrobiaceae; genus CAMDPA01. Next base: position 29,724 of record JBFWYV010000013.1, on the reverse strand, counting down.
CGCCGCACCAGCGATTTCAGCTCAAGGGGCGTCCAAAGGACACGCCGGGCTTCTGCCGATTGTGTCAAGATGACGCGCAATGTTAACGTTCCGCGACCAAGCTGCAAAAGCGCAAGCCTCGAAATCGTGCTTGGCATCCTTTGAACAGCAATCAAATCGCCCCCGGGAGGTAACAATGCCCAATATCGAGAGAGATGCGTCGCCCCATAAGTCCTGCCTCCTGAGTCCGCATTCTCGCCCCCTGATTGCTGCCGCTTCATTGGCGCTGACGGTCGCAGCGGTTGTCGCCCCGGCCCACGCCGATGACTTCTACAAGGGCAAGCAGCTGAATATTCTGATCGCGTTCCAGGCTGGGAGCGGCTACGACGTTTACGGCCGCACGCTTGGCCGCCACATAGCGAAATACATCCCTGGCCATCCCACCATCGTGCCGAACAACATGCCGGGCGGCGGCGGTATTGTCGTGGCCAACAATCTCTACAATCTGGCGCCGAAGGATGGCACGACGATTGGCCTCTTCAGCCGTTCCAACAATCTCGATCCGCTGTTTGGGACGCCCCAGGCCAAATTCGACCCGCGCAAACTATCCTGGCTCGGCAGCATGGGCGACGAGGTCAGCATCTGTATTTCCTGGCACGCATCGAAGTTCAAGACGTGGGAGGACCTCAAGAAGAGCGAGTTCGTGGCAGCCTCCACATCGAACTCGGCCGATACCGGCGTCTACCCCACGCTGTTCAATGAATTGCTCGGCACCAAGTTCAAAGTGGTGAACGGCTACAAGGGCGGGCCGTCAATGAGCAAGGCGATCGAGAGCGGCGAGGCCGATGGCCGCTGCGGATGGTCGTGGAGTGCTGCGAAAGCGACCAAGCTGCAGTGGGTCAAGGATAAGAAGATACACATCCTGCTTCAGGCCGGTCTCGACAAGGCGTCAGACCTGCCCAACGTTCCGCTGGCGCTGGACCTGGCCACCGATCCGAAGCAACGTGACGTGATGGAACTGGCATTTACGCCGCAGGCGATTGCTTGGGCTTTCTCGGCTCCGCCCGGCGTCCCGGCTGACCGCCTCGCCATTCTGCGCAAAGCCTTTGAGCAGACGCTGAAGGATAAGGACTTCCTGTCGGAGGCGAACAGGCAGCAAATGAATATCAAATACATGCCGGGCGATGAGGTTCTGCGCCGGATCAACAAGCTGTACGCATCCCCGAGCGACATCGTCGCCAAGGCCAAATCGATCATGAAACCGCAGCAGAAGTAGCAGGGATCAGCGTTCTGGAGCGAGGTTGAACACGCGGACCGGCCGGAACTCGCCTCGCTCCAATATCCCGATGGCCAGCGGGCATCCGCGCCAGATGGCGTAGGCGTCCCCCGTCATGGCTGGCGCATCGCGGCCGCGGATCAGGATCGCCTGACCGCGCCCGATGCGAGCAGCATCCGCTTGTCCCACGTTCAGCATCGTCAGCTCTCGCAACGCGGCCTGCACCGGCTTCAGTGCGCCAGCAAGGCCGGCGCGTCCTTCGGTCTCCACCGTTGCCGGCTGCACCGCGGCGTCTTCAAGCTCTTTCAGCGTGACGGCCTCGACCTCGCTGAATGGCCCGACGCGGGTGCGGCGGAGAGCAATGACGTGCCCATAACAACCGAGTTCGACGCCCAGGTCGCGGGCGAGTGCGCGCACGTAGGTGCCCTTTCCGCATTCGGCCGCGAACACGGCGGTATCGTCGTCCGGCACGTCGATCAGCCGCAACGCGTCGATGTCGACTTCACGAGGCATCAATTCGACCGGCTCGCCCTCGCGGGCCAGGTCATAGGCACGGTTGCCCTCGACCTTGATCGCGGAGAATTTGGGCGGCGTTTGCATGATGGTGCCGACGTAGCGCGGCAGCAGCGCCTCGATCTCCGCCACCGTCGGACGTCTGTCGCTGGTCTGGACGACAGAGCCCTCGGCATCGTCCGTGTTCGTCTGTTCCCCCCATCGTACCGTGAAGCAATAGGCCTTTTCCCCGTCGACGGCATACGACACCGTCTTCGTCGCCTCGCCGAGAGCAATCGGCAGAATCCCTGTGGCAAGCGGATCCAGCGTGCCCGCATGCCCCGCCTTCTGCGCATCGTAGATCCGTCGCACGGCGGCGACGGCCTGCGTCGAGGTCATGCCGGCGCTCTTGTCGAGCACGATCCAGCCGTTGATCGGATTGCCTTTTTTGCGACGTGCCATGTGTGCTGAGTGCTGAGCGAGTAGGGAGTAGCGAATAGGGAGTAGCGAGTAGCGAATAGCGAGTAGGGAACCGGTGAAGATCGAGCAACTCACCTCACCCCACTGCCTACTCGCTACTCCCTCGTTTTTCTACATCACGCCGCACTGCCGGACTGTCGAGCAGAGCGTCGATCCGGGCTGCTTCGTCGAACGATTCATCGAAACGAAAGCGAATGTCCGGCGCATATTTCAGGTTGATGGCGTGGGCCACCTCACCGCGGATGAAGCGCTTGTGCCGGTCCAGCGCCGCGAGCACCGGCTTCACGTCGCTGCCGCCCAGCGGCATGACGTAGACGGTCGCCAGCTTCAGATCCGCAGTCAGCCGGACTTCCGGAATCGTAACGACATGCTCGGCCAGCACATCATCGTGGATCTCGCCGCGCGCCAGCATTTCCGCAACCTTGTGGCGGATCATCTCGGCCACGCGCAGCATGCGCTGAGATGGACCTTTTTCAGGGGGTGTGCTTCTTCGCGCTGCCATATCAACTCCTGCGGCCGGCGAGTGTCCCGTTCTGAGGCTGGAATCATATGTGCCGGCGTGATTCAGATCGAGAAATCCGCTCCGGGCCGAGCCGCTTGATATCGCGAATGTCTCGATCATCACATGGGGACCGCGCCTCTTTGGGAAACGCCACGCAGGGCCGGTCCCATCCAACCGCCCCTGCTCCGGTCCGGCCCAGCCGATCACAGCGTTCGCTGGATCATCTCGACCTGGAAGCACTCGATCACGTCGCCTTCCTTGAGGTCCTGGAAGTTCTCGAACGCGATGCCGCATTCCTGACCGGCCTGAACCTCGCGGACATCGTCCTTGAAGCGCTTCAGCGTCGAAAGCCGTCCTTCCTGCAGGATCACCACGTTGTCGCGCAGCAGCCTCAGACGGGCGCCGCGTTCGACTTTGCCGTCCGTCACGCGTGCACCGGCGATCTTGCCGACTTTCGAGATGTTGAACACTTGCAGGATCTCGGCATGGCCGAGGAACACCTCTTTCTTGGTGGGTGCCAGCAGCCCGGACATGGCCGCTTTCACTTCGTCCACCAGATCGTAGATGATGTTGTAGTACCGGATTTCGAGACCCATGCTGTCGGCCAATTGCTTGGCCTGCGCATTGGCGCGCACGTTGAAGCCGATCACGATCGCCTTCGACGCATTGGCGAGCGCCACATCCGACTCCGTTATTCCGCCGACGCCTGAGTGAATGATGCGTGCTTCCACCTCGTCGGTCGAAATCTTCTTCAAGGCGCCGGCGATGGCCTCGACGGAGCCCTGCACGTCGCCCTTGACGACCAGAGGGAACTCCTTCTTTCCGGCCTCCTTGAGCTGCTGCATCATCGCTTCGAGCGTGCGAGTGGTGCCGGCAGATCCCAGCGTGTCGCGACGCTTCCTGATGCGGTAGTCGGTGATCTCGCGGGCACGCGATTCGTTCTCGACAACGGAGAACTCGTCGCCGGCTTCCGGTGCCGAGTCGAATCCAAGCACCTCGACTGGGACGGCCGGACCCGCGTCCTTGACATTGCCGCCCTTGTCGTCGATCAGCGCCCGCACGCGGCCCCATGCCGTGCCGGCCACGACGATGTCGCCGACATGCAGCGTGCCGCGTTCGACCAGCAGCGTGCCGACCGGTCCCCGGCCGCGCTCGAGCTTGGCTTCGATGACGAAGCCGTTGGCGGTGCGGTTGGGGTTGGCCTTGAGCTCGAGGATCTCCGCCTGCAGCACGATCGCCTCGAGCAGTCCGTCGAGGTTGATCTGCTTGAGCGCGGACACCTCTACGTCTTGCACGTCGCCCGACATGCTCTCCACGACGATGCCGTGCTGCAGCAGTTCCGTCCGTACACGGTTGGGATCGACGCCCGGCTTGTCGATCTTGTTGATCGCGACGATCATCGGCACGCCCGCGGCCTTGGCGTGATTGATGGCTTCGATCGTCTGCGGCATGACGCCGTCGTCTGCCGCTACCACCAGCACGACGATGTCCGTCACCTTCGCGCCGCGCGCACGCATGGCGGTGAACGCCTCGTGGCCCGGTGTGTCGATGAACGTGATCTTGTGCCCGTCCTCCGTCGTCACCTGATAGGCGCCGATGTGCTGCGTGATGCCGCCGGCTTCGCCGGCAGCCACGTTGGCTTTGCGGATGGCATCGAGCAGCGACGTCTTGCCGTGGTCGACGTGTCCCATGATGGTGACGACCGGAGCCCGCGGCAGCAGCGTCTCATCGGCGTCCTTCTCGCCGATGAAGCCTTCTTCCACGTCCGCTTCCGAGACGCGCTTCGGCGTATGGCCGAACTCGGTGACGATCAGCTCTGCCGTATCGGCATCGATGACGTCGTTCATCTTGTGCATCGCGCCCTGTTTCATCAGGAGCTTGATGACGTCGACGGCGCGCTCCGTCATGCGGTTGGCCAGCTCCTGGATCGTGATCGCCTCGGGGATCACCACCTCGCGCATGATCTTGTCGCGCGGTTGCTGGACGCCCATTGCCTTGAGCTTCTCGCGTTCGCGCCGCCGCTTCAGCGAAGCGAGCGAGCGCTGGCGCTGGCTCTCGTCGAATGCATTGGTGATCGTAAGCTTGCCGCGAACGCGCCCTTCCTCGCTGCGCGTGCTCGTCCGGGCAACCTTGCCGCCGGCCCCGCGCTTCTTCGCGCGCGCTTCTTCTTCGTCGCTCAGATCGACCACGGTCGGGCTCGGACGTGGGCGTTGGGGCCGCGCGGCCTCCTCCGGCTTGTTTGGCTCGGGCGGCTTCGGGGAAGGCCGATCCGTACGCGTTACAATCTGCGGCCGCGTCATGCCGACGGGCCTCATCAGCGGTTGCTCGGAGCTGTCCTCGACCCGCGGCATTGCGCGTGCCGAGGCGGTGGGCCGGCCGCGTCCATCGCCAGGCCGCACGCCCTGGCCGGTGCGCTGCGGCGGTCGTGTTGGTTCAGGGACCCGCGCAGCGGGGGATTGATTGGTCTCGATCTCCGCGGTTTCGGCCGACTGTCTCGCCGCGGCTGATGTCGGAGCTTCCTCCGCCTCCGGCTCATCCGCTGCTCCGGCTTCGGTCGCCGGGGCGTCTTCGACGGCCTCCGCCGGCGTTTGCAGCTCAGCTAGCGCAGCTTCTGCGGTTTCCGCTTGCTCTTCGCCGGCAACTGCCTCGTCGGCTTCCCGCAGGACGTCCTCTTGCAGCTGCTGCTGTTCGGCCCGCAACCGCTCTTCTTCCTGGACGCGCACCTGTGCGGCCTCGAGCGCCTTGGCCCTCTTGGCCTGCTCGAGCGCCGACAGCGTCGTGTGAGACTCGCCCGCCTTTTGCGTGCTGGTGGCAGTAGGACGCGGCCGCGTCGGTGTGCCGCGCGGTGGCGTCGCTTTCTGAGGCACTGCAGCCGGCGCCGGCGAGGTCTCCTCAGCCTCGCTCGTCAGCGTCCGCTTGCGGCGCTTCTCCACCACCACCGACTTCGACCGGCCATGGCTGAATTTCTGCTGCACATGGCCGGATTCCACCGTTCGATTGAGACTCAGCGGTTTGCGAGTCCCGGCTCGAAGGGTTTTATCGGCAGTGTCTTTCGTTTCGCTCATACCTTACCTGTGTTCGACTTGACTGGTCCGGCGGAATGTCCGGCAGCCATGTTGGCAGATTGCTCGGAGACACCGGCCCGATAGCGCCGCAGGCGCAGGGCCTCGGAAATGAACAATTCGGCCGCGCCGCCACTCTTGAGCGCAGCATGTACCACATTTGACCGGCCTAAGGCCAAGCTCAATTCGGCACTGGAAAGATCGCGGATGATCCGTGCCGCCTTTCCGGCGTCGCGGCACATCGCCCGAAACTGCCGGTCCAGCTTCACTATGCCGTCCGGCGAGCCCTCGATTGCATGGACAAGTGCAGCGGGTGTCCCTGACCTGATCTCGGTCTCGACCCGGGTGGCGCCGGCGCTGACAAGTCCCGCCTTGTTGGCGAGGGCCAGCGCATCGCAGGTCCGCCGCACCAGCAGCCGCTCGACGATCTCCGCCAGATCGCCCGGCACTTTGACATGGCATTTCAGGCTTCGGTTGAAAGCCCCCGATTTGGCAGCCTTCGCAATGGTCGCGCGATCGCAGCCGACCCAGACGCCCCGGCCGGGCAGCCGGCAGGCGAGATCCGGGACTATGTCGCCGTCGGGCGAGAGGACGAACCGGATGAGTTCATCCGCAGGATGTCTCGTGCGCGCGACGACGCAGGTCCGGAGCGGGCTGTCGCCCTGCCTCCTGCCAGCTTTCGTGTGCGCCGTGAGACCCATCTGCGTATGTCCACCTCTCGTTCATGGCTTCGTCGCCGGTCAGACGCCGGGCGCCGGCTCTGCGCCGGCAGCATCGGCCTCGGGCAGCGCCTCGGCTTCGGCCTCCGGCGCTATCAGGTCTTCAGGCTTGATCCATCCGGCCACGATTCGCGCCGACATGATCATGTCCTCCGCATCCTTGCGGCTGATCTCGAGACCATCGAGGATGCCCTTGTGCCGGATCGGCTCGGCGCCCTTTTCCTTCTTGCGCTCGGTCCATCCGACCAGGTCGTCGGTGGCGCAGTCGGCCAGATCCTCGACCGTCTTGATCCCGTTCTCGCCGAGCCGCACCATCATCAAGGTGGTCACGCCGGAGACCTGCGCCATCTCGTCGGCGACACCCAGCTCCCGACGCTTCGAGTCACGCTCTGCCTCGAGCTTTTCGAGGTACTCGCGGGCACGCGCCTGGATCTCCATTGCCGTGCCCTCGTCGAAGCCTTCGATATGCGCGATTTCCGTCTCGTCGACGTAGGCGACTTCCTCCACCGTGGCGAAGCCTTCCGTCACCAGCAGTTGGGCGATCACCTCGTCGACGTCAAGCGCTTCCATGAACAGCTGCGAGCGCTCGGCGAACTCCTTCTGGCGCCGCTCGCTTTCCTCGGCCTCGGTCAGGATATCGATGTCCCAGCCGGTGAGCTGCGAAGCCAGACGGACGTTCTGGCCGCGTCGTCCGATCGCCAGCGAAAGCTGGTTCTCCGGCACCACCACCTCGATCCGGTCGGAGTCCTCGTCCAGCACCACCTTGCTGACTTCTGCCGGCGCCAGCGCATTGACGATGAACTCGGCCGCGTCCTGCTTCCACTGGATGATGTCGACCTTCTCGCCTTGCAGCTCGTTGACCACCGCCTGCACACGCTGTCCGCGCATACCCACGCACGCGCCGACCGGATCGATCGAGGAATCGCTCGAAATGACCGCAATCTTCGCTCTCGAGCCGGGATCGCGGGCAACCGACTTGATCTCGACGGTACCCTCGTAGATCTCCGGCACCTCCATCGCGAACAGCTTGGACATGAACTCCGGCCGCGCACGCGACAGGAAGATCTGCGGTCCGCGCTGTTCGCGCCGCACGTCATAGATATAGGCGCGGATGCGGTCGCCATAGCGCACGTTCTCGCGCGGGATCATCTCGTCGCGCCGGATGATGGCTTCCGCCCGGCCCAGATCGACGATGACATTGCCGTACTCGACCCGCTTGACCGTTCCATTGGCGATATCGCCGACGCGGTCCTTGTATTCGTTGAACTGACGTTCGCGCTCGGCGTCGCGCACCTTCTGGACGATCACCTGCTTGGCGTTCTGCGCCGCGACCCGTCCGAAATCGAGCGGCGGCAGGCCCTCGGTGAATTCGTCGCCGATCTGTGCATCCGGCTTGCGCTTGCGCGCATCCTCCAGGCTGATCTGCGTCGCGTCGTTCTCCACGGTCTCGACGACGGTCTCGACCCGTGTCAGGCGAGTTTCGCCCGTCCGGGTATCGATCTCGCAGCGGATGTCGTTCTCTGCGCCATAGCGGGACTTCGCGGCTTTCTGGATCGCATCCTCCATGGCCTGGATGACGATCTTGCGGTCGATTGCCTTCTCGCGGGCGACCGCATCCGCGATCTGCAACAGCTCCAGCCGGTTGGCGCTGACACCTGCAATTGCCATTGGCCCTGCTCTCCTACTGCCTATTCAATTCGGTCTGCCGGTCTGCGTTTGGACTGACGGGCAGCCTTCCTCTCCCGGTTCGATCTGGCGAGCGCATTCCGGATGAGATCGTCTGTCATCACCAACTTGGCATCTGCGATCAATGCGACCGGAAAGCCGACCACCTGCCGGCTCGTCGCTCCATCCTCGCCCTCGATATCGCAGATCAGGCGAACTTCGCCGTCTTCGAAACCCTCGAGTTCGCCGCGCCAGCGCTTGCGTCCGCCGACCGCTTCCTTCAGCTCGATCCGCGCCTCGGAGCCCTGCCAGTCCTCGAAGTCGCTCGGCCGGACCAGGGGCCGGTCGATGCCCGGGGAAGACACTTCCAGACGATAGCTGCCGTGCACCGGATCGAACGTGTCGAGCACCGCGGACAGATCGCGCGATACGGCCTCGCAGTCCTCGATCGTCATCGTTCCGTCGGGTCGTTCGGCCATGATCTGGATCGTCACGCCGTCACGGCCGCTAACCTGGACCCGGACGAGGCGGAATCCAAGCCCCTCGAGCACCGGTTCGGCAATTCCGGCGATCTCGGCAGCTAGACCGGTTTCTCGAATGAAGCGCTTGCCAGCAGCGCGATCATTCTCGACGTCCATATGGTGCCCAAAACCGCTGCAAAGTCTCTCGGTAAACCCCGGTCATGACAGCATCAAAACAAAAAGAGCGGACCCCGCAGGGGCCCACTCCCGAAGTTGAGATGATCATGAGCAAGTCAAACATACGTGAACGGGTTGCCCAAAGCAAGTGCAATTTGACTGTTTGTTGGCAAAATCGTTAAGTGCGTTGAAAAGCCATGGGGCCTCGCTGTCGCAGGTGGCCCTCAGCGAGGCGTCCGCGAAAATGTCAGGAAATAGGGGCGCCTTCCCTCGCGCAACGCCTTTTGCTCGTAGCGAGTTTGAGGCCAGTCGCCGGGCCGGCGGCGCCAGTCATCCGCCGAGCGCGCGAGCCAGTGCAGGCAAGGCGCGGTCTGCGCCGCGATCAGTATCGTGCGGGCATAGTCGCCGATATCGGTCGCCACTCTTAGCTGCGCGCCCGATCGCATCACCAGCGACAGCAGATGGAACGTCGCCGCCGAGAGAAGCCGGCGCTTGATGTGCCGGCGCTTGGGCCACGGGTCCGGGAACAGGACGAACACCCGGCCGATCGATGCATCCGGCAGACGCCGCAGGATATCGCGGGCATCGCCTGCGTGCAGCCTGACGTTGGCGAGCGCCTTGGCCTCGATCGCCGACAGCGCCTTGACGACGCCGTCCTCGAACGGTTCGCAGCCGATGAAGCCGACGTCCGGGTGATGCTCCGCCTGCCAGATCAGATGCTCGGCACCGCCGAAGCCGATCTCCAGCCAGACGTCCCGCACGTTGATGCCGAACAGCTTCGCCGGATCGATCGCAGGCTCCGAGAGCGGCAACGAGAGGGTTGGCAGCAACTCATCGACCAGCCGCCTCTGGCGTGCACTGATCTTTCTTCCGCGCTTCCGCCCGAACGAGCGCAGCTCGCGTGAAGCATCAGCCAATTTGTGAGCGTCGTCCGACATCGTGAAATAAAACAGCCGGGCAGTTTTCTGCCCGACTGCATGTCATTGGGAGAGGCCGCCCGCAACCGAGCGTGCCCCGGCTTCAGGCGTCGTCAGGCGCCGACCGCCTTCTTGATCTCGGCCGCAAGGTCGGTCCGCTCCCAGGAGAAGCCGCCGTCGGCTTCGGGCGCCCGCCCGAAGTGACCATAGGCCGCCGTGCGCCGGTAGATCGGCTTGTTGAGCTGCAGCTTGCGGCGGATGTTGGTGGGGCGGAGCGGGAACAGTTCGGTCAGAACCATTTCCAGCTTGGCGTCGTCGACCTTGCCGGTTCCCTGGGTGTCCACGTAGACCGACATCGGATCTGCTACGCCGATCGCATAGGCCACCTGGATCATGCAACGCTCGGCGAGACCGGCGGCAACGACGTTCTTGGCGAGATAGCGGGCGGCGTACGCTGCGGAACGGTCCACCTTGGTCGGATCCTTGCCGGAGAAGGCGCCGCCGCCGTGCGGGGCATACCCGCCATAGGTATCGACGATGATCTTGCGTCCGGTAAGGCCGCAGTCTCCGTCAGGTCCGCCGACGACGAAATTGCCGGTCGGGTTGACGAGGAAGTTCTCCTCCTTCGGCATCCAGCCGGCGGGGAGTGCGGATGCAACCGTATCTGCGATCAGGTCGCGCACCATGGCCGGCGTGTACTTCTGGCCATTGCGGGTTTCGGCGTTGTGCTGGGTCGACACCACCACCTTGGTGGCGCCCACCGGCTGGCCGTTTTCGTAGCGCACGGTGACCTGGCTCTTTGAGTCTGGCTGCAGATCGGCGAGTTCGCCTGTGCGGCGCTTATCGGCCAGGATCTTGAGGATCTTGTGCGAGAAGAAGATCGGCGCGGGCATGAACGAGCCCTTCTCGTAGACCTCGCTCTCGGTGCACGCGAACCCGAACATCATGCCCTGGTCGCCGGCGCCTTCCTCGCCCTTCTTCTCGTCGACCCCCATCGCGATGTCGGGTGACTGGCCGTGCAGGAGCACATCGACATCGGCGCCGTGATACGAGAAGCCTTCCTGATCATAGCCGATGTCCTTGACCACCTTCCGGGCGATCTCGGTCAGGAGCTCGCGGTTGACCACGGCGCTGCTGCCGTACTTCTGGAACAGCGGCGCCTGGCCACGGCCTTCGCCGGCGATGACGATCTTGTTGGTGGTTGTCAGCGTCTCGCAGCCGAGGCGCGTGTTGACGGCGCTGCTGTCGGCAATGCCGAGTGCCAGGTCGTTTTCGAGAAAAGCGTCCAGGATAGCGTCGGAGATCTGGTCGCTGACCTTGTCCGGATGCCCCTCGGAAACGGATTCGCTGGTGAACAGGTAGTCTTTGCGCGCCACGTCACTTTCTCCCTGCGGGTCGACGACAACCCGGTCGTAGAGGTTGATATTGCAGCTCCGATCCCGCATCGGTCTGCTTCGAGGAGTTCGGCTGCGGCGGTTCTTGCAGCCTTTGCAACGCGGGTCAAGATTGGGAAGCTCCCCAATCCTGCAGCGTGCAGAACCGGATTCGCTCCCACACCGGCGGGCTTAGCTTTGAGCAGCGTCCTCGTTGGCGATGGCGCGAACCATCTCCAGGATGGAACGCCGGACCTTGGGATCGGAGATTTTCAGGAATGCACGATTGAGCTCGACACCTTCCCGCGTATTGAGGAAGTCGACGATGTAGTTGTCGCTGGTCTGCTCGGCGAAACCCGGGCCATCGTTGGTGCAGTTCGTAAGCGGTGCATCTTCGTAGAAATATTGCACGCCGACGCCGAGCAACTGCGCCAGCTCATACAGCCGGCTGGCGCCGATACGGTTGATTCCCTTCTCGTATTTCTGCACCTGCTGGAATGTCAGGCCGAGTTGCTCTGCGAGTTTCTCCTGACTGAGGTTAAGCAGCATGCGGCGAAGCCGAACCCGTCCGCCGACATGCGCATCGATTGGATTTGCGCGGCGCGCGCCATGACCCACGGGCTCGCCCTCGGCGACCTCTTCATTGCGTGACATCGTATTCAAACCTCAACAATCAAATTCTCAAACGGGCGCCGCAGCCGGCGATTGTCCTAGTGCTCGCGCCTCCGGCGGTCAATCATTTCACGGAATACTCAATCCTGTTTTTGCAGCTCCGCCATCCCCTATTGACTGTAGCAAGCGCATTTTATGGCAAGGATTGTCACCCTCTTTCTACGCTATCGGCCCCGCCTCTCCAAGGCTACCCCGCGCGTCGACGCATCATGAAAAGCCCGATTGCGCCGGCAATCCATAGGATCACGAACGTGAGGTCGCCGAGCCGGGCGTAGATCGGTGGCGGGATCGCGCCCGGCAAACGGGTATCGATGATGCCCGCCACATCGAGATCGAGGCGAGCCAGTTCGCGCCCGTAGGCATCGAACACCGCCGAAATGCCATTGTTGGCGACGCGCAGCAGCGGCAGGCCCTCCTCCACCGTCCGAAGCCGGGCCTGATGCAGGTGCTGCCGCGGCCCCGTCGAGTTCCCGAACCAGCCGTCGTTGGTCACGTTGATGAGCACGCCGGGCCGCTGCGGACCCTGTACGACTGCGCCGGGAAACACTGCCTCATAGCAGATCAGCACGCTGGCAGGCGGCAGGCCGGCAATCTTGACGAGAGGCCGCGGCGAGGGCCCCGGCGCGAAGCCTCCCCGCTGACGGGTGAGCGCTTTCAGGCCGATGCTCTCCAGCACCGCTTGGAACGGCAGATATTCGCCGAAGGGCACCAGGTGGATCTTGTCGTAAACGGCGGTGTTCTGCCCGTCGTCGTTGAAAATGGCCAGGCTGTTGAAGGCGCGAAAATCGTCGTTTGGCCAGCGTCCCTCGGTGCGCAGGATGCCGGCCAGAAGCTGCGCGCCCCGCGGCAGCATTTTCCCCAGGTCGGCCAGAACCTCGGGATATCTGAGCGGCACGAATGGCATCGCCGCTTCCGGCCAGATCACGTGCGTAATCGTCGGCCGTTCTCGCGGGCGGACGTCCGCAGCCACCGCCGACCCCTTGGGATCGCCGGGCCAGGATCTCCATACAACGCCGCTGGTTGCGGCGGCCGTGTCCGTCAGCCCGACACGCGTCAGAGCGATATGGGCGTCGAGGAACTCGCGCTGGCGCTCCTGCTGCCACTTGGCGCGTTGCGGGATGTTGGGCTGCACCAGCCGCAGATGGACACCCGCGACGTTTGGCGGAACCGGAATCGACAGCCGGTAGGCGCCGAACAGGGCCAGGAGGCAGAGCGGCGCCGCCGCGACCATCACCGCGGCCGCACTGCCGCCCGCTCCCCGGTCCGGCATGGCGAGCAGTGCCGCAGGCATGGCGAACACGATGACGGCAATCAGCGTCAGGCCGTAGATCCCGAATACCGATACCGACTGCATCAACGGCAGCGGCCAGGTGAGCGAGATCCCCAGCACGTTCCAGGGAAAGCCTGTGAGCACATGCCCGCGCAGCCATTCGGTGACGGCCAGAGCAAGCCCCAGGGCCAGCACGCGCCGCGCAGTCGAGCCGGGAACGGCAGCCGCAGCCGCCGCAGCCGCCGCGTGAAACAGTGCCAGGTATGCCGGCAGCCCGATCACGCCCAGCGGCCAGAGCAGCGCCAGATTGCCGCCGGTCACTAGGAACGCCTCGCGCAGCCAATAGAGCCCCGCGACATGAAACCCGAAGCCGAACAGCCAGCCGGCCAGCGCCGCGCGGGCCGGGGGCTTCCAGTCCAACGCAGCCGCCGATTCAAGCTCATCGCGATGCGCATCGCTGCGCGCACCTTCGATCAGCCAGACCAGCGCAGGCAGGGTCACGAATAGAATCGGCCATAGAAAGAACGGTGGCATGGCAAGGGTCGACAGCGCCCCCGCCGTGACGGCCGCAAGCCATCGCTTCCATCCAGCGAGCTGTTTGAGCGTATCGGCAACCTGACCGACCGGCTTGATCCAACCGCCGTTGAGGCCCGGCGTCCGCCCTCGCTCGAGTGTCGGTGCAGGCACGGCGCCTCACATGCTGGGCTGGGGCGGCCCGTCCGGGTCGCGGCGCGACGAGTCGGCACCAGGACGATGTACTTTCAGCTTCTTGACGCGGCGCGGATCGGCGTCGAGCACCTCGAATTCGACGCCGCTGGGATGACGGACCAGCTCGCCGCGCACCGGCACGCGGCCGACGAGCGTAAAGACCAGGCCGCCCAGCGTGTCGATCTCCGTTGCCTCCTCCTCGGTCAGCAGCCGCAGTCCAAGCCGCTGTTCCAATTCGGACACCGGCGTTCGCGCAGCGGCAATGAGGCCATGTTCGGCATCCTCGGTGATGAGAGCGGCCTCTTCCTCGTCGTGTTCGTCTTCGATGTCGCCGACGATCTGCTCGACGAGGTCTTCGATGGTGACCAGCCCGTCGGTGCCGCCGTACTCGTCCACCACCAGCGCCATGTGAATGCGCGTCGTCTGCATGCGAATGAGCAGGTTCATCGCCGGCATGGATGGTGGAACATAGAGCACCCGGCGCCTGACGTGTGCTGACGCGATCGACCTCGACAGATCGACCGAGCCGAAATTGAGCTCATGTCTCCGCTCGTCGCCCTCGGCCGGTATCGGCTTTGTCGCGGCGCGCTGGGCATCCGCGCGGATGTCCTTTCCCTCCGGCAGCTCCAGCCGCTGTTGTTCGCCCGTTCGAGCCCCGGCCTCGGCCAGGATGTACCCAAGCACGTCCTTGACGTGAACCATCCCGCGGGGGTCGTCCAGCGTGTCGTTGAACAGCGGTATGCGCGAGACCTCGGCCTCCTGGAAGGTACACAGCAGGTCGCCGATGGTCGCGCTGTCATCCATCGCGATGATATCCGCTCGCGGGACCATCACGTCCTCGACCCGCAGCGCGCCGAAGCGCAGCAGTCGAAGCAGCATCTCGCGTTCTTCGGCTGCGAATGTCGAATCGCTGTTGGTTTCGCCTTTGAGGGCGGTCTCGAGTGTTTCGCGCAGCGTCTGCGAGCCGGTAAGCCCGAGCCGCGATCTGAGCGCGGCGAGCCAGCCCTGAGGGGTCTGCGTACGTTGTTGCTCGCCCGTGGATGATGCCTGCCTGTCGCTGGGGCTGGCCTGGGACGAGTCGTCGGTATTCATTGCCATGGTGTTGGGGGTGAAGCGATTTCGGTCTATGCGCTGGGAGTCAAAAGCCTGTCCGCATAGGGATCAGGAATGTCGAGCAGGCCCAGGACCCTGGTTTCCAGCCCTTCCATCTCTGCTGCTTCCGCCTCGTCCTCGTGATCATGTCCCAATAGATGCAACAGTCCATGCAGAATGAGGTGGCGCAAATGATGGCCGACAGGACAGTTCATCTCCGTCGCCTCGCGAATGACGGTCTCGGCGGCCAGGATGATGTCACCCAGAAAGTGGTCTCCAGGCCCGGCCGTCGTAGGACGCCGGAGACTGGGAAATGACAGGACATTGGTCGGCTTGTCCAGTCCCCGCCACTGGAGGTTGAGTTCTCGAACCTCGGCGTCGGTTGACAATACCAGCGTCACCTCACGGCCCGGGCCAAGGTCGACGCACTGTGTGAGCGCCGATACGACATCATCGGTGGCTTGCGACATATCGTGCGCAAGCATGCGCTCGATCGAAGGGCTTTCCTCCGGCACAACCAGCTCGATGTGCAATGCCGGTGTACCTGGGCCGGCTCCCTGATCATTGCAGGAGCTGTCCGCCTCGATACGAGCTTGGCGACGATGGCCCATCCGCGTCACGCCGGTTTCGGCGCGGCTCCCCTGTCGTAAGCGTCCACAATCCGCGCAACGAGATCGCGGCGAACGACATCGGCGTTGCTGAACCGGACGACCTCGATGCCCTGCACGCCGGCCAGCAGCCCGACCGCCTCATCGAGCCCCGAGCGCTGGCCCGGAGGCAAATCGATCTGGGTCGGATCGCCCGTGACGACCATCTTCGAGTTCTCGCCGAGGCGGGTGAGGAACATCTTCATCTGCATCGATGTCGTGTTCTGCGCCTCATCCAGGGTGACGAACGCATTGGCCAGCGTCCGTCCGCGCATGAACGCCAGCGGTGCGATTTCGATCGTGCCGGTTTCCAGATCCCGTTCCACCTTTTCCGCTTGCAGTACGTCATAAAGCGCGTCGTAGAGCGGCCGCAGGTAGGGGTCGACCTTCTCGCGCATGTCGCCGGGCAGAAAACCGAGGCGTTCGCCGGCTTCGACGGCAGGCCGCGAAAGGATGATCCGCTCGACGATGCCACGCTCGAGGCAGTGCGCCGCATACGCGACCGCGAGATATGTCTTGCCGGTTCCGGCCGGCCCGACGCCGAATACGAGATCGACCTTCTCGAGCGCCTGGATGTAGGCGCTCTGTGCGGGTGTCCTGGCCTTGATGACGCGTCGCCGGGTCGCGATCTGACCCTGCCCGGTCGTCACCGGCTCACCCTGGCGGGCATGCCGGATCAGCCCGTCGAAATCACCCGGCCCGATCTCCTCGCCTTTGACGATCCTCGCGTAGAGCTGTTCCAGGACATCGCGCGCGATTTCGCAGTCTTGTGCCGCGCCGCTCAGGATCACCACATTTCCATGCGCATGCGCCTCGATGCCGAGACGATCCTCGATAAGCGCAAGATGGGAGTCATATTCGCCCAGCAGGCGTGGCAGGAATCGGTTGTCCTCGAAGGGCACAACGACACGCTTCTTGGCCGTCTGCGCCTTGGCGCGGCCTGATCCGGGCACCGTCGGCCCCCGAAATGCGGTCAATGAGGTCTCCTTGCGCGATCGACCGTTTATAGAATCCGCTGGTAATCTAGCACAGTCTGAAGGATGGGCGCACCCCATTAAGCGTTCAATCCCGCGAGATACGGGAAAGGTGTTGGAAACTGGCTCGCCTCAGGCGGCACACAGGTTTCCCGACAGGCTGTTGGGTCCTGCTGCCTCGATCTGGACCGGGAGGATCCGGCCCAGCAAGGAAGCCTCGGCAGTGGCATGGACGGCCTGCAGGTACGGCGAGCGGCCGACCAGTTGCCCGGCATGCCGCCCGCGCTTCTCGAACAGGACCGGCAGAACTTTGCCGATGCAGCCGGAATTGAAGCTTGCCTGGGATTCATCCAGCAGCGCTTGCAGCCTCGCGAGACGCTCCGACGCCACGCCGGACGCCACCTGTGGCGACATCGTCGACGCCGGCGTGCCGGGGCGCGCGCTGTATTTGAACGAATAGGCCTGGGCGAAGCCGACCCGCCGCACGACGTCGAGCGTGGCCTCGAATTCCTCGTCCGTCTCACCCGGAAAGCCGACGATAATATCCGTCGAAAGCGCAATGTCGGGACGCGCTGCGTGGATTCTTGCAATGATTTCAAGGTAGCCAGCGATCGTGTGCTTTCGGTTCATGGCGGCAAGGATGCGATCCGAACCGGCCTGGAACGGCAGATGCAGATACGGCATCAGCTTGGGCAGATCCCGATGCGCGTCGATCAGGTCCTGGCTCATATCCAGCGGATGGCTGGTCGTATAGCGGATGCGTTCCAGCCCTTCGATTGCCGACAGCCGTTCGATCAGCCGCGCCAGCGATACCGCCCGGCCATCCGGACCTGTGCCGTGGTAAGCGTTGACGTTCTGGCCGAGCAGCGTGATCTCCCGCACGCCGCGATCGACCAGGCGGCGCGCCTCGTCTTCAAGCGCAGCGACCGGACGCGAGTACTCCACGCCGCGGGTATACGGCACCACGCAGAAGGTGCAGAATTTGTCGCATCCCTCCTGCACCGTGAGAAAGGCGGCTGCGCCGGCTGGGCGCGGCGTGGGAGCCGAGGTCGAACGCGCCGGCAGATGCGCGAATTTGTCCTCCTCGGGAAATTCCGTATCGATGACGGAGCGCCCGGGCTCGGCCCGCGCCACCAGGTCGTTCAGGCGATGATAGCTCTGCGGCCCGATCACCAAGTCGACCTGCGGCGCCCGGCTGACGATTTCGGCGCCTTCGGCCTGCGCCACGCAGCCCGCCACGGCGATGATGGTCTGGCGACCATCGGCGGCGCGCTTCGACTTGACCTGCGCCAGGCGTCCCAGCTCCGAGTAGACCTTCTCGGCGGCCTTCTCGCGGATATGGCAGGTATTGAGCACGACCAGATCGGCAGCAGCGATATCGTCGGTCGTGGCGAAGCCGCTGGTAGCCATGGCCTCGCTGATGCGCTCGCTGTCGTAGACGTTCATCTGGCAGCCGAACGTCTTGATGAACAGCTTCTTATCATTCTCTGGCATCGACAACTCGCTACCGATCCATAAGGCTCTCGCCGACACCTAGCAGCAACTCTCTCCAAATGCAGGCCCGGCGGCAGGCGAAGCACGACGTTTTTGCGACGCAATATTTGTCGTCGCAATGCAAAAGTCCAGCCATCCTGAATGCGGCCAGGGGTGTGCTCAATTGGCTACAGCGACTTAATAATCGAATGAGAATAACCCAGCGAGAACAACCGGGCGAGCGAGCGGACCACGGGACGCGCGCACACGCTCGACGCTCGGCAACGGCCGTCTCAAGTGTTGCAGTGAACTGTCCCTACGGCTTCGGCTGGCTCTTCTGTGCGACCTCGGCGAGCAACTGTCCGAGCTCCCGAGCCTGCGTCGCATAGGTTTGCATCTGGGTTTGCGCGTGGCGGCCCTGGATCTCGAAGTATTCTTTCATGTCGCGGGCCCGCGCGAGGTCGCTCATCAGCTTGAAGTTGGCTTCGATGTTCTGCTCGGTGAAACGCATTGCTTTTGCTTGCGCTTCCAACGCCGCCTCCGTCATCGCGCCGGATGACTTGGCCAGGGTTTCCTGCGCCTTTCGCGCCATCTCCATGAGCTGAGCATAGGCGTTGCGCGCTTGGTCGACGTTCCGTTCCGCCATCTGCCGGACTGCATCGGGGATATCCATGCCTGGAATATCGGCCATCAATCATCCTCCTGTTGCCGATGAGCCGCGACCGCGACCATGATACGAATGTACGTGCTTGATCGGTCCTCGCATAGAGCCGATGGAAAGACACAGGGGCGCTTGACACTGGCCCTCGACAACAATGCGAACCGTACCGTGGCAGATCGTATCGCGAGTTCCGGAACCACTGCGGGAACCGCTCCAGCCGATGCACCGTCGGCCGGAACGGATATGCAGGCCGTTCCCGATCTCGCCCGTCTTGCTCACGAGCTGCGTACCCCGCTGGCTGCGATCGCCGCATTGTCCGAGATCATACGGGATGAGCGGCTGGGACCTGTGGGGGTGCAGCGCTATCTTGAGTATGCTGCCGACATTCACGAGAGCACCGGCCACGCCATGCGCGTCATCGCTGGCTTTCTGGAGCCGACGGCCCCGGGCGGCAATCTTCGCCTGGACGTGGAGGAGCTTGACCCCGCCGAGATCGTCACCGGCACCGTGTCGGCCTTGCAGCCGCTCGCCGGCCGCGCCGGTGTATGCCTGAACCTCGAGATCGGCGAAGCCGTTCCGCATCTGATCGCTGACCGTCGCGGCCTGCGCCAGATCCTCGACAACCTGGTTGCCAACGCGCTCAGGTTCACCCCGCCGCAGGGCACGGTGATGGTCACGATGTCCTGCGCGGCGGGCGGTCCGCTCGTGCTCACGGTCGCCGACACCGGCGATGGCATGACAGCGGACGAGCTCGAACGGGCGCAGACCGGCGCGGTGGCACCCGAGCCCCTGCGGCGGCGATCGGGCGGAAGCGGCATTGGCCTCCCGCTGGTGCGCGCGCTTGCCGGGGGGCTTGGCGCAGAGATGACGGTCGAAAGCAGGCTGCGCCACGGCACGGCAGTCAAGATCGTCTTCCCGCGCGAGAGGATCGTCTTCGTCTGAGACGCACGGCGCTGCAGCAGACCCGGCGACATTGCCCGTACGCTGTTGAATGTGAAAGCCAACTGGCCTATGTCCGCGTTTCCGCCCGCTGGGCGGTTTGAATGCGGCATCGTTTTTCAGGTGGAGGATCGCGATGGACAGCGTGCTCATCATTGGCGCGGGCGCGGCGGGCTCGGTCGTCGCTCAGAAGTGCGCGATGAACCGCGACGTATTCAAGAACATCCACCTTGCCTCGCGCCGGCTGGAAAGCTGCGAGAAGGTCGCCAGGCTGTGCAAGACGCCGATCGACATCTCCAAGGTCGATGCCGATGACGTCAAGGCAACCGTCAGGCTTCTGAAGAAGGTCAAGCCGGACCTCGTCATCAACATGGCGCTGCCTTACCAGGATCTGCCCATCATGGACGCATGCCTGGAGGCAGGCGTGCACTACATGGATACCGCCAACTACGAACCGCGCGACGAGGCCAAGTTCACCTACAAGTGGCAGTGGCCCTATCACGGCAAGTTCAAGGCCAGGGGTCTGATGGCCATTCTCGGCTGCGGGTTCGACCCCGGCCAGTCGAACATCTATTGTGCGTATGCGCAGGAATTCCTGTTCGACACCATCGAGACTATCGACATCGTCGACTGCAACGACGGCAGCCACGGCAAGGCGTTTGCCACCAATTTCAATCCGGAGATCAACCTTCGGGAGGTGACGCAGCGCGGCAAGTACTGGAAGGCCGGCAAGTGGGTCGACATCGATCCGCTCTCGATCGCGACGATGATCGATTACCCGGAAGTCGGCCCGCGCAAGTCCTATCTCATCTACCACGAGGAGGAGGAGAGCCTCGTCAAGCACATCCGCGGCCTGCAGCAGATCCGGTTCTGGATGACGTTCTCCGACAACTACATCAAGCATCTGGAAGTATTGCAGAACGTCGGCATGACGCGCATCGACCCGGTCATGTACAAAGGCACGCCCGTCATCCCGATGGAGTTCCTGAAGGAGCTCCTGCCGCCGCCGTCCTCGCTTGGCAAGGGTTATACCGGCAAGACCTCGATCGGCTGCATCTTCGTCGGCAGGAAGAACGGCAAGGAGAAGCGCGCGATGATCTACAACGTCTGCGACCACGCCGTCTGCTACAAGGAGACGAAAGCGCAGGCCGTGTCCTACACCACCGGTGTTCCCCCCGTGGTCGGCGCCATGATGCTGTTCCAGGGACATTGGGAGGGCGAAGGCGTCTTCAACGTCGAACAGCTCCCATCCAAGCCATTCATGGACGAGATCAGCAAGCAGGGCCTGCCATGGCACCTGATCGATGTGAAGAAGTCCGACCAGAAGCAATTGTTTGCGGTCAAGACCTGAAGCAAGTAAGGCCGTCGTCCATGAAGAAACGTCTGCTGGTCACACGTCGCCTGCCGTCCGAGATCGAGGCCCGGGCGGCGCGGGACTACGATGCCCGTCTCAACGCCGGCGACCAGCCATACACCACCGATGACTTGGTCAGGTTGTCGGCCGAGCACGATGCGTTTCTCGTCTGTCTGACCGACAAGCTGCCGCGCGACGCCATCGAGCGCATGGACAAGCGGCTGAAGATCATCTCCACCTTCTCCGTCGGCACCGAGCACATCGACATCCGGGCGGCCCGCGAACGCGGCATCGCGGTCGGCAATGCACCGCATGGCGTCACGGTTGCCACCGCCGAGATCGCCATGCTGCTGATCCTCGGAGCCGCCCGCCGCGCGCCCGAGGGTGAACGGATGCTGTTCGCCCGCGAATGGAAGGGCTGGAAGCCGATGGAACTGCTCGGGCGCCGTCTCGACGGGAAGCGCCTCGGAATTCTCGGGCTCGGCAGCATCGGCCAGGCCGTCGCCAGGCGGGCCCGGGCCTTCGATATGGAAATCCACTATCACAACCGCCGCCGGCGTCCGCCCGCGGAGGAGCAAGGCGCGGTTTACCATTCCTCATTCGAGGACATGCTGCCGGTGACGGACGTGCTCTCGATCCATGCGCCGTCGACGCCGGAAACCCGCGGCATGATCAATGCGAGAACCCTGTCGCTGTTGCCGCGCGGCGCCCTCGTGGTCAACACGGCGCGAGGCGATCTCGTAATCGACGAAGACTTGATCGCAGCGCTGAGAAGCGGTCAGGTCGGGTACGCGGGCCTGGATGTCTTTGCAGGCGAGCCCAACCTGCACGAGGGCTACCGCGGCTTGGACAATGTCTTTCTCCTGCCCCACATGGGGACCTCGGCCCTCGAGGCGCGCCGCGACATGGGCTTCGAAGCCCTCGACAACATCGACGCATGCTTCGCCGGGCGGCCTCTTCCGTTCCCTGCGTAACAGCCAGCCCCTCCTCACCCGGCTATTCATCGGCACATGAGCGGTCGCCGCCGCGGGCATGTGGCTCGGCCGGCAGCGACCGGATCAAGTATCGCCACCGGCCGGGAGGCATGTGGTTCTACCGGACACATGAGGAACTCGCCATGAAAGCCGCCACTGTCCTTATGGCCTGCGCCATTGCCGTGTCGTTCACGGCTGTCGCCGACGCCAAGTCCCGCAAGAAGAAGGTGTACCGCAACAGCGACGCCTACGCCTCCGAGACCTATCGCCCTTACACGCGCCCTTACTCGATCAGCGACAACGGCCTCTGCCAGCGCGACACGGGCACGGCCACGAGCGACTTGAACTTCCGCAATCGCTGCGACGTCGAGGAGTTCTGGAAGCGGATGGAAGAAAATGGCGGTGGGCGCCGCTAGGCCGGCCGCCTGCCGAGAACCTGCCGCGACGCAGCAATCGTTCAGCACCGCGCGGAAGCTCCTCCTCCAAAGGCATCCATCAGGACGTCATGGCCGCGCCGGGACGACGTGTGACGCCGTCCCGGACAACGGCGGCCATCCACGTGGCTCACCGCAGACACTGAGCCAGCGGAGACTTGTCGTAGGCGGCCACCTTCGTGGCCGTGACGGAGCGGGGGAGGCGAGAGTTCAGCCGCACGAAAGTCCGTCATGGCCGCGCCGGGACGACGTGTGACGCCGTCCCGGACAACGGCGGCCATCCACGCGGCTCACCGCAGGCACTGAGCAAGCGGATGCTTGTCGTAGGCGGCCACCTTCGTGGCCGTGACGGCTGGGGGATGGGCGCTGCTCCGCACCACCATTGGAGTGTTTCCGTAACAGCGCTTGCGGCCGGCTCCCCGCAGGGGTGTCGCAAGCGCCACTGAGAACGCGGCCGGCTCCCCGCAGGGGTGTCGCAAGCGCCACTAATAGAGACTTTACGCGGCGGCGGCCGACTTCAGCGCGGCGACGATGTTCTGCGGCGTCAGCGGGCTCTGCTGGAACCGCACGCCGAACGGCGACAGCGCATCCTCGATCGCAGCCACGATAGCGGCCGGCGCCGGAATCGTCCCGCCTTCGCCGGCGCCCTTCACGCCCAGCGGATTGAGCGGCGACGGCGTCTCCACATGCGCGATTGCGCAACCTGGAACGTCGTACGCGCCGGGGATCAGGTACTCCGCGAAGTTGATCGACTGCGGTTGCCCGTCTGCGTCGTACTTCATCCATTCCATCAGCGCATTGCCGATCCCGTGTGCGAGCGCGCCCTGCACCTGCCCATCCACGATCAGCGGGTTGATGAGGTTGCCGGCGTCGTGCGCAACCGAGTAGCGCAGGATCTTGACCGCGCCGGTCGCCGGGTCCACTTCCACCTCGGCGACATGGCAGCCGCTGCAGTAGGCCGCCTGCGGAGGCGTGAAGTAGGCGGTATGCTCGAGCCCCGCCTGCTGGCCTTCGACGAACGAGAAGCCCGGCATGCCCTGTGCCATGCGGGCGAGATCGCCGAAGCCGAGGATCGGCTTGTTGCCGCTTTTCGCGATTGCGCGCCCGTCTTCGACGTCGATGTCGACTTCCGGGACTTCCAGTGCGCGCGCCGCCATCGAGACGATCTGTGAACGCACGGCCTTGCCGGCGATCTGCGCCGATGGGCCGGCATTGGCGGCCTGGCGGCTGGCGAATGCGCCGACCCCGTTCGCGATGCGGGCTGTATCGCCGAGCGTGAATACGATGTCCTCGATCCGGCAGCCGATCGCATCGGCGACGATCTGGGATAACGTGGTTCGCGTTCCCTGTCCCTGGTTTGTGGCGCCGGTGGCCACCGCAACCTTGCCGGTCTGCAGCACGCGGACGGTAACGCCCTCGAACGGTCCGAGCCCCGTGCCTTCGACGTAGTTGGCGATGCCGATGCCGATGTACCGTCCCTCCTCGCGCGCTTTGTCCTGGCGATCGCGGAACTCGTCGTAGGCGGCGAGACTCAGTGCCTCCGCCTGGCCTCGCGGATAGTCTCCGCTGTCATAGATCAGCGGCTTGCCGTCCCGGAATGTCAGGCCCACTGCATAGGGCATCTGTTCGGGTCGAATGAAATTGCGCCGCCTGATCTCGGCGCCGTCGATGCCGAGCTTCTGCGCGACGCGGTCGATGAGCCGTTCCATGGCGAACACCGCCTGCGGACGGCCGGCGCCCCGCACCGGAGTCGTCGCCACCTTGTTGGTCAGCGCCACTTTCACGTCGAGGCGATAGGCGGGAACGATATACGGTCCCGGCATGGTCGCGGCTGCGATGTAGGGCATGATGATGCCCCACGGCACGAACGCGCCCGTATCGTGCAGCATGTTTCCGCGCACGCCGAGGATGCGGCCGTCCTTGTCGATTGCGATTGCGACGTCCCAGTACTGGTCGCGTTCCTGCGTGGCGCACATGAAGTGCTCGCGCCGGTCCTCGGTCCACTTCACAGGCCGGCCAACCCGCATCGCCGCAGCGGCAATCGCGGTCTCCTCGGGATAGAAGATAGCCTTCGGCCCGAATCCTCCGCCCACGTCCTGTGCCGAGTAGCGGATCTGCTCCGGATTGAGGCCGAGCTGATCGGCGAGCATGCGGCGGGCGATGTGCGGCGTCTGGGTGCCGGCCCACACCGAGAGCGTATCCGCAAGCGGATCGTAGGCTGCGACCACGCCGCGCGTTTCCATCGCCATCCCGCCGCCGCGATGGACGAACAGCTTCTCCTCCAGCACGTGGGCCGCGTTACCGAATGCGGCATCGACGTCGCCGTATGCCATCTGGAATGCGGATGCGAGGTTGTTTTCAAGATCGGCGTGGGCAACGGGAGCGTCCGCCTCCAGCGCCTTGCTCAGATCACTGATCGCCGGCAGCACATCGTAGTCGACCTCGACGAGGGCCGCCGCGTCTTCCGCCTGATAGCGGTTCTCGGCAATCACCGCTGCCACCGACTGGCCCACGTAGCACACCTCGTCGACGGCGAGGCAATGCTGCGTGCGCAATGCCTTGATCGCGACGTTCGGCACCAGCATCGGCATCCGCTCGCTGGCGGCAGGCTGAGGCAAGTCCTTCGCCGTCAGCACAGCGACGACGCCCGGCACCTGGAGCGCGGCAGCAACATCGATCGTGCGCACCCGGGCATGCGCGTGCGGGCTTCTGACGAACGAGGCGACCAGCGCGCCGGGCGGCACGACGTCGTCGACGAACCGTCCCCGGCCCGTCAGCAGATGAGCGTCTTCCAGCCGGTTCACCCGCGCGCCGAACTGCTTTGCGCCCATGGCAGCACACCTCACTCTTGGTCGTTTCCCGAAGCTCGATGTCATGTGTACGGCGAACGCCCGCGAGCGCCAAGGGCGGCTGCGGAGAGGCTATGCGCCGCAGTGCAGATGAGGATCACCAGGCCTCGTCCGGCGGCCTGCCGTGCAGGATCTCATCCAGCCGCCGCCGGACCGGGCCCGCCGTCCCCTCCGGCAGGCCCAGAGGGTCGAACGACCCGACCTCGGCAATTTCGCGGTTGGGTTCCGGCACCACCGGCTGCCGCCAGTCCCGCACGACGAACAGCGCCACATGATCCGACGGGAATTGACGGAAGTTGGCGTACATCGAGAATAGCTGGGGCCGCCCCTCGATGACCACGCCCGCTTCTTCTTCCAGCTCCCGCGCGAGCGACTCGCGAAGCGTCTCGTTCCTCTCCACGCCGCCGCCGGGGAAATGCCAGCCGGGCCTGTACGTATGCCGGATCAGAATGACGCGGTTCTGCTGATCGAGCACCACGCCCTGCGCCCCCATCGTCAGGCCGCGGGAAACGCGCCAATAGCTCTGCAAGGCCCGGCCCACGACGATCCCGGCCAGTTTACCCCTCGCCACGTCTCATCTCCATGGCTGGTCGGCTGCCCGATGCCGCTGCACGGCCGATACGTCTCTGAATCATGCTAGAGCTATACGCATATGAAACCGATAGATCGACCCTCCGGTCCAGTCCTCCCCCGCGGCCAATTGAGCGCGCAGCAATGAAGACCACGATCGCACATTTGTCGGACGTGCATCTGGCGCCGATTACCGGCTTCGGCCTCGCCCACGTCAACGTCAAGCGCGGGCTCGGGCTCGCCAACTGGCTTCTCAAGCGCCGCAAGGTCCATCTGCGTTCCGTGGTTGACCGCTTGACCGCAGACCTTGCCCGACAGCCCGTCGATCACGTCATCGTCTCAGGCGACCTCACCAACCTTGGGCTGCCGGGCGAGTTCGCGGCCGCGCTCGACTGGCTGACGGCCCTCGGCTCGCCCGGCAGCGTGACCGTGGTGCCGGGCAATCACGATGTCTATTGCAGGCTGTGGAGCGATCCCGGCATCGAGCGCTGGCGCCCCTATATGACCAGCGACGCGGCAGGCGCGGCATACGCCGAGCCCGTCGAACGCGGGTTTCCCTTCGTGCGTCTGATCGGCGGCGTGGCGCTCGTCGGCCTCATCTCCGCGGTTCCCACCAGGCCCTTCTATGCCAGCGGTCGTCTGGGCGAGCCGCAGCTCGAAGCCCTGGTCGGCGTGCTCGATCGCCTGGCGCGGGACGGCCTGGTCAGGGTCGTCGTCGTGCACCATCCGCCGCTTCCGGGCCAGGCCGATGCCAGGCGCGGCCTGATCGACGCCGAGCGCCTGGAGCGCGTGCTGGAAGCCCATGGCGCCGAGCTCGTCCTGCATGGGCACAATCATGTCGAGATGCTTGCCGCGCGCCGTTGGTCCGGCGGGCCGGTCTATACGGTGGGCGTGGCCTCCGCCTCCATCGGGCGGGGCTACAAGGCGGAGCCGCTCGGACGCTACAACCTGATCCACATCGATCGGTCCGGCCCGGTTGCCGCATTCGACATCCACACCCGTGGCATCCAGCAACCGGATGGGCCGGTGGTCGAGGTCGGCCATCGTCGCCTCCAGGTCGAGGCTGGTGTTGCCGCCCGGCCCTGAGGCCTCGGTATCTCCTCCGCAGGAATCGGGTCGACGGCCGACGGGCAATGAGAGATGTCATCGCCTGAATCGACAGGGCCGGCATTTGACAGGAACTGGCAATTGGGATGCTCGGACCAACGCTGATCTTGTTGTTCGGACTGTCGCAGGCCGCGCGCGACGTCTACCTTGGATCCGTCTTTCAAGGTGTCGGCGTTTTTGCCGTGATCCTGCTGGCGTTTTCGATCTCGACGGTCGTGTTCGGCGCCCTGACGCTGTTGCGACGGCCCGGCGATCTTTCCAAGCTTGCAAAGCATTGGAAGGTCTCGGCAGCCATGGTCGTGACCACGGCGATGTCGTGGCCGTTCTATTTCCACGCGCTGACCTATCTTGACCCTTCGATCGTCAACACGATCCACAGCGGCATGGCCCCGCTGACGGCGATGGCGCTTGCGCTCTCCGGGTCGCGCCTCACAGGACCGGCAACCGCAGGCGCGGCGGAGCGCTCGTGCCTCATCGCGATCGCAGGCGTCATCCTCGCGCTGTGGTGGCTCGTGCTGTCGGGACAGTCCGGCGTGCGCAATGCCGGCCTGCTCATGCAGTTGACCGGGCTCGGCGCGGTCTTCGTCAGCGGCTCGATGATTACCGTCAGCCTGCTGTATTCAAAGCGGCTGCACGATTTGGGTGCCGGCGCGGAGGCCGTGACAAGCGTGCGCTATCTGCTGTTGCTCGCCGTCGCCGCTGTGATCGAGGCGACGCGAGCGGCGCCGCCGGACCATCTGAATGCGGATAACCTGCCGGTCCTCGCCATCGCGACGACGCTGTTGATGGTGCTGCCCTTGTTCGCACTGCAGGTCGGCATCGACAACACGCGGCCCCTGACGGCGCACGTGCTCCGCGCACTCGGCCCGGTGTTCGTATTCGCGCTCGAGCAGGTCGACAGCCGCATCACGTACAGCACGCCGGTCCTGATCTGCATCGTCGTCTATTCGGTGTTTGCTGTTCTGGCCAGTATCCTGCAGGCCCGTAAGGCATCACCCGAGCGCCGTGCGAGCAGGCAAGCGTAGCTCCGTTTGATTGCCTTCTCCCCCCGGGCCGTCACGATCGCGAGAGGCGGTCTCCCGCGACAGCCCACCACAAGCGCGGTGCCAGCGGTGAGCCGCGGGGATGGCCGCCGATCTCCGGACGACGTTGAACACGCCCCGCGATCGGGAATTGTCCCAAGCGCAGTGCCGGATCAGTACCAGCCGGAAGCCATGTCGCGATAAGCGCGGATCTGGGCAAGCTTTTCCGGGCTGAAGCCCAGCTTCTCCAGTTCGCTGTCCGGGAGGGCTGCGAAGTGCGGATAGATAATCCGTTCGGCGCGGACGCTTTGCGCGACCATCATTGCGTCTATCACCCGGGCAAAGAAGCCCTTCCTGGTGCCGGCAGCAGTATCCTTCGCCGCCCCCATGGCGGGGGTGCGCAAAGCAGCGGTGCTCATGATCATTCTCCGTTTTCGGGACCCGGCGGCCGCTGTTTTTGTGCGGTCCAGCTCGGGATTTGACGGTGATGGTTTACGCGGCCCTGGCTTGATTGAGAAGATTCAATGCCGCAACGCAGCAATGCGCACGGTGCATGATGCTCCGAAATACACCCTCAAATGCCCAGAATCCGTCATCTCGCTGTCAAACAATCATCCGGAAAGAGCGTCCTTCGCGAGATTTTTGATGCGGTGCAGCATTGCGCTCTCCGGCCGGGTCAGGTCGTCCAGCACGGTGAAGTGATTGGCGCCCGGGATGACGACGCATTCCGCCTTGACGCCGGCCGCAGACCAGCGCGCCGCCTGATCGATGCTCTGGCGTAGGAACTCCCGGCTTTCCGAGCCACCGACGGCAGCCACGAAAACACGATCCTTGGGCGGCGGTGGCCACAGCGCCGGACTTGCCGCGCGGGCCGATTCCACGTCGAGCCCGACTGCCTTGTTGTACGACGTATGGACATAGGGCTCGATCTCGAACACACCGGATATCGCGTAGGCGCTGCGCACGAGGTCGGCCGGCACGCCACCCTGGGCTGACCAGTCCGTCGCCAGCATGGCAGCAGCCATGGCGCCGCCGACGGAGTGACCGACCACCGTCGGATGACGCCCGGTCTTCTCCCAGAGCGCCTTCATGAACCGGCGCAGTTCGTCGTAGATCTGCGCAACCGTGGCTTGCGGGCACAGCGTGTGCGACGGCATCGCGACGTCGACGCCTTTCGCCGCCAGCTCCCTGGCGTAGAGGCTGTAGTCCTTGCGATCACCACGCTGCCAGACACCACCGTGAATGAAGACAGCAAGGGGTGCTTTGCCTGATGTCTGCTTGGCCGTGAACAGGTCGTAGCGCTCGCGTGGCGTATCGCCGTAGGGAATATCAAGCTCACCCGACATCACCTCGCGGGCAGCAGCGGAATCCTTCAGAAGCTGTGCATGAATTTGCGGATATTCGGGCACGCGCGCGAGATTGTTGTACTCGGTTTCATAATCGATACTCGCTCCGCTGGCAGCCATGGCTTGCTCCGTCCCTCTTTGTCGCGCAGCACCTTCCACGCGTTTGCCACCATTTGCCCCTCGTCGTCCAGCAGCGCGTGTCGTCCAGCAGCGCGACGGGATCATCGCCCGATCATGGCGTCCATTCTGATTCTCATGATTCCGCGCAAGCTGGAGCGGCACCCGCCGCAACAGCCTCGAAGCCTCGTCCGTGGTTTTGGACGCTGTCCTCTGCGGGGGTTAGAGTGCTTCCGGAGAAGTGGGAACCGGTTTTTCCGATAAGACTCGCTTGCGGCCGGCTCCCCGAAGGGGTGTCGCAAGCGCGACTAAGAAGAAGCACGACAAAACAAAGATCCAGGGCCTTTCTGGGATTCAACCAAAACCAGAAAGGCCCTAGGTCGTGTGGACTCTTGGGATTCCCAAAGCTGAG
>JBFWYV010000012.1:0-34147 GCA_050186055.1 Hyphomicrobiaceae bacterium | reverse complement strand
GGCCCGATCCAGGCGCGACGCAGATCGCGCTGAGTACTGTCGCAGCCCTCGAATACTACGAGAGCTATGGGCAGAACTGGGAGCGCGCGGCCATGATCAAGGCCCGCGCGGTAGCGGGCGATATCGTTGCCGGCCGGTCTTTCCTTGGCGAGCTTTCCCCGTTCGTCTGGCGCAAGTATCTCGATTTTGCATCGATTGCGGACATCCATGCGATGAAGCGCCAGATCCACGCGCATCGCGGTTTTGGCAAGATCGCAGTCGCCGACCATAACATCAAGCTCGGCCGCGGCGGCATCCGCGAAATCGAGTTCTTCGTCCAGACCCAGCAACTGATTGCCGGCGGCCGCCAGACCGACCTCAGGCTGCCGACCACGCTGGCTGCGCTGGCCAGGTTGAGGGAGCGCGGCTGGATCACGCCCAACGTCGAGGAAGAGCTGGCCGAAGCGTATGATTTCCTGCGCGCCATCGAGCATCGTCTGCAGATGGTGGCGGACGAGCAGACGCACACGCTGCCGGTCGAGCCCGACGCCCTCGACCGGTTTGCGCGGTTCGCCGGATTCGCTGGCCGCGATGAGCTGGCCGTCGCCCTGCTTGAAAGACTCGAGCGCGTACAGACGCACTATGCTGCCTTGTTCGAGGACAGTCCGGAGCTCACCGGCAAGGGCCATAACCTCGTCTTTGCCGGCGAGACTGACGACCCGGCGACCTTGGAGACATTGGCCAGGCTTGGCTTCTCCCAGCCGGCGCAGGTGATCGCCGTGGTCAGAGGATGGCATCACGGCCGTGCCGCCGCGGTGCGAAGCTCCAGGGCGCGCGAGCTTCTGACCGAGGTGCAGCCGCTGCTGATCGAAGCCTTTGCCGAGACCGCCTCGCCTGACGCCGCGTTCCTGTCGTTCGACCGTTTCCTGACCGAGCTGCCGTCCAGCGTCCAGTTGTTCTCGCTGCTCAAGGCCAACCCCAACCTGCTGCGGCTGGTTGCCGATATCATGGGAACCGCGCCGCGGCTGGCGACAATCCTCAGCCGCCGCCGCCGCGTCATCGACGCCGTCCTGGATCCGCGCGTGATCGGAACGTTGCCGTCACGCGATGAGATCGCCCGCCTGATTCGCTCCGAGCTCGAGGCCACGCGCGATATTCAAGAGACGTTGGATCGGGCCCGAGTGATCGGCAACGAGCAGTCGTTTCTGATCGGCGTCCGGGTCCTGAGCGGGATGATCAGCGCCCCTCAGGCCGGCGGTGCCTACGCACAGCTCGCCGAGGAGTTGATCGGCGGTATGCAGAGCGTGGTGGAAGACGATTTCGCTCGCCTGCACGGTGTGGTGCCCGGCGGCGGCGCCGCCGTTGTCGCGATGGGAAAGCTCGGCGGCCACGAGATGACCGCATCGTCCGACCTGGATCTGATCGTCGTCTACGATTGCGAGGAGGACCCCGCCGGCACCATCGTGCAGTCCGATGGCAAACGATCGTTGCCCGTCACCCATTACTATTCGCGTTTGACGCAACGGCTGATCAGCGCTCTGTCCGCTCCCACCGCGGAGGGGTGGCTCTACGAAGTCGACATGCGGCTCAGGCCGTCGGGCCAGCAGGGACCGGTTGCCACCAGGCTTGCGTCCTTCATCGATTATCAGCACGCGGCAGCCTGGACATGGGAGCACATGGCGCTCACCCGGGCCCGCGTCGTCACCGGGCCGCCAAGGCTCAGAGAGCAGGTGGAAGCGGCCATCCACGATGCGCTGTGCCAACGCCGGGACCGCGCGAAGATCGCGGCCGATGTGCGCGATATGCGAAAGCGGATCGCCGCGGAGAAAGGGACCGCGAATATCTGGGATCTGAAGCAGGTTCGTGGCGGGCTGGTCGATTTGGAGTTCATGGCCCAGCACCTGCAACTCGTGAATGCCGCCGATCATCCGCAGGTGCTCGATCAGAACACGGCCGCTGCGTTCGTGAAGCTGGAAGCGGCAGGTCTCCTCCCCGCGCGGGCCGCTGATGTCCTGATCCCGGCCGCGCGGCTGCTGAGTGATCTCACGCAGATCCTGCGGCTATGCCTCGACAGCCAGTTCGACTCCGCCACTGCCCCGCAGGGCCTCAAGGATTTCCTGGCCCGGGCTGCGGATGCCCCGAGCTTTGGGCGCCTGGAGGAGAATCTGCGTGCGACGCTGTCCGAGACCGCCGCTTTGTTCGAAGAAATCGTTGCTTGAAGCCTGGATTGCCGCGACGGATCGCAAGCTGCTCGCCCGTTGTTGTCGCTGAAGGGGGCGCACCGCCTCCGGCAACAGGACATATGGGAGTTGCAGATGTCGAGAAAGGCGATTTTGGTTGCCGCCGGCGTAATTGCAGTCGCAGGCGCGGCTGCCGCCGTGGCCGCTGTGGGAGACCGCGACGATCGTGTCGGGCCCCGGTTCGCAGAACGTGGCGACGGCTATCACGGCCACTGGCGACACGGACGCGGCCGTGGCGATGATGCCCACCGGAAACATGGCGATAGGCACGGGTGGCGCGGTGGTCGCCGATCCATGACGCAGGACGAGTTCGACACGCGAACCCGCGAGCGCTTCGCGAGGCTCGACAAGAACAGCGACGGCGTCATCGATACAACCGAGATCGAAGCGTCGCTGAGCAACCGGGCGGGTCGTGCCGATCGCAGGCGCGGCGCCGGATTGGACCGGCTCCTGGCGCGCTTTGACGCCAATCGCGACGGCAAGGTCAGCAAGGATGAGTTCCTTGACCCCGTGAAGAAGCGGTTCGCGCGTATGGACCTCAACAACGATGGCAAGATCACCGATGACGATCTCTCGCCGATGATGCGCGGACGCGATGTCCTGAAAGGTGAGGGCGGCTACATGCAACGGTCAGGCTTCCGCGGCCGCATGCACGGTCTTCGCCGGCTGATCGCGGCCGATGCAAACAAGGATGGCGTCATCACGCTTGACGAGGTCGTCGCCTCTGCCACCCAGCGTTTCGATCGCCTCGACCGCAGCAAGGACGGCGCGATCGACAACAGCGACTTCGAAGCGATCCGCAAGGACATGATGGCCTATAACGTCCAGCGTTTCCTTCACCGCTACGGCGCCGACAAGGACGGCAAGGTGACGCGTGAACAGTTCGCCAACGCAGCCAAGCAACGCTTTGCCCAACGCGATCTGAACAGGGACGGCCGTATCGACCGCAAAGACTTCCGTCGCGATCGTGACGGGCGCAGAGGCATGGGCCGGCATCGGCCCGGCGGCCAGGATGCACCCGCAGCGCCCGGCGAGAACAGCGGCCCGGGCGGTCCCGCCCAGAAGCAGTGAGGCATTGACGGGGCATCGATAGATGCACGCTCTTGGTCGACAGCCCTCACTGGCATCGCGCCTTCCTTCCGGTCTCTCCGACCGCAAGGGGGGCGCGGTAGCGCGCCCGGCCCTCTCCGTGGTAGTGGGCACAATCGCAACTCGCTCGAAGAGGGTCGGTGTGCCGGCGCGGGGTACGGAAGGCAGCAGGCCAGGCAATGATGGCGCGGCATCGCCGGTGCCGGACGATGACGCGCAGTTGCTGGGCAGGATAGCCGCACACGACAGCTCGGCGTTTCGCATCCTGGTCGACAGGCACCTGCCGGCGTTGCTGGCGGCGGCACGACGCATTCTCGGCGATCACTCCGAAGCGGAGGATGCCGTGCAGGAGGCTTTTTTGAGATTGTGGCAGTCAGGGGACGGTCTCGAGTTTGGTGCGTCTGGCGCCCGTCCGTGGCTGCGGCGCGTTGTTTCGAACCTGTGTATCGACCGCATCCGGGCTGGCCGTCGTACGGAGGTGACCGACGAGATACCCGAGCTGGAGACGCTGCCCGATCAGTTGACCGGTATCGAGGAAGGCGAGTTGGCCGCACGCGTCGAAGCGGCGCTGAACGCCTTGCCGGAACGCCAGCGCCAGGCACTCGTGCTGTTCCATTACGAGGGGCTGAGCCAGATCGAGGTCGGCGCTGCTCTCGGGATATCGGACGAGGCGGTTGAATCGCTGTTGTCGAGGGCGAGGCGGGCGTTGAGAGCGATGCTGAGGGACGAGTGGCGGCAGTTGCTGCCGGATATGCCGTAGGCACTGGTTCGGGAAGGCGGCGCACGTAGGCGAAGGTGGAAGATGGTTAGGAAATCCGATGGACAGCGCGGGGTTGTGGGGCCCGGCGCAAGCGAGCGGGCAGAGCTGATCCTGCTGCTGGAGACCTGGGGCGGAGAACAAGGCCGCTGGCCGGCTCCGGCCGTGGCGCGCTTGACCGAGTTGCGCCGCTCGGTCCCCGAAGCCGCCCGCCTGATCGCGGAGGCGCACGCGCTTGACCAGACGCTGGACGCCGTTGCGAAATCGGTGCCCGCTGATGCCGCAGCTCTCGCCGATCGCATTATGGCAGCGGCCATGGCGTCAGAAGCCCCCCGGACATCGGCCCGTGTGATCCGATTGCCTGTCAGGAAGGTGGGTTCGAGTCCGTCGGCGGCGCGTGTGCCCGTGTTGTTGCCAAGGCCGGCGCGCTGGCAACAGGCTGCAACCCTGATGGCAGCCTGCCTGATGGCCGGTATTCTGGTGGGCGGAAGTTTCGATATTGCGCCTGCCTTGCGGGACTATGCCGGCCTGCCGACAGCCAGCACGGCCGAGTTCGAAGCGGCGAGTCTCGTCTTCGGCGAGGATGGCACTGGCGAGGATGCGCAATGAGCGTGAGCGAAGAGACCGGTGAGGCAACGCGCCCGCGCCGGAGACGGTGGCTGTGGACAGCGCTCGTGCTCTCGCTGGCAGTGAATGCGCTGTTCGTTGGCATCGCATTGCGCGCGGCGTGGAATTTCCGCAATGCGTCGTTTGTGTCTGTCAGCGGAGTTGACCGGCGCCTCCCGGGTTTCGTCGAGACTTTGCCGCCTGACCGGCGCCAGGTCCTGAAGCAATCGAACGCGTTCCTCAGCCGTGAGCAATTGCGGCCGCTTCGTCGGGAGTTGCGTCAGGCACGTGCCGAGGCCGTGCGCGCATTCATCGCCGATCCCTTCGACAAGCAGGCATTTCTCGCGGCCGAGACGCGGTTGACCAAGGCTGAGGCGGATTTGCGCGAGGCAATTCGCAGCACGTTGCCCAATATTGCCGAGAGATTGACTGTTGAAGAGCGCAGGGACTTCCTCCGTTGGGGACGGCACCGGCACAGGGGCGGCAACCGGGCGGGGCGGGGACCCTCTGACGACGATCGCGCGCCGCCCGACAGGGACCCGTAGCCGCGGCTGCGCAGCACAATTCATCGTACTTTGTCGACCGGTCCGCGCCGCCTGCGGCTCCGGTGTCCGATTTGCCTGGATTTTGACGGCACATTTGCGCATATCGGTTCCCGCGCAGGGCACGCGGACTCCTGCAATGAAAGTCACCCGGGGGAAGTGATGATTGCGTGGTCGATTGCGATCGCAACGAGCGTGGTGCTCCTCGTCCTGACCACCGTGATGCGCTCGGGCGGCATTCACATGGCTTATGCGCACATGCTGGTGTCGGCTGCGACCGGCATCGCCTTCGCGCTCATGTACATGAAGGAAAGATCCGGGCTGATCGCGGCAGGTGCGGGAGCAAGCAGCCTGTCGGCGCTCGCGGCCCGTTACCTCGGTCTTGTCTGGGGATGGTGTGCGCTTGGTCTGGCTGCGATATACGCCACCGGGGTACTGCAATGGCGCGAATGGCCGTACTTTCTCACGGCAAGCGTCGTCATAGCCGGCCTGTGCATGCTCTACAGCTCGATGCTGAGCCGTGATGCAGCGGCAGGGCGGGAGGATCAGGCCATACTGCGGCTCGGCAGGATTCTGACCGCCATCCAGTTGGGCGGCGTGATCATCGCTATGATCGGACTGCTCATTGATGGCAAGATGACGCGAGTGCTGACCGCAAGCCACCCTGACTGGGCTGCCAACGATATCTTCTTTTTTGGCGCGGCTGCCATTGCCGTGATCAGCGGTTCGGCGCTTGCCGCACCTCGCAAGGCGTGAGCGCTCGGGACATCCGGCGCTCTCGCCCAAAGCTGCGGTGCTGTTTCAGTTGCTGCGATCCGGCCATAAATCGATCATGAATCAAATCGGGACCGGCGGCACATGCCATTGACGCAGACGCTTTTTCGGCTCCTTGCTGCTGCGATTGCGAGCGCTGCGACAATGGCGTGGGCAGCCCGTGAGGGTCATGCGACGCTCGTCCTCGCGGTTGCGATACTGTTTGGGATCGGGCTCGTCACCGTTGCCTTGCAGACAAACCGGTATTGGCGCCGTCCGGAACTTCAGGGGCAGGACGTTTTCGACATTTCGAGAGCCGCGAAGGGCAATGCGAGCCTGATGGCGGTTTCCTATTTGTGGGGTGGTCTGTCGATGCTGGCCATCTACCTGCTGGCTGACGTGAGCTGGCGGCATGGCTGGCAATATGGCAGCGGAATGGTTCTGATCGCAGCCTTGATTTTTGCCGGTTCGGCAGGACGGCGGCCGCTCTCCGCAGCCGGCATTCGCATGGCCACCGCACTCGCGCTCGCACAGCTCGTCGGATCTGTAGCTGGCCTGTCTTTCCTGGTCGTGTCGGGAAAGCTGATGACCGGGAAAGGCGACTGGGCCGCGAATTACATCTTCCTGACCGGCGGGCTGACATTGATCGCGCTGACCATGATCGCGCTGCGCACCCAAATGCAGTCGGTGCGCCGTCACCCATCCGGTCATACTCCCTGACCGCGTTGCGCTTGCCTGCCTAACCCGTAGCGAGCTGCTTGACTTGATAGTCAGGTGATGCGGCTGTAGCGCGGGCGCCATCGCACTTGTCCGCGCTCTCCCCCAGAAACGAAGTAAGAGCGCGGTAGTCAGTGAACGGCCTGAACGCAGCGAGTGTTGCCTCCAGGATCTCGAGCAACTCCTGTGCAACCACCCAGGTCGCGTCGCCATCGATCGGCGTGCGCTCGATCTCACTGCACTTCTTCACCAGCAGCGTGGCGCCGACGAAGCACCCGCTGCCGCGAGCGGAATGGGCTATGGCTTTGATGTCTTTGGCATTGCGTGCGGAAACGGCGGAACGCAGCATCCCGATCTTCTGTTCGAGTTCGGCGATGAAGATCGTAAGGCCCTTTGCTGTGCGCTCGGTCGTCCTTTCACGGACGAAGATGGCAAGTTCGGCGCGGTCGATGAGAGCACCGGCGATTCCGCGCTCGCCTTCACTGGCGGCCTCTACGCCCCCGATCGTCGCGTTCTGAGCAAGCGCATCAAGCAGCGCCTGCCTGCGGATCGGTTTGCTGAGGTACGCGTCCATGCCTGCGTCGAGCGCCTTCTGCCGGTCCTTTTCATCGGCGTACGCTGTCAGTGCGATCATGGGTGTGGCGGCATTGAGAGATCCCGACGAGCGTATCGCCCTCGCCGCCTCGATGCCGTCCACCTCGGGCATCGAGATATCCATCAGCAAAAGATCGAATTTCGCGACGCTCGCCGCCGCGATCGCCTGCTGGCCATCCTCTGCATGCTGAACCGTATGGCCCGCGTCGCTGAGGAATTGGGTCGTGATGTAGGCGTTTGTCGGGTTGTCCTCGGCAAGGAGAATACGCAACGGCCGGCCCGCATGGGGTCGTTCGGCGCTCCGTGTGACCGGACTTGTGCCGGCATTCTCCTGCATCGCAAAGGCGAGGTCCAGATCGAACCAGAAGCAGCTTCCCTTCCCCACCTCGCTGCGCACGGAGATGCGCCCGCCCATCGCCCGCACGAGAATATCGCAGATCGCGAGACCGAGGCCCGTTCCGTCCGTCCGTCTCGTGTAGCTTGGATCCAGCGTACGGAACCGGTCGAAGATGATGCGCTGCTTGTCCTCAGGGATACCGATACCGGTATCGGTGACGCTGATGCGGGCCGTGCAGCCGCTCGTTCCCTCGTAGATCATTTCAAGCACGATCTCGATGCGGCCGTCATCGGTGAACTTGTTGGCGTTGCCGACCAGGTTGACGAGAACCTGTCTCAGCCGGCGGCTGTCGCCGAGCACCGGCCGGACACCTTCCTTGGGCAGCCTGACGTCGATCCTGTTGCCGGATTGGGTGGTTAGCGGCTGCACGGTCCGCGCCACGCTCGCGAACAACGCGTCGACCTTGAACGGCTCTCGCACCAGTGCGACTTTGTCCTGTTCGGCCTTCGACAGCAGCAGCACGTCATCGATCAGATCAAGGAGCGTCTCGCCGGAGGCGGTCGCGAGGTCGAGCAGGGGGCTGGGCAAATTCGACGTGTTGCTTGAGCGGATGAGCTCGAGGGCCCCGAGAAGTCCATTGAGAGGCGTGCGGATCTCGTGGCTCATGACCGCAAGGAAGTCTTCCCGATCCTTGGCGGCACTTTCGGCGAGCAGCTTCTGCAACTCCAGTGCGTTATGCTGCTCCTGGCTCCGTCTCGTCTGCATCTGGTGCCGAATGCCGGCCACGACGGTGAACACGACGATGAGCGTGCCCAGGATACTGATGCCCAGATACCAGGCCAACCGGCCCTGGTGCGAGACCGCCGTCGGTGCGGCCTCTGCCGCCACGTAGATGCGCAGGGGAAAGCCTCTGATCTGCCGGCTGGCGACCACCAGTTTAGTGCCATCCAGCGTGCCTGCCAGCAGCTCCGTCGGCTCCGCCTCCGCGTCGACGGCTCGCTCCCCAGCCGGCTGGAGCCCCGCCGGCAGCACGAACGTCTTGCCCAGCTCATGGGCAAACCTGCCGGAGCCCGCGCGCACGATCCCATCCATGCCGACGATCGCCATCCCGCTGTCTTCGCCGAGGTCGAGACTGCTATAGGTCGAAGACAGCTCGTCCGTGCTGAGCGATGCGACCAGTACGCCGCCAAAAGCTCCGGCCGGAGTGCGGAACGAACGCGTGATCAGGACCGACCACATCTTCGTCAACCGGCCGCGCATGGGTTTGCTTATGTAGAGCTGGTCGCTCTCGCTGTTCAGGTGAAACTTGTAGTGCTCCCTGTCACGCAGGTCGAAGACCTTCTCGCTGTGGAGCGAGTTGCCGCCCGGTATCGAGTACCCGTCCGGACCGATGGCCCCGATGTGAGCTGCCGTCCTGCTGTCGATGAACTCGGCGCGGATGATCGAGCGCCAGGAATTACGCACGGGATCGCTCTCGTGCATTCGCCTCAATAGCCTGAGCAGCGTATCGAACTCGCCCACCGTCTTCGCAACATTCCGCTCCAGGACCAGCGCGAGGTTGGCGCTTGTCGTCGCCAGCGCGCCCTCCCCCTCGCGCCGTTCGTTCCCGATCTGGAACAGAGCCACGCCCCAGATGACGACGATCAGCGCAACGCCCAACCACACCGTAGGATTGAGCAGATGTTGCGCCTGGCCGCCAAGCGAGGTCGGAGATATCCGTGGCGCGAACATGCTTGACATGATCTTAATGGCTGGTTCACTCGCGCAAGGGCGGCAGCAATTGCATCAGTCTAAATGCGCAGTGGTTACTCAATTCCTTCAACCGGAGCACGAGAGGTTCGGATTGGATAATCGTAGGCAGTAAAAAAAGGGGCGTTATCTGAGCAATCGTGCTTGGGGGGGACGGGACTTGAGCATCGGAGCTGGTTGGTCACGTGTTCAAGCGGGCATCCGGTAACGGCTTATTCAGGGTTGACATGAGCGACGACAGATGGACGGTCGGCCGGTGCGATGACGGCGATGCGGCATACTGCATTGCAGGTTGGCGGACCCAAGCAGCGGCAAATGTGCGGTGAAACCGAATTCTGCAGACGACCGAGGCAATATGACCACCTTCATCGGCATCGATATCGGCGGAACGTTCACGGACTGCGCCGTGCTCGATGAGGCAGGCCGCATTCTCACCATCGCCAAGGCGCCAACCAGCCGCAATGCCGAGGAACGCGGCGTCATGGACGCCGTCGCTGCCGCCGCGGGTAACCTGGGTATTGGCGTGGATGAGCTGCTTGGCCGCTGCCGCCTGTTCGTCCACGGATGCACGGTCGCGACCAACGCCATCATCGAGCGCAAAGGCGCTCGCACCGCGCTGTTGACGACGCGCGGCCACGAGGAGACGTTCTTCATCGGCAAATCGTCCCAGAAGGTCGCAGGCCTGACGCCGCAGCAGATGACTCATCAGTCGCATCTGGAGAAGGCCGATCCTCCCCTTGTCGCCCACGAGCATGCGGTTGGCATCAGTGAACGGATCGATCGCGACGGCGATGTCGTCGTTGCTCTCAATGAAGCCGAGATCGAGACTGCGGCGGAGCGACTTCGCGAGCACGGCGTCGAAGCCGTCGCCGTCTCCTTTCTGTGGTCGTTCCTCAATCCCGCTCACGAGCGGCGCGTGCGCGACAGGATCGCGGCCCTGCTCCCCGGCGTCTATATTTGCGCCTCGCACGACATTGCGCCGATCATGGGCGAGTACGAGCGCACCGCGACGACGGTCGCCAGCGCCTACGTCGCGCCGCGCGCGATCAGCTACATCGAGCGGCTCGAGACCCGCCTTGCCGAGTCCGGCCTGAAGTTCCCGCTCCTGCTGGCCCATGCGATGGGAGGCCTGACGACGCTGGAGGAAATACGCGCCAGGCCGCTGCTGACGCTTGATTCTGGTCCCGTAAGCGGCGTGCTCGGCGCCTGCTTTTTCGGCAAGGTCTATGGCGAGCCCGACATCATCTGCGCCGATATGGGCGGCACCACGTTCGATGTGGCGCTGATCGAGGGCAATCGCGCTGTGCGCGACGAAGAGCCGGTCGTTGACCGCTACGCCTGCGTGATGCCGAAGGTGGCTGTCGACTCCATCGGCGCCGGCGGCGGCAGTCTCCTCTGGATCGACGACAACGGTCTGCTTCGTGTCGGCCCGCAAAGCGCCGGTGCACGGCCCGGCCCGGCCTGCTATGGCAGGGGCGGAGAAGCAGCCACCATCACCGATGTCAACCTGATCCTCGGTTTCATCGATCACGCCGGGATGCTCGGCGGCACCATGCGGCTCGACCGCGCCAAGGCGGAAGCGGCCGTCGATGCCGTCGCATCACGCCTTTCGATCACGCGCACGGAAGCGGCGCTTGGAGCCTATCGGATCGTCAACGCCCATATGGCTGACTTGATGCGGCGTTCCAGCATCGACCGCGGGCGAGACCCGAGAGATTTCGTGCTGTTCGCCTATGGCGGGGCCGGTCCTCTGCATACCGCCTACCTTGCGCGCGATCTCGGCATCGGCAAGGTCTACGTGCCGACCTTCGCGACCGTATTCTCGGCCATGGGCATGCTGACGGGCGGCATCCTGCACTCGGCCGAACGGTCCTGCACCCACAGCGCGCCGCTGTCGCCGCAGGCCATGTCCGGGATCGAGGCCGGCCTCACCGGGCTCGCCGCAAGCATCAGCGGCCTCTTTGACCGCGAGCATGTTGACCAGGCTGATCGCAGCTTTGCCCGCTTCGTCCATATGAAGTATCGCCTGCAACAGGGATCGCTCGCCGTGCCGGCCGGACCGCGAATGGACGAACCGGGCGCTGGCGACCGGCTGGTACGCGAGTTCGAAGCGCAATACGCCGCTCTCTACGGCTCGAATGCGGGATTCGAGGCCGCGGGGATCGAGATCGTGAAGCTGTCGGTAGAGGGCCGCGGACGCACCGTTCTGCCGCAACTGGCGCGCGAAACGCTGTCCGCCAGTCCTGATCCCTCCGCCGCGCTCAAGCATCGCCGGCAGGTCTGCTTCGTTGAGATTGGCGAGCCTGTCGAGACGCCCGTCTACGACGGCAGCCTGCTCAGGCCCGGAATGTCGATCGAAGGGCCGGCGGTGATCGACCGCATGGGCGATTCGATCGTGCTGCCAGACTTTGCGACGGCGTCCGTCGATGCCTACGCCAATGTCGTCATCAGTCTGCAGCCGGCTTGAGGAGGGGGCATGCCGAAACTCGATCCCATCACGCTCGAGGTGTTGCGCCAGCGCCTGATGATGATCAACGACGAGCAGGGACGTGTAGCCTCGCGCCTGTCGGGCTCGCCGGTCGTGTACGAGGCCAAGGACTTCAACAGTGCGTTGCTGACGCCGGATGGAGAAAGCCTCTTCATTGGCGTCTACATGACGCGCCTGTCGCTGTGCCTCAGCGCGGCCGTCAAGACCGTGATCGCGCGCTACGGCGACAGCATGGGGTTCCGGGATGGCGACGCATTCGTCACCAACGACCCGTGGGCCGGCGCCGTGCACATGAACGACATCCTGATGTTTGCGCCGGTATTTGCAGGTGAAACGCTCGTGTGCTGGACCGGACTCGCCATGCACGAGGTCGATGTCGGCGGCCCCAATCCGGGCAGCTTCACGGTCGGAACGCCGGACGTGTACGGCGAGGCGCCGCTGATCCCGCCCCTGAAGATGATCGATGCCGGCGTGCTGCGGCCGGATGTCGAAGCGCTCGTGATCCGCAATTCGCGCACGCCCGAGTTGAACGGCCTCGACATGCGCGCACGCATCGCCGCGATCAATCGCACGCGTCAGCGCATCGGCGAGGTCGTGATCGAATACGGACTCGATGCGCTGATGGAAGCGCAGCAGCGCATTATCGAGTTGACCGGCGCGTCGTTTGCGCGGCGCCTGCTCGCTCTGCCTGATGGCAAATGGCGGTCGCAAGGCTTCATTGATCACGACGGCAACGAGAACCGCCTGTACCGCATCGCGCTGGAGATGACCAAGTCGCAAGACCGCTTGAAGTTCGATTTCACGGGTACGGACAAACAGGCACGCGGCGCCATCAACTGCACGAGGGTCGGATTGGAGAGCGGCGTCTTTTCCGCCATCCTGCCGATGCTGTGTTTCGACATTCCCTGGTCGCCCGCCGGCATCATGCCGCTCGTCGAGATCGTCTCTGAGGAAGGCACGATCAACAATGCGCGCCATCCCGCCGCCGTCAGCATGGCAACGGTGCAGGCGACGTTTGCGACCTCGCATGTGACGTATGCTGCCATCGCCAAGATGATCGCAGCCTCCGGACTGAAGCGCGAGATCCAGGCCAATTGGGTATGCGCCTGGCACGGGATGACGCTCGGAGGCAGCCGCGCCGACGGTCGGCCGTTCACGGCTGTCCTGCTCGACACCACGGGCGGCAGCGGAGCCCGCGGAGCAAGGGACGGTATCGACGCCGCCGGCGTGGCTGGCGCCCCTGCGATGGCGATCGGCAATGTCGAGACCTATGAGAAGGAAAACCCGATCCTCTACGTGTACCGTTCGTTGGCTCGCGACACCGGCGGACAAGGCTTCACGCGCGGCGGCGCCGGCATGCAGGCATTGATCGTTCCGCATGGCGTCGGCGGCGATACCGTGCTGACCAGCATCTCTCATGGCGTGGGCCAGCCGGAGTCGCCCGGCCTGCTCGGCGGCGCGCCTTCAAGCGTCCAGTTGCGGCTGGTGCTGCGCCATGCCCGTCTGCCCGGGATGTTCGCGGCGGGCAAAGTGCCGGTTTCGCACGACGAGATCGCGTGTGCGCGCGTCGATGTGCTCGAAGCCAAGCAGCGCACGGCGATCACGCCTGATGATGCCGTCCTGACCGTGTGTGCTGGCGGCGCCGGCTACGGCGACGCGATCGATCGCGCGCCTGCTGCAGTCCTGACGGATGTTTTGCGCGGTCTCGTGAGCCGCCGTGTCGCACGCGAGATCTATGGCGTCGAGTTCACCGGGTCTGCGCCCGGCCTTGTCATCGACGACGTAGCAACCGCGGCACGCCGGCGCGAGATCCGGGCGGAGCGCCTGAGAGAGGGCATTGCCGTCAATCCATCCGCGGACGAGAGACCCGAGAAGGCTGGTCGTGTCACTGCCGCCATCGGCGAGGCGCTCGTGATCGTCGAGACCGCGAACGGACACGCGCTCGCGTGCAAGGCCTGTCATCATCCGTTGTCGGACGTTTCGGAGGACCCCAAGTCGGGAGCGATATGGCGCGAGATCGATATGCGCAGTCTCAGCGATTGGAACGAATTCGGGCAGCCTGACCGGATCAGCGTGCGGGAGTACTGCTGCCCGTCCTGTGCGCACCTGATCGCCATCCACGTCGGCCGCAAGGACGAGGCGCATTTTCTCGATCAGTTCCTGGCGCCGCCTCCCGGCACGAAAGCAGCCGCGGCCGAGTAGCGCTGGCGCAGGTCCGCCTGTTCACTTCCGCGTCGGTCATGGCGATGCGGGTGTTGCGTGGACGGGCTGCTGCGACCGCGCCGCCATGAGTGAGAGCGCAATGGCGACGGTCCCCAGCGTGCCGCCGGCAACGGCAGGCCATACGCCCGGCCCGATCAGGAGCAGTCCGCCAGCGGCTGCCAGCAGCCGGCCGACAATCCCGAGCGGCCCGAGCGCCCATCCGCGAACGCCGCAGGCCAGCAGCGCCGCGCCGATGACCGCCGTGAAGATGGCGAATGCGATGTGGTCCCAGGAGCCTCTCAGCAGCAGGCCGTCATTCAGTACGAATGCAAACGGCACCACGAACACCGCGATCCCCAGTCTGACTGCTTCCCAGCCGGTGTGCCACAGCTTCCCGCCGCTGATCGAGATCGCCACGAACACCGCGATGCACAACGGTGGCGTGAAGAACGAGGCCAGACCCCAGTAGACGACGAACAGGTGGGCCGCCATCGGATCGACGCCGAGGTTGATGAGCGCCGGCCCCATCAACGTCGCCAGGGTGACGTACACCGGAATCGAATCGAGCCCCATGCCGAGGATGAAGCTCGCCAGCGCCACCATTGTCATGGTCAGCAGCAGGTTGCCGCCCGACAAATCGATGATGAAGTTGGAAATCTTTATGCCGACGCCGGAAAGTTCCAGCGCTCCGATCATGATGCCGACGAACGCGGTGATCGCAACGATGGTAACCCAGGAGCGCACTGCAATCCCGCACGCCTGCACGATGCGCAACGGTGTCAGCCAGCTCTTGCGGTCACGCGAAAGAAAGCTGACGCCGACGACGAATGGAAGCGACAGCACGCCGGCCATGCCGGGCGGATAATCCGCCACAAGCAGAAAATAGATCAGAATGACCAGTGGAATGATCTGGAACCAGCCCTCTGCGAGAACATCGCGGATCGACGGGATATCCTTCGCTTCCACCGGGCTCAAGCCGAAGCGACGCGCCTGCAGATCGACCGAGAAGTAGAGCACGATGAAATAG
Organism: Hyphomicrobiaceae bacterium; assembly: GCA_050186055.1. GTDB lineage: Bacteria > Pseudomonadota > Alphaproteobacteria > Rhizobiales > Hyphomicrobiaceae > CAMDPA01. The sequence goes on along the minus strand of JBFWYV010000012.1, from coordinate 19,067 downwards.
AGAAGCGCGGGAACGGCGGCCGCAAACACCACCTCCGAATAGCTCTTGCCGATCCATTCAGCCATCACGAATGCGATCGCGCCCATGACGGGCGGCAGAATCTGGCCGCCGGTCGAGGCCACCGCCTCTACGGCCCCGGCGAAGTTCGCATTGTAGCCGACGCGCTTCATCAACGGGATCGTGATCGCACCGGTCGTGGCTGTGTTGGCCGACGGCGAGCCGGAAATGGAGCCGAACATGGCGCTCGCGACTACAGCCGCTTTCGCCGGCCCCCCGCGCGAGCGCCCGGTCACAGACAGCGCCAGTTTCAGGAACCAGTCGCCGGCGCCTCCGACTTCCATCAACGCGCCGAATACGAGGAAGACCAGGATGATGTTGGCGGCGACGTTGAGCGGCAGCCCGAAGATGCCGGCTTCGCCCACATAGCTGCTGTAGAGCAGACGATCGAGGTCGTACCCGCGTCCGTACAGGATGCCCGGCAGGTAGTTCTGAAAGATGGTCATCGCCACCATCAGGCTGACGATGACCGGCAGCGTCCAGCCGGTCGTACGCCGCACCGCCTCGATCAGCGGGATGCATATCAGCAAGGCCGCGATGATACCGCTTTGATCGAGGAACCCCGTCATCGAGTAGTCGAGGACGCGATCGAGGAAGAAGATCACGAAGCCGAGACTGATCAGCGCGCCCGCCAGCAGGACATAGTCGATGATTTTGGTCCAATGCCAACCCGCGGCTGCTCCGTCGGCGGATTTTCGCCGCCACATCGGCACCGTCAGGAAAATGACCGTCAGCGCCACAGCAAGCGAGATCGCCAAATGGATCTGCTGCTGCACGAAATAGCCGGCCATTGCTGCGAGCTGGCCGACGATGACGATCTGGTAGCCGACAATTAAAGTGGAGAGTGCGAGAAATGCAGCCGATGCGTCTCTTGATCTGGCCCCAGCCATTCCTCGCCTCGCTTCAATTGTCGTCGTCCAGGATAAAGCCGGAGTCGAGGGGCGACCCCGCCTTCGGAGCTATTTGCTCGCCAGCAGTGCATCCTGCTTGCGCTGAAGTTCGGCCGTCCACTTGCCTTTTTCCTTGAGGTACTTCACCGCGCCGGGGTGGAACGGAACCTTGGGATCGGCAAGGCTGCGCGCGAGCACCCAGTCCTTAACGCTCGAGTGGAACGTACGGAACTCGTCGAAGTGGTCGTAGATGGCACGCATGACGCGATAGACATTCTCTTCGCTGACCCGGCCGTCGGCCACCAGGTAGGTCGACGTATCGAATACGTTCACAGCCTTGGTCTGGCCGTCGTAGGAGTTTGCCGGCAGCTTGGTCATGACGATCGCCTTGTGCACGAGAGGCAGCATGGCGTTGGCCTTGTCGTCAGTCAGATCGAGGAACGTGATCTTCTTGTCGCGCGTGAGCTGCTTCAGATACGCCGCACCCGCACTGCCGGGCATCATGGCGGCATCGATCGTGCCGGCCTTGAGCGCTTCGACGACTTGATTGGTCTCTGTCGTGGCGACGACCTTCACCGACGACGGCGGGATATTGTAGACTTTGAAGAGCGCCATGGTGAGCTGCTCCAATTCCGGCAACGCCGGCCGTTTCCCGACCATCGTCTTGCCTTTCAGGTCTTCGGGCTTTTCAATGCCGGACCCGACTCTGACCACGAACTGCCGCAAGCTCGGCGCCCCCACCGCGATCAGCCCGAGGTTCACTTTCTTGCCTTTGAAACGGCCGCCGCCGGTGTAGCCGTCAACTGCTGCCGTGGAGTTCGTGATCGCGATCTCGATCTTGTCGGCGCCGAGCGCGAATACGTTGGCGACGGAGCCGCCGACCGGCTCCACGGTAGCGGAGATCTTCTCATGCTCCTGAAGCAGCCGTGTAATGCCGACGGCGACGGCGTAGAAGACGCTGCCGACGCTCGAAGTGCCGATCCTGAGTGCGGTTTGTTGGGCAGAGGCTGGTTCGGCGGCCGCCGCCAGGCCGATCACCGTGCTGGTGATGGCGGCGAATGCGGTGGTTCTGTTGAGTTGCATTAGGTGTCCTCCCTGGTCCGGCTGCTCGGAGCCCGACAGCAATTCGAATTGTCCCGGTCGCGATCGGTGCATACCGGTTGTAGCCATGCCACCCTCCTCCAGGCGAGGCTGGCACAACGACTGAACATGGCTGATCTTCGCAATGTTCCGGCGGGGAATTACGACAGGACGGGACGCGTCGCAAGCCACAATGCCGCAGCGTGGTTGCGGGACGCCTCATCGACTTCGGCCCGCGGCCTTGCGCAGCACTTCGGCAGCATCCCCTGGCGCAGAATCACCTGTCCAGGCGATGAACTGGTCGGGCCGGACCAGAATCAGGCGGCGGCCATACTGGGTGCGGCCGTCGGCCCAGCTATCCCGCACGATGTTGAGCGGAACGCCGAGCGCCTGCGCAGCCGAGGCGAAGCCCTCCGTTGCTGCGTCGTCGACGCCGAACGCGAGCAGAGCGAAATCCGACCCCAGCATCTCGTAGACGTTGCGGCCGCCGGACAATGGCTGCGGGGGCAGATGATGGCCGATGCGCGCTTCGAACGAGTGCGAACCGTGCGCGCTGCACTTGCCTCCCGGAGGGCCGAATACGATCGGCGAGCCCTCGTAATTCGGCTCATAGGCGAACGTCCGTTCGCTGTACTCCGTTCGCCGCGCCGCCCAGGCCCTCTCGAATTCGGCCTTGTCGCGCTCGGGGCTGTAGCGATCGAAGAACTCGTGATCTTCCTTGATCCGGTTCGCGATGAAATCCTCGCCGACATCCTTGAACACCGGTCGCCGCTCTGCGTCGTAGCTGTCGAGCAGGGCTTCGCCGCCTTGTCCTTTCAGGCCGTAGGCCAGCTTCCAGCCGAGGTTCCGCGCGTCCTCCAGGCCGTTGTTGACGCCATACCCGCCGTAAGGCGGATGCGAGTGCGCGGCGTCCCCGGCAATGAAGATGCGCCCGGCGCGATAGCGATTGGCCACCGAGACGCGCAGGTCCCAGAACCCGACATGGTCGAATTCGCAGGCGAATTTGAAGCCTGCGACCCGTTCCAGCATGCCATGGAAATCGTAGTTCTCCCGCGTCGTATCGCGTGGGACGGGAGCGTGGAAGAACCATCCCTCCCCGACATCGATGCGCCCGAAGAATTGCCAGTAGCCCTTCAGGTCGGGATGCATGACGCGATAGGTCGAGCGTTCCGGGAACCGGCTGAGCTTCTCGTGGAGTTCGCGCGACCGGAACACCGCCAGGACCATCAGCTCCTCGAAAGCCGTTCCCTCGCGCTCGATACCGGCCATTTCACGGACGATGGAGTGTCCGCCGTCGCAGCCGACGACGTAGTCTGCCTCAATCACCTCGGCTTCGGTGCTGCCTTCCTTTGCGATCTGGACGCGAGCACCCGAGGCGTCCTGCTCCACGGCCTTGACCGTCCATCCGAAGCGCGTTTCCACCGAGGGAAGCGATGCCAACCGCACCCGCAGGACGGTCTCCAGCGCATACTGCGGCAGGCGTTCGTTGGCTTGGAAATAGAACCGGCCGACAACCCCTCGCCCCTCGGTTGCATGCCAATACGGCGTATCGAGGTGGCGGTAAGCCACCAGTTCCCCGATCGGGGACGATGGCGGCATGATGCGCGCCTTCCGGACCTCGTCGACGCAGCCCCAGAAATAGCAGTGTTCAAGCGTCCGCTGCGTGAGGTTCTGCCCCTTGGGAATATTGTGCATGCCCGCTCTGCGCTCGATCACGATACAGCGAATGCCGCGAATGCCGAGCTCGACCGCCAGACCGACGCCGACGGGACCGCCGCCGGCGATGACAACCTGATAATGCTGGTTCACGGGATGCCTCGCGCTGCAAGTGAAAGAAAGGACGTAGCTCTTCGCCTCTCTCCGGTTTCCCACGAGGCGAGGACATTTTCCTATAGCAACGTGAGACGCCCTACGCGAGTAACCGCACAATCCAGGCCGCAGAGGTCATGGATGAGGGGGCTTGGCCAGCCCGGTCCCGTCGGATGGAAAGTCATTTCGCTGGGATATGCCGAAAGGAGACTATCGCGAGGGGCGTTCGCGCGTCCGCACCCTCAAGGAACTGTGGCTGAGCAGGATATTGGTGACGTCCACCAGCTCTTGCGGCGACTTGGCGTGAACGAGCAGAATGATGCTCCCGGCAGCCATACGCTCGTCGAGGCCGTCGAGCAGGCCCAACGTGCGTCGCTCATGCTCGAGATCAATGTCGGTGAATTCGGAATCGCAGGGCGCCATGATCAGATCGGTCCCATCTGCAAGCTTGCCCACGACGCCGGTACGATCAAGCTTTGACCGGGTCCCGTCCAGCGCGTCCGCGACGTTGCGCCGCATTCGCTCGAAGCCGGCCACTGAAGCCAGAAGACATATGCGCTCGCAGCCCAATCCCTTGCTGGCAAGCGATCCGATCGCCAGCTCCAACTGTGCGGGATCTGTGAATCCGGCGAGCGCCGTCCAGCCGGCATTGCCTGTCGATTTGTCCTGATCCTGCGTCATTGCCTCGATTGGCCCAACTCGCGATACGCCGTTTTCACTGTCCGGTGCGCCGCACCTTTCCAACGAAACCTCCCCCAGTTGGACGACGCCTGGTGTGATGATCGAGACGTTCGGCATATCAAGCGGTTCGGCTCGGGGCGAATGTCTCAATCTGAATCACACCAGAAAATCTGTGATTCCGGTGCTCTTTTTGAGTCTGAAGCTCGCCCTGGCGATCAGGTGTGACGGGCTCCAGAATCGGGAGTCTGGCGGCGTGTGCCGTCAGGCGCACTGGCGTTCGCCTTCGGCGACGTCCGCCAGTGCCTCACGATTCTTGATTGCAACGTACCCGCCATGATCGAGATCAATGATACCGTCGGACTTTAGCCTGCTGAAGGTACGGCTGACGGTCTCGATCGTGAGGCCGAGGAAGTCGGCGATGTCGGCGCGCCGCATCGGCAGCACCATCTCGCTGGCTTCGCGGCCACGCCTTTCGCTGCGGCGCGACAAGGCGAGCAGGAAACTCGCAACCCGGCCCGCTGCGCTGCGGTAGCCGAGTGTCATCAGATGATTGCGCGCAGCTTCAAGCTCCAGGGCGACGGCTTCATAAAGTTCGAGCGCAAGCGCGGGGTCTTCGGCCGCCAATTGTCTCAGGAGAGCAACCGGAATACAGCGAACTCTGGCTGGTTCGGTCGCTTGCGCGCTGAAGGCGTGCTCGGCGTCCGTACCGAGCCCGACGAAGTCTCCGGGGAAGGCTATGTCGACGACCTGACGTTTGGCGTCCGGGAGAATTTTGTAGATCAGCAGTGTTCCCGCCTCGACCTGATAGACGTGGGTCTTCTGGTCGCCGTCGAGAAACAAGTGCTCCCTGGTGGACAGTTTCTTGCTTGAGACATCCGCAAGGCGGCGATTGAGGCTGTGATGGTAGCGACCTGCTGCCGGGGGAGAAGGGGCGACACGCTGACCAAAAGTAGGTGTTGGGCTGGCAGCAGCGAACATAGTGATCTCCATCAGGATCTCGGGTAACGTCATTTGACGTCGATCAAGAGACCAGCTCCGCGCCGCCGGGATATGTCGCCTCTGTGACGGATTGCAACAGAATGCAATGCCGGATCGCGGTCGTCGGATGTCAGGTCAAGTATTTGAAAAGTGGACTATTTTTGTGTATGAAATCCGCCAGCAGCAAGCCGCGCATATCTTGGTCGTCGATGACGATGCCGAGATCCGCACGCTGCTGCGCCGCTGTTTCGAGCTCGAGAGCTACCGCGTGAGCGAGGCGGCGAGCGGCGAGGAGATGCGCCGGCAACTGAAGGCCGAGCCCGTCAGCCTTATCACCCTTGATTTATCGCTCGACGGCGAGGACGGCCTTGCCTTGGCGCGGGAGATCCGTGCGACGCAGAATGTGCCGATCATCATGATCACCGGCAAAAACGATCCGATCGACCGTGTGGTCGGATTGGAGCTCGGCGCCGATGACTACATCGTCAAACCCTTTCATCTGCGTGAAGTGCTGGCGAGGGTGAGGGCTGTATTGCGGCGCTATGAGAGCACGCCAACGCCTCCCGCGCCCGCCGACAGCGCGCCCAAACCGGGTGAGACCCGGTTCGCATTCGGTCATTTGAAGCTTATCCCGGCGCACCGTGAACTGATTGATCAGGCGGGGTCGCGCGTCGAGTTGACGACAGCCGAATTCAATATGCTGTTGATGTTCGTGGAACGCCCGTCCCGCGTTCTGTCCCGCGACAACATCATGGACTTGTTGAAGGGTCATGAATGGTCGCCTTTTGACCGCTCGATCGATACCCTCATTGGCCGGCTTCGCAAGAAGATCGAGCCGGATGTCGATATGCCGAGCTACATCAAGACCGTGCGCGGCATCGGCTATGTGTTTGCAGCCGACGTCCGCCGGGTCTGATCGCCTTCCGCTTTGGCGCGCCCGCGCTGGTATCAGGCGTCTTGTCGTTGCATACGATTGAGTATGTCGCAGATCGCGCTGTTGAGATCGGACCGGCTATACGGCTTCTTGAGAATCACGGCATCGACGGCTGGCTCATAGCCGGGATCGTCCTGAGGAGCGAAGCCGGATGCCAGCAGAATGGGAATCTGTGGCCGGTGCTGCTTCAGCCAGCGTGCCAGGTCGAAGCCCGACATGCCGCCCGGCATCACCACATCCGAGAACACCAGATCGATGCCGTGATCGGCCTCCATGATCGCAACTGCACTTGGTCCATTCGCCGCCGTGACCGTTCGATGACCGAGCGCCTTGAGCAGGTCGACGGCAAACAGGCGTACGTCCTGGTTGTCCTCGACCACGAGGATGGTCGCCGGTTTCGGCGGGTCTGCAGGGATTGAAGCATCCTGTCTCTCCGGGGTCTCCGTCGCGCTCTGGTCCCTGGGAAGGAACAGGCTGACGGTCGTGCCTTTTCCCGGTGCGCTATCGATCGTCAAATGGCCTCCCGATTGCCGGACGAAGCCGTAGATCGTGCTGAGGCCCAGGCCCGTTCCTCGCCCCGGTGGCTTGGTGGTGAAGAACGGCTCCAGCGCGCGCGCCAGCACGTCGGGTGGCATGCCGCAGCCGCCGTCGATCAGCGAAAGCCGCACGAACTCGCCGGGCTTCGTATCCGAATTGCCGGCGATGTCTCGCGCGCTCAGTACAGTATTGCCCGTCTCGATGATGATCCGACCGCCGTCGGGCATCGCATCGCGCGCGTTGATCGCCAGATTGAGGATCGCGTTCTCGATCTCGCTCGAGTCGACGTGGGCCTTCCACAGACCCGGCGTGAGATCCGTGCTCACCGACACGTTTTCTCCAAGCGCCCGGCGCATCAGCTCCGTCATGCCGATAACGGTCGTGTTCAGATCGAGCGAGACCGGCTGAAGCGCCCGGCGCCTGCTCATCGTCGAAAGGCGTTCGGTCAGGCGCGCGCCCCGGCGGGTCGCCTCGACGGCGCGCCGGAGCAGATCGCGATCCTGCTCCTTCTCCAACCGCATATCGAGCAGCTCCAGATTGCCCGAGATCACCGTCAGTAGGTTGTTGAAGTCGTGCGCAATGCCGCCCGAGAGCTGGCCGATCGCCTCCATTTTCTGGGCCTGCAGGAGTTGGCGTTCGGTCTCGCGCAAATTCGCCTGCACGGCCTTTTCGTGCGTGAGGTCGGTGATGATTCCGGCAAAGCAGCGCGCGCCGCCCGCCTTGAATTCGCTGACGGACAGGTGGATCGGAAACGTCGTGCCGTCCCTCCGCAGCGCAAGGACTTCGCGGCCGATGCCGATGATCTTCTTCTCGCCCGTAGTGAGGTAATGCTAGAGATAGCCGTCATGCCGCACAGAATCCGGCTGCGGCATCAGCATGTTCACGTTCCGCCCGATCATATCCGCGCGCTGGTGTCCGAACAGACGGCTCGTCGCATGATTGATCGACTGGATAATGCCTTCCGAGTTGATCGTGATGATGGCGGCCACGGCGCTTTCGAGAATTGCCTCGAGCTGCTGGGTACGATCGCTGACCAGAGCTTCCAGCGTCTGGTTGTCCCGCGCAAGGAACTGTGCCGCTCTCTGCCGGTCCGTGATATCGCGAATTGTGCCGACGAGCCTCTTTGCCCGCCCGCCCTCGAATTCGGTTTGCGCCGTTGCAACAGCCCATCGTTCATCCCTCTCGGACGTCGCCTGCAGTCGATATTCCAGCATGAGATGCCCGCTGCCTGCGGGATCGAGCGCGGAAGCCAGGCTGGCTCTGTATCGTTGCCGGTCATCGGGGTGGAGTGATGTCTCGAGATCCGACCCCGATATCGCATTGTTCCAGCCGATCCCCCAGATCGCTCTCGCATTTGCATCGCCGTCGATCTGCCCGGTGTCGGGGCTGTAGGACCACGTGCCGATGTCGCCTGCCGACAGCGCCAGTCGATTGTGCTGCAGGGCCTCGCGCAGATCTTCTTCGACCTTGCGCCGCTGCTGCGTGAGGGAAGAAAGCACGAGCGCGCAGAATGCAACCGAGAACATGAATATTTGGGCGGTTGCGATATGGCGCACGCCATCGGGTGCATCGACGAATGCGCCGACGCCGTTCGCCAGCCCCAACAGCGTGAACAGGCTGACGACGATCGAGGCGACCGCGACGCACGACGGCCGGCACCGGGCCCCCGCCCAGAGCAGCAAGGGGAAGAATGTCGGGAACGGCGCAATCCTGGAAAAGCCGATCACGGTCCCCGGGCCGCTGAGCCAGTTGCTGCCCAGCACACCGACTGCGGCGATGGTGGTGAGCCCGAGCATCAGCGCGCCTTCGGCATCGGAGGCGTCAAGTTTCCTGGCGTCGGCCAGCTCGCCCGCCAGTACAATGAATACTGGCGCCACGACGCCGACCCCAACGGCGTGCGAGGCTGTCCATGTCAGCCATATTGTCGGGACTGACGCATCGGCGTTCGCCAGAAAATGAAGCCCCAACGCCACGGGAACCGCCGCAATTGCGGAGCCAAGCGCCGCAATGACCATGAGCCCGACGGTATTGCGCAAGGTGTCGAGCCTGAACGGATGCCCGAAGCCGATCGATACCGCACGTTCGATGAGGATGAATTCCACGGCATGACCGACCAGCCCGCTCGCCGTCCACGCCGCGCCGTGTCCTGCCCTGATCTCGAACAACAGGATACCGGCGAGTGCGCCGACGAGACTGGTCATGCGCGTCGGTCCTGTGCTCGCAAGCATAGCGCCGACGGCTATGCCGCTCGCTGGCCAGCACGGTGCCAGATCTTCCCGGTAGGGCGAGAGCGTGTAGCCGAGCTGGGCGACGAGAAAGGTAAGCAGGCCGACGACGACGCCGGTTGCGATGGCACGCACATCGATGTGCGCCGGGGGGCGGACAAGGTCTCGTATAGCGTTGAGCATTGGGTGCCCTGGCCCGGATTAACGCATTGAGGATACGTTCATGATGCGCGCGGAACGCAGCCTTTGTCACAACCGCCAGTCTAGCATGGATGGGTTTGCCACCAATTCGGTTGATCTCCGTCATTCCCACCGGGATCTCCCCGTCCTGCCAGACGGCTCGATCACCGGTTGATTAACGCCAACGCGAGCGGGAGGCCTGGACCGTCGTTGCTGCCGATCGTTCGTTGGATTGAATGGCCGCCGTGTCCCGGGACGACATCCCCACGTCGCCCCGGGCGCCGCCATGACGTTCTCATGGGGTCTGGTCCTAGAGCTTGGCGGCCTGCCAGTCCGGAGCGGGCTGTTCCGGGTACGGCATCAGGCCTGCAGCGCGAATACCGACGATTGCGGCATACTCGTCGCGATCGGATGCATCGCCGCTGATCCCGACCGCACCAATCACCACGCCGTCTGCGTCGCTTGCAAGCACACCGCCCGGCACTGGAATGAAGCGGCCCTGTGCGGCGGCAGCCAGCGCGCCCTGGAACGCCGGCCTGTCCTTCATACGATCACGGATGGTGCGGCTTGGAATGCCCATCCCCAGAGCTCCCCATGCCTTGCCGATCGCCACGTCGGCGCGAAGATTGCCCGAGCCGTCCTCCCGCTTGAGCAGCACGACGTGGCCGCCCGCGTCGAGAACGGCCACCGTTAATGGCAGCAATCCCGCCTCGCGTCCCGTCGCGATTGCGGCATCCACGATCTGTTCGGCAGAGGCCAGCGGCATGCTGACCCGCAGGCGATGGACGTAGTGATCCTCCGACATGAAGCCTCTCATTTGCTCGAGTGAGTGCGAACAATAGCAGCGGCGGGAGATGAACAGAATTGCGTCATCGATCATGACTACCGCTCGATCCCCGCCACGTCACGGTTGCGCTGGATGGCATTGGGCGTTCATGATCGGGCAGCGCAGTCCACTTCATTGCGCGACTTTCCGCTCGAAAGACCGCTCGATGGCGAAGATCACGCGAACCGTTCCCGAACGACAAGGAGGAAGCAGATGAGCGCAATCGAAGACAAGATAAAGGCGATGGGCTATGCGCTGCCGCCGCCGTTCAAGTTCCCGAATCCCAACCGTACCGGCTGCGTGGTGGTGGGGCCGGTCGTGTTCGTGTCCGGACATGGCCGGGATCTGACCGGTCCCGGCGTCAAGCCCGTCGGAAAGGTCGGGCGGGACCTGACAGTCGAAGAAGGCTACGTCACGGCGCGCGCCGTTGCATTGTCCATCGTTTCCAGCCTGAAACAGGAATTGGGTGACCTCGATCGCGTCAAACGCGTTATTCGGTTGTTCGGCATGGTCAATGCGCAGCCGGGATTCGACCGCATGCCGCAGGTGATCGATGGGGCCTCGGACTTTTTCTACGAGCTTTTTGGCCCGCAATATGGACAACATGCGCGTTCCGCCGTCGGAATGGCCGAGCTGCCGCACGGAATTCCGGTCGAAATAAACGGGGAGTTCGAAATCAAGGCGTAAGTGAATTTCCGCACATGCTCGGCCGCTGGCGCGTCATGGTGTTTTCGGCGCTTGACGGCCCGCCGGTTGGGATCGATGCTCGGAAAAGGAGTCATCGGCCCGCCACAACGGCGCGTCGAACACAATGGAAGGAGAGCCGTCATGGTTGCCCGCCTGCGCCACATTGCCCTCAATGTTCCCGATCCCGAAAAGGCTGCCAAGTTCTTCGAGGAAGCATTCGGCATGACACGGGCCGGCCCCGCGGGCCTTGGCCTCTATATGACGGATGGCACCATCAACGTCGCCCTGCTCAAGTTCCCCGGCGACGTCCCGGGCTATGCGCCGGGTGAGAAGGCCCAGGGTCTGATTCATTTCGGCATGTGGGTGGATGATCTTGACGAAGCAGCCGAAAAGGTGACCAAGGCCGGAGGCAAGTACCTCACCGGGCGTGCCGACAAAAATCCGAATACGTACTACGAGGTCAAGTACACCGACCCCAATGGCGTGGTGTTCGACATGACGCATTCGGGCTGGAAAGGCGCGGTCAAGGAAGTCGAGCCCGCGAAGGCCGGCAACAAGGCCGCCGCCGAATAGGTCGCCCCGTGCCAGCGCCAATCATTATCGCCGGCGGCGGTCCGGTCGGCCTCATCGTCGCTCTCATCCTGGGTCGCGCCGGCATCGATGTCGAGTTGTTCGATCGGGGCGACATCGTTCATTCGGAGCCACGGGCCGCCACCATTCATCCCGCGACCCTCGATATTCTCGACGATCTCGGGATCTATTCGCTGATCGAGCCGCAAGGCATCGTCTGCCCGATCGTCAACTACTACGACGGCAAGGAGCTGCTGGCCTCGTTCGATCACGCGTTGATCGCAGACGAGACGCGCCATCCCTGGGTCCTGCAATGCGAACAGGACAAGCTTGCCCGTACGGTCTACCGGATGGCGGGAGGCGTATCGAAAGTCACCTGTCTCACCGAGAGCAAGGTGGTCGGCTGCTCCCAGACCACCGACGGTGTGGAGGTCGTGGTCGAGACCGAGGATGGAAAGCGGTCTACGCACAAGGGCCGCTATCTCATCGGTACCGATGGCGCCAAGAGCACGGTGCGCGAGCTGTCGGGGATCGAGTTCGAAGGCTTCACCTATCCGGAACGCTTCGCGATCATCGGCACATCCTACGATTTCGCCGACGACGGCTATGCTTATCGCAACTACGTCTCCGATCCCGAAGAATGGTACAACCTGTTCAAGATCTCCTGGACTGGACCGCCCGGCGTCTACCGGCTCGTCACACCGGTGTTTCCGCACGAGGCCTACAAGGGTCCGGAGGCGATAGAGACGGCGCAACGCAAGCTGCAGCGTTTCAATCCGCGCCCTGAGCCCTACGAGATCGTGATTTATGACAGCTACGTCGTGAACCAGCGTGTCGCTGCCGCATTCCGCAAGGGACGCGTCATTCTGGCCGGTGATTCCGCTCATCTCAACAGCCCTATCGGCGCCATGGGTATGAACAGCGGAATCCACGATGCCGTCAGCCTGGCCGAGAACATGATCAGGGTGCTGACCGGTGCCGAGGACGAGGCGGCGCTCGACCGCTATGCCCAGCAGCGCCGTCACGTCGCCACGGCCCATGTTCAGGTGGCGACAATCGCCAACAAGCAGGCGATGGAGCAGAAGGACCCTGCCAAGCGCGCGGAATACGCAAGCGAAATGCGGCGGCGGGCGGCAGATCCGGCGCAGGCCCGCGCCTTCCTCATGCGCACATCGCTGATCGAGTGCCTCCGGGACGCAGAGAAAGTGCAATAACGCCTGTGATTTGTACCCCAAACCGAGAAAGCCGCGACGCTTCAAGCGCCGCGGCCTTCATTTTGGGACAGCCTGAAAGCCGCCTCAGCTTTTCGCGATCTCGATCTTCTTCTCCGCCTTCATGGCTTCCGGCTTCTTTTGCGCGATGATTTTCAGCACACCGCTGTCGAACTTCGCCTCGAGCTTGTTCTCATCGACCGTGTCAGGAAGGCGCAGCGAACGCTCGAACGAGCCCGAGACGCGTTCAGACATGTAGTAATTGTCTTTCTTTTCCTCGCGCTCGCTCTTCTTCTCTCCTTTGATCGTGAGGATGCCGTTGGAGAGGGTTACGGAGACATCTTTCTGGGTCACGCCGGGCAATTCGACTTCGATCGTGAGAGACTTTGGATTGTCGTGCACGTCGACTGCGGGCACGATGTCTCCTCCTCTGCCAAAGCCAGAGCCGCTGAAGACGTTCGGCAGCCGCGGCCAACCGTATTCGAAGCGTTCCAGCATCCGATCCATCTCCGAGCGCATTGCATCGAACATATCGATCGGTTGACGCTCACGGCTGCCATTGCCCTTGCTGATCTCGGTTCCTGCCATGTCACTACTCCTCGTCACACCAGTCTGAACAACAACGGCCAAACGGGACTCCGTCCGCAAAGCCGCCCGCCTTCTCCCTCAGTGATCCGTTGTCTGACGCCCGGCGGCAGTCATGCTTCCTCGTCTGCTGCGATTTTCGTCACAATTGAATTCCAGGCAGTTGTACGCGGCTTCCGCGCTCGTCCCCGCGAACTGGCTGGCTATACGGGTGAGGCGGAGGAACTCCTGGGGATAGTCCTGCATTGCCTTCATGTAGAAGTCGGTGCATGTCGCGTATGCTTCCTCCGGCTTCTTGCAGGCAGAGAGCTTCTCGTAGAATGCCAGATCCTGCTTCAGGCGCTGCTGGAGGAACTTGAACCACTCGCTGCTCAGCGCCGATAGCGCGCTGTTGAGATTGTTTCCGTATGAACTGGTCAAATCCAGGACGGGTCGCCAGGCCAATCCGGGAAACATCGGCGACATGTTCGGCATTGCGAGCTGTGCGGTTTCCCGCGCGGCGCCGCCTGATTTGGGTTTGGAATGCTCTATCGATTGGTGCTGGGCCATGTGGCAATCTTTTCTGTTTGTGGGCCGCCTGACGCGCCCGCGCGTTTCCGGTAGGGGAGAAATTGCGGATTGGTTGGAAGGTTGGCAGACACTGCAGGCTCCGCTCATTGATTCGGATCAAGCGAGTGCTTGTGCAAGATGCGAGCATGTCTTTGTCATTCCAGAAGAAAGAACCGGCATGACTGCTGCTGACAAAGAGGCCCGCGCCGCCCCGTCTCCCGTCGTTGCTCCGGAACAGCGCGAGGTGGTCGATTTCCTTGGCGATCCGGCCTCCTACTCGCCGCCGCCCGCCAGTGTGCAACGGAGCGACACGCACGGCGCCCATGTGTTTCTGGCCGGGGATCGCGCGGTCAAGATCAAGCGGGCGGTAAGATACGATTATATGGACTTTTCGACACTGGAGCGTCGTCGTCGTTTTCTTGAGCGAGAACTCGAAATCAACAAGCCGGCGGCCCCGGAAATTTATTGCCGGGTCACTGCAATTACCCGCGGCAGCGACGGCACGCTTCAGGTTGGCGGGTCGGGCGTGCCCGTCGAATGGGCGCTGATCATGAGGCGTTTCGAACAGTCGCAGCTACTCTCAAAACTGGCGGAGGCCGGCGCGCTCGATACCGGACTGGCCAAGGCGTTGGCTGATGCCGTCCTGGCTTCGCATGCTGCCGCGCCGCGCCTCACCGAACGGGATTCAGTGAAATCCTTTGGCGCCATCATCGCCGAGCTTGCCGCCACGTTCGAAGCGGAGGAGAGCAGGCTCGGGAGAGCGAGCCCATTTGGCCAACGCGCTGCCCACGCTCTCGAGCGCGCCCGGAACGTATTGGCTCTGAGGGCCGCGGGCGGATTTGTACGCCGGTGCCACGGCGACCTTCATCTCGATAACGTGGTTTTGTGGAAGGGACATCCGACCTTGTTCGATGCCATCGAGTTCGATGAGGACATGGCGACGATCGACACCCTCTACGATCTGGCATTCCTTCTGATGGATCTCGATTTCCGCGGCGCCCGGCCAGCAGCAAATGGCGTTCTCAACCGGTATCTGTGGCGCAGCGGGTCCCTGATCGACATCGACGGCTTGGCTGCGATGCCCCTGATGCTCGGCTTGCGGGCAGCAATCCGCGCCATGGTCCGCCTGCAGCGCGCGAGCCTGCATCAAGGTCCCGAGCGCCAGCGGGACGAGAAAGTCGCCGTTGCGTATCATGATGCAGCGCTGCGCTATCTCGATCCGAAATTGCCTCGTCTTTTGGCAGTTGGCGGATTTTCAGGCACCGGCAAGTCGACCTTGGCAGCAGCGATGGCCCCACGCCTTGATCCATCGCCCGGCGCCGTCCACCTGCGCAGCGACCTGGAGCGCAAGGCGATTCACGGCATTGGAGAGACCGAACGACTTCCTGACAGAGCCTATACGGCGCAATCCTCCGAGCGCGTCTACGAGATCGTCGCTGAGAAGGCGGCACATGCTCTCGATGCCGGACACAGCGTCGTGGTCGATGCTGTCTATTCCGCCCCTGGGGAACGGAACGCCATTCGCGACGTCGCGCAGTCGCGCGGCATTCCGTTTGCGGGCATCTGGCTCGAAGCCGCGACGGACGTTCTGGTTCGACGTGTGGACGAGCGCACGGGAGATGCGTCGGACGCCACCGCCGAGGTCGTTCGTGCCCAGCTCGCGCGTGGCGCGGGAGAGATCGACTGGATGACCATCGACGCGTCCGGCTCGCGCGATGATACATTGCGCACAGCCTGGTCGAAGCTGAGCAATTGACGGCCGGCCCTAGGGGTGCAACTTCTTATGCTCCGGCAGCATTGATCCGTATCAATCGTAGCCGCCGCTTCCTGTCATATGACAATTGCGGAGGCAAACGCGGATTGCTCCATGCGCGCACGGATGAAAGAATGATATCCAGCAGCGAGCTTCCTATGCCGGACGAGACAGGTTCGCCCCAGAGCGCGAAGTTCCGCTCTGTGCTTGGTGAAACCCAGCTCAACATCAGATCAATCGACATGGAGGCTCCGTGGAGATGGCTGGGATCCGGCTGGCGAGACTTGCGGGCGGCTCCGCACATCGGCCTGTTCACAGGCGCCATGTGCTTCGCAGGAGCCGCCATACTGGCGGCTCTTCTCAGTCGAACCGGATGGATTTCTTTGATGCTGGCGCTCGGCTGCGGGTTTGCCCTGGTTGGGCCGCTGCTTGCCGCCGGCTTATATGACACCAGCCGCCGGCTGGAGCAGGGTCAGGCCGCCACCTTGCGGACGGCGTTGCTGGCCGGCGCGACCGCACGCGGACAACTCGGCTTCTTCGGGTTCGTCCTGTTTCTGATATTCTTTGCATGGATCAACGTAGCGTTTCTGCTGTTCATGTTGTTCTACGGCGACAGGCCGCCGCAGATCGGGCTGTTCACGCACACGCTCTTGTTTGAGCCGCGCGGGATCAGCCTGCTCGTTACGGGAACAGCAATCGGCGCGTGTCTGGCTGCTATCGTGTACATGATATCGGTCGTTTCCGTTCCATTGCTTTTGGTGGAGGACATCGATTCCGTCACCGCCGGCATTACAAGCGTGCAGGCCGTGCTCCAGAATCCTGGAGTCATGGCGTTGTGGGCCGTTCTGATCGTTGGATTGATGGCCGTCGGACTGGCCACGCTCGGCCTCGGCCTGATCATTACATTTCCGCTGGTCGGCCACGCTTCGTGGCACGCGTTCCGCGACATCGTCCGCATCGGCCCGGAACACTGAGCCGATACACTGAGCCGATCAGTTCCAGGACGAAATCGCCGAGCCCGCCCTATTATCGCATCTGTCGTGGCCCTGCCGTCTCGTCCTCGTCATCCTGGATCGCCCGCCAGGCAGCGCCATCGAGATCGTCGAACTGCCCCGACCGGAGCGCCCACAGAAAAGCGGCCAGGCCCAGGCCGCCCAGAGCCAGCGCACACGGAATGAGCCACGCAAGCGCAGTCATCGCAGGCTCCGCAGTTCGATCCGCTGCGATCGCAAGCGAAGCGCGTTGACGGTAACAGCCAGCGAGGACGCGGACATCGCAACGGCAGCGATCAGCGGCGTCACGGCGCCGGCAACAGCAAGCGGGACGAACAGGATATTATAACCGATGGCAATGGCGAAGTTCTGCAGAGCCGTTCGGCGAGCAGCCCGCGCCACTGCCAGCACTTCGATGATGGGTCCAAGACGCTCGCCCTGAAACACGCCGTCTGCGGCGTTCTGGCTGATGTCTGCGGCTGTCGACGGCGACAGTGACGCGTGCGCTGCGGCGAGCGCGGGCGCATCGTTCAGTCCGTCTCCGACCATCAGCACCCGCGCGCCTTGAGAGCGCAGTTCATCGAGCCTTGCCATCTTGCCGTCCGGCCGCACGCCCGCGAGCGCCCGTCTGATGCCTGCCGATCTCGCGGCGGCGATGACAGCGTCCTGGCGATCTCCCGACAGCAGCTCAACGCTCAGCCCGGCGGTCTTCAGCTTCGAGAGGACGTCGCTCGCATCCGTCCGGAGACGCTCGACGAACGGGTAGCCAACGATCTCTCCATCGGCAGTGCGATACCAGATGCCGATGTCGGGCGAAGCCGCGTCCGGCTTGGCGCCGCACCAGCTTGCGGAGCCGAGCCGCTCTTCGCCGGCTGACGTTGTGCGGCAGAGTCCGCTTCCTGCGACCTCCATGATGCCGTCGGACGGCGACAGCGCTATCTTCCTCTCTCGCGCCGCGGCTGCGAGCGCGCGCGCATAGGGGTGTCGGCTATGGGCGGCCAATGACGCGGCGGCCGGCAAGGCCGCTTCGGCTTGCTCTCTGAGGTCTCCCAACCTCGGCTCCGGCAGCGTCAGTGTGCCGGTCTTGTCCAGGACAACGGCGTCGACTTCCGCCAATCGCTCCAGGCCGTCAGCGGCCTTCAGCACCACGCCGTTCGCGAACAACCTGCTGGTCGCCGCGACCTGTGCGGCCGGCACCGCCAGCGCCAGCGCGCACGGACAGGTAATGATCAGGACGGCGATCGCGGCGGTCAGCGCGGGCTCCCAACCGTATCCCAGAGCGATCCAGCCCAGAAATGTCGAGAGCCCGAGGAGATGCACGGCAGGTGCGTATATGCGGGCGGCGCGATCGGCCAGCCTGACATAGCGCCCGCGCCCCTGCTCGGCGGCGGCCATCATCCGGGAGATGCCGGCGATCAACGTTCCGTCATCTGTCGATATGGCCTCGACCCGCAGTGGATGGCCGATGTTCACTGTGCCGGCGTGGACGCTCTCGCCCGGCTTGACGTTTCTCGGCTTGGTTTCTCCGGTGATCAGGCTCTCGTCGATCTCGCCTTCGCCACCGATGACGATGCCGTCGGCAGCGATGCGTTCTCCCGCCGCGACGAGAATGACGTCTCCAGGCTCGAGAGCGTGCGAGGCAAGCCTTTGCATGCCCCCGTCAGCCCTGACGACCGTCGCCATCGTCGAGATGAGGCCAAGAAGATTTGCGGCAGCGCCGGCAGCGCGCACCCGCATCGCCGTATCGAGATAGCGCCCTATCAGCAGGAAGAACAGGAGCGTGACGGCGGCGTCGAAATAGACCTGCTCGGTGCCTTTCACGGTGTGATACAGGCTGATGCCGGTGGCCAGAATGACGCCGAGCGAGATCGGAACGTCCATATTGAGCCGTCTCGCCGAAAGCGCACCGAGCGCCGATCGGAAGAAGGGCTGGCCGGCATAGGCGATCGTTGGCAATGCGATGAGGGCCGAAAGCCAGTGAAACAATGTCTTTGCCGCCGGCCCCATGTCGGACACTAGGCCCGCCCACACCGAGACCGACAACAGCATGATGTTCGCCGCGGCAAAACCGGCAACCGCCAGATAGGCGAGGAACTGCCTTGCTGCGTGAGCCTGTTGCTGTCCGCCGGTCTTCATCGGCGACGCGCGGAAACCGGCGTTTTCCAGGGCGTCGAGAAGCCGGTCGATGTCGGGGCCGGCTTGAGGGACCGTAACGCTCACGCGTCGCGCGCTGAGGCTCGCCCGCGCCGAGATCACGCCGGGAATTTCACTCAGTGTACGCTCGACCGTCAACATGCACGATCCGCAATGCATGTTTTCGACCGCAAGCACGTGCGTTATCTGGCGGGTCGGGGCAGCTGGGCCGGCTTCGTGACAGGCAGCGGCAGGTTCCAGGGCGGCCGCTTCTACATTCAGGGTGCCAGCCATAGCCGCCTCTTCAATCTGAATCTGTCGAGTTCACCGGTCTGGCGGCGCCGGTTCGCATCCTCCGACAGCAGCCCGGCGCCCGGCGGGAGCTGTCCC
>JBFWYV010000011.1:0-34638 GCA_050186055.1 Hyphomicrobiaceae bacterium | reverse complement strand
GACGCACGAACGCGGGGCCCATCGGCGGCGCCTGGCTCTGCAGTTGTGCGAGTTCCCGCGCGTACTCGGGGGGGAGCGCCTCGGGGAGGGTGGAGAGGAGCTGGGCGACTTTCATCATCGGGCCGGTAAGACCGCCAAGCGCCGCCGCGAGATCCGCAGCACCGCGGGCGCGATCATGCTCGATGCCGAGGAAGCGCTGGCCGGCAAGACGGGCCGCCACGGAGCCGACATTGGTGCCTACGCGCACGTATCGGGCGGCTCGTGCCGAAAGCCTGTTGCTCTCCTTGTCGTCTTCCGCCAATGCCTGATCTCCGTCGCCGTTCGCTATGGTCTTTCATATCGCGGTTCGTCGGCGGAACGTAAAGTGCGGCGTGGCGGCGGTGACGGGCGGGAGCGTCACTTACTCCTGGTGAAACGTCCAGACGCCGTAGCCGACCTCGGGCGGGAAGCGCACGGCGACCGACTGCGGGTTATCGTGCAGCACGACCAGACCAGCGGCTTTGATGGCTGACCTTGCTTCGGCAAGGGAACGAACGGCGATCCCATACTGTCCCATGTAGGGGTCGGCTGGAACGCGAAGCTGAGGCCAGCGTGCATGCCATGCGCCGGGGGAGAGAATTTCAACCGTGCCACGGTCGAGTTCGATGACCGTGCCGTTCTCGTTTGGAATCGCCCGGCCACCGAGCAAGCGATGGAAGCGGCCGGCCGCTTCGCCGATGTCGCTCTCGACGACCGTAAGCGAGGTCAATGCCACAGCCGTGTTGGGATGGCTCAGCCAGCGCTTCTGCCACACGGTGTCCTCGGTCAAATGCCGTAAAAGCTGGATGCGGCCCTCCGGCATCTCGCCGGGCACGATCCTGACGATCGAGAAGCCGGCGACGCCGGGACCGTGCTCGGTCTCAACCGGCCTTTGCATCAGGACCAGCGGCTGGACCTTGAAACCCGACACCGCAACGCGCTCATGCTGCTGCCTGGAGTCGTCTATGGCGAAAGCGGCGAGGTGGATCCCGTCGTAGCGGGCGGCAGAAGCGTCGAACTCCCGCCCCAGCGAGGTATCGGCGGTCTTGAACAGGAACTCGAGATAGCCGCGTTCCAGCATGACACAGGTGTTGCCGGTGCCGGTCAGTTTCGGCGGGCCGCCATCCGGATCCGGATTGACCTGCACTGAAAGTGGAGTCGGCGTAAACCCGGCCTTTGTCAGCGCGGCCGAAGCGGCTTCCGGATCGGGCACGAAATGGCCAACGTGATCGAGAAAGACCTCGGCACCGATGGGAAGATTTCGTTTCGAGGCAGGAAGGGAAGAAGGGTCCGTCATCATGCGGCTATGCTGACAGCATTTCGGAGGTGGGCGCCAGTACCGACTCGGCGCCCGACATCACACTCTCAGCCAGACCAGGGGCGGCGGTCGCAAGGTTTTCCGCAAAGAACCGGGCCAGTACGACGGCGTCTGCCGGGTTTCCGCCGTCGCGTGCGGCCAATAGCGCGCCTTGCGCCAAATAGGTGCCGCCCGCTGCCAGGCCGAAAAGCCGGAGATATGGCGTGGCGCCTGCGAGCGCCGCCTCGGGGTTGGACTGGAGGGCTTTGCCAAGCCAAACAGACGTCGATTTGAGCGAGACCACGGCTTGCTCGAGGCGCTCGGCGGTCTTGCCGAACGAAGGAAGGTTCGAGGCTTTGATATCGTCGATCATTTGCTCCAGCCTTGCGATGTAGCCTTCGATGACCGTGCCGTCGGCCAGCGGCAGCTTGCGGGTGACAAGATCGATGGCCTGGATGCCGTTGGTGCCTTCATAGATCGGCAGGATGCGCGCATCGCGGTAATGCTGGGCGGCGCCGGTTTCCTCGATAAAGCCCATGCCGCCGTGGACCTGGACGCCCAATGAGGCGACCTCGGCGCCGATGTCGGTCGAGAACGCCTTGGCGACGGGCGTGAGCAAAGCCGTCAATGCCTCGCCGCTTGCACGGTCCTGTTCGCTGGTTCCGCGATGGGCCCGGTCGATCGCTGCGGCGGTGGCGAGGCAGACCATCCGGGCGGCCTGGGTCATGGCGCGCATCGTCAACAGCATGCGCCGGATGTCGGGATGCTCGATGATCGGCACGCTTTCACCGCCGCCAGCCGGGCTACGGCCCTGTTTTCGTTCTTTAGCGTAGGCCAATGCGCGCTGCAGGGCCCGGTCGGCGAGCGCGACGCCCTGCACGCCGACGCCGAGACGCGCCGCGTTCATCATGATGAACATGACGTTGAGGCCGCGATTCTCCTCGCCGACGAGATAGCCGACGGCGCCGTCCTTCTCACCGTACTTCATCACGCAGGTCGGGCTGGCGTGGATGCCGAGCTTGTGCTCGAGGCCGGCGCAGACGACGTCGTTGCGCGCGCCGAGGGTGCCGTCGGGGTTGACCAGCCGCTTGGGCACGAGGAACAGTGAGATCCCGCGCGTGCCGGCAGGGGCATCCGACAGGCGCGCGAGCACCATGTGGATGATGTTCCCGGTCAGCTCGTGCTCGCCGTAGGTGATGAAGATCTTGGTGCCGAACAGACGGTATGTGCCGTCGGGCTGGCGCTCGGCGCGGGTCGTCAGAGCGCCGAGATCGGAGCCGGCCTGCGGCTCGGTCAGATTCATGGTGCCGGTCCACTCGCCGGAGACGAGCTTGGGAATGTAGGTCCGCTTGAGCTCTTCGGTGGCGTGGGCCTCGATCGAATCGATCGCGCCCTGAGTCAGCATCGGGCACAGACCAAAGCTGAGGTTGGAGGCGTTCCACAGCTCGGTAACTGCGGTGGAGACGACGCTTGGCAGGTTCTGCCCGCCCCATTCCTCGCGGCAAGGAAGGGCGGTCCAGCCGCCTGAAGCGAAGCCGTCGTAGGCCTCTTTCCAACCCGGCGGCGTTACGACCTTGCCGTCAACGAGCTTGGAGCCGGTGCGGTCTCCCGGCTGGTTCAGGGGATCGAGCACCTCCGATGCGAACCGGCCCGCTTCGGCGATGACGGCCTTGACCGTCTCCTCGTCGAGGCCTGGGTAAAGGCCGCGCGGGAACCCGTCGTCAAGAGCACCGGCGGTCTTGAGCGCGAGCATGATGTCGTCTACGGGTGCCTGGTAGCTCATAACTGCCTCGTGGTGCTCCTTCGAGTCGCGGTTAACCTAGGCCGAAGCCGTCGGCGGGAAAAGTGCAGGTGCGGCAATTGACGATGTCGGTTGTTCAGGCAAGTCCGGAAGCAATCGAACAGGCGGCAAGGCTGATCCGGGCCGGACGCCTGGTCGCGTTCCCGACCGAGACCGTGTACGGGCTGGGCGCGGATGCGACGCAGCCGCGTGCCGTGGCTCAGATTTTCGAGGCCAAGGGCCGTCCCCGCTTCAATCCGCTGATCGTCCATGTGGCGAGTCTTGCTGCGGTCGAGAGGATTGCCGAACTCGGCCGAGCCGCTGGGCGGTTGGCGGAGCGCTTCTGGCCCGGACCGATGACGCTGGTCCTGCGGGCGAGGCCCGGCAACGGCATTGCCGATCTCGTCACGGCGGGGCTCGATACCATTGCGGTGCGGCTTCCCGATCATCCCGTTGCCCGTGCGCTGCTGGAAGCGGCGGACCGGCCGGTCGCTGCACCTTCCGCCAACCGGTCCGGCCGTCTCAGTCCGACGACGGCGCAGCATGTCGCCTCCGATCTCGGCGATGCTCCGGCGATGATCCTCGACGGCGGTCCGTGTGTGCATGGCCTGGAGTCGACGATCCTCGATGCGACGAGTAAGCGCATCGTGATGCTGCGTCCAGGGGCTGTGACCGCCGACGATATCGAAGCGGTGCTGGGTGCGCCTCCCGAGCGGTCAGCGGGTGTCGCTCAGCGACCGTCGGCACCGGGGCAACTGGCGAGCCACTACGCGCCGCGTGCCCAACTGCGTCTTGAGGCAAAGAACGTGATGCCGGGCGAGGCGTTGCTGGCGTTTGGGCCGGAGGTCCCTGTCCATGACGGCGCCATGTTCAATCTCAGTCCGACGGGCGATGTTGTCGAGGCTGCCGCAAATCTGTTCGCAGGATTGCGCGCACTCGATGCCACATCGCCGAAATCGATTGCGGTGATGCCGATCCCTGCGCGAGGATTGGGCGAAGCGATCAACGAGCGGCTGCAGAGAGGAGCTGCGCCGCGGGACGGCGAGGAGGACGAGCGGTGAGGTTGATCGACGATTTGCGCCGGCGGCTTGCGGTCGAAGAGAGCTATTTCCGCCAGCATCTGATCAAGGAGGATGTCGCGCGGCTCGAGCGGGTGATGGATATCTTTTCGTCCCATCCCGAACGCTCGGCCTTTCTCAGGGATGCGCTGATGGTCGGCTGGACCCCGGACAATCTGCGTACGTTCGAGCTGAAGTCAACGCTGGAGCCGTTGCTTGCCGTGATCCATCAGCGGCTGAGTGCGGATGGTGATGATGCGGCGGCGTATGACGATGAGATCGCGCGGCTCTGGCAAGCTTTTGAAGCCGACCGCATGGGTCGCCTGGTCGGATGTCTGTCGCGGGTGCCGCCGCCGGTCTGAGCAGTCGGGAGCTTCAGCCGCATGACCGCGAACGACTGGCAAACCGACATCGCAATCATTGGCGCCGGTTTCGGCGGAATCGGTCTTGGTATCCGGCTGAAACGCGCCGGGTTCTGCAACTTCAAGATACTTGAACGCTCGTCGGACCTCGGCGGCGTATGGCGCGACAACACGTATCCGGGTGCTGCGTGCGACGTGCCGTCCAGGCTCTATTCGTATTCCTTCGAGCAGGATTGGCCCTGGCAGTCACACTTCGGCAGCCAGGTCGAGATTCTCGCATATCTACGACATTGCGCCAGCAAGCACGGGTTGATGCCGCATATTGAACTCAACAGGGAGGTCGAGGCTGCCAAATTCGATGGCGGTTTGCGGCGATGGCGGATCAGGCTCGCCGACGACGGCGAGATCTTCGCTCGAATCCTCGTCTCGGGCATCGGCATCTTCAACCAACCGGTCTATCCGGACATACCCGGGCGGGAGCGGTTTGCTGGACCCTCGTTCCATTCCTCGGACTGGGATCACCGTATCGATCTCGTGGGAAAGCGCGTCGCAGCGATCGGCACTGGCGCCAGCGCCATCCAGTTCGTGCCCGAGGTCGCGAAGTCGGCGCTGGAGCTCTATGTCTTCCACCGCTCGCCGCAGTATGTGCGGGCCCGGGATCGTGCGCAGCCGGTCATCTCGAACGCGGCAACGAGCGACCGGCGTGCGGCGGCGCGGCGAGCGATTGAACGGCTCAGGATTTTCCGCGGATACGACGATGGAATCGAACGCCGGTATTCACACCAAAAGGCTGCCGCCGCCCGTGAGACCTGGCTCGGCTATCTGGCGGAGCAGGTTCCCGACCCGGAGTTGCGCCGCAAGCTGACACCGCAATATCCGTTCGGCTGCAAACGCATGCTGCAATCGGATGCATGGTATCCGGCATTGCAGCGCGCCAACGTGGAGCTCATCGATACGCCGGCGGTTGAAATCATGCAGGACGCGATCCGTACACGTGATGGAAAGGCGCGTGCGGTCGATGTCATCATCTACGGCACTGGGTTTCGGCCGACGCAGTTCCTTCCCAACATCCGGATCGTCGGCCGCGACGGCTTCGATCTTGCGGCGGCCTGGACCCACGGCGCGGAAGCGTATCTCGGACTCACCGTTGCCGGGTGCCCGAATTTCTACATGCTCTACGGTCCCAACACGAATTCGTCGGGCTCGATCATATTCTTTCTGGAGCAGCAGGCCCGCTATATCGTTCGCTGCCTGAAGGCGATGCGTCGGAGAGGGGCGGACATGATGGAGGTCCGGCGGGAGGCACAGGATGCCTTCAACACAGAGGTTCGGCTGCGCCTTGCCAACAGCGTCGTGGCCAGTCCGGATTGCCTGTCCTATTTCAAAATGGCCAACGGGCGTATCGTTACGCAATGGCCGTGGACGATGCGCGAGTACCGGAAACGCACGCGGCGCGTGGACCTGTCCGCGTACGTCCTCGACGATGGGGCCGAGATCACGTCCCGTGGACGGCCGACTTTGCAAGCATGACGTGAATGCCCTTTGATCCGTTGACCGTCTGCGTCACGCGGAGGTCGGCGGCGAGACTGCACAGCGTATAGGCGTCCTCGCGCGAGATGTTGGCTTTGTCCGTCACCAGATCGAGCATGTCGCGAAGCGCCCGGACCACACACTGATCGAGGTCGGGGTCCATCGCCATGGTCATGTAGTGGGCCGGTGTCTCTGCGCGCGGATAGGCCAGCTTCATGTCTTTGCGGACAGTGAGACGGAGGCGGCCGCTGAGCGCGGTTTCGATCGCGGTTACGCAAACCTCGCCATCGCCCTGCACGCCATGGCCGTCGCCGCAGGAGAAATTGGCGCCCGGGACGAACACGGGAAGATAGAGTTTGGCGCCCGGGAGAAGCTCCTTGTTGTCGAGATTGCCGCCCATCGCTCTCGGCACGAGGGTCGTGATACGGCCCCATGCGGCAGGCGGCGCCACGCCCATGACGCCGAAGAACGGCGATAGCGGCAGCTCAACGCCCCACGGCAACTTGCCGACGTTGCGCTCCCGATCGAGTGGAATATTGAGAATGCGCAGCTCATGGAAGTCGTCGGGAAGCGTGCCTGACAACGGGCGGATCAGATTGTAGCCCCAGTCCTGACGCAGGCGAACGTCGAGGATCTCCACCTCCAGCACGTCACCCGGCATGGCGCCTTCAACGGCAACCGGTCCGGTGAGGATGTGACCCGCCGGCGGTCGAGGGATGTGCTTGTGGATCTCGTGCAACTCGGGAGGCACATGAAACCCAGGCGGCGGCAATGTCTCCGGCGTGCCGCTCACCGTTTCAATGGTGATCTCGTCACCGCTGCCGATCATTGCGACCGGCTCGAAGCGCGCGTCGAACCAGCCCCACTGGCAGGTGTCCGGTCCGGCTTTCAGATGGTGCTGTGTCATGTCCGATGCTCCCTGTCGCCGGCGCGAGCGTATGCGGCTTTCTGTGGCAAGATCAACGATTCCGGGGTGCATTCCGAGGAATCCGAGGGGGGACGGCTTGCATTCGATGGGCGATGTTTTCGCAATTAATGGATTTTCAACGACCCAATGCAAATTTGGAGGTCCTTTAGAGGGGTTACCGGCCTGTTTACGAAGTGCCGGTGCGGAACATGATGTTTCCGATCGACGGCGACGTGTGCTCGTTGCTTCACTCCTGCATGATGCAAAAGGGCCGTTCTCGAGTCGTGCCCTTACCGTGGGCACATGGAGTATGTGCATCATGGCTGCGTGCCCAAAGGGCAAGCTCATCGTGGTGGGCTGCGGCGTGGACGCCGGCGATAACAGCACCGGCGCATCGAGACTGCTGCTGCACGTGGCGCGTGCGGCCGAGGCGGCTCGCTGCAGAGGCCGACCAAAGCTATCCCTTCCAAGCAATTTCGTCCGGGATCAGGCGTGAGACCGCCGCCGCGTGCGGTCGATCCGCCGGCATTCCGCCGAACCCCTATCCGTCTGTCCAGCGTCGCTGAAAAGGACACGAGATGAACAACATCATAAGACTTCCGCTGCGCGGTGCGCCGGTATCGAACTGGAGCGAGCGACTGTTCGTGCCGGATCAGGGAACGGAATCGCATCTGCTCGTCGGTTTCGTGAACGAGGTCATCAGTACGGCGCTATGGGTGGCGGTGACGACGGGCATCGTCAACCGTTGCTACCTTCACAATATGCCTACCGCTCTCTCATTCCTGAGGGGAAGCATACCGCCGAACCCGGTGCTGTTCACCGCACTCAAGCGGGAAATGGACGAGGATCGTCGCGTCGAACGCCTGATCGATCGCTGCGAGGAGTTTTTCACCTGCCTCGGAGCGGCGCGCAATCTCCTGCTCGCTGAATTTCGGCCCGAGGAAGCCTTCAGGCGATCGAGCGACATCGAGAGCTATCGGCTTTGCGACATGTGGCAGGCGACGGCCGGCGCCGGTCTGCTCGCGCTGTACGAAATCGACGGCTCGGAGTTCCTGAGCGCCGCAGCCGGGACACCGGATCGCATTGCCGACGTCTGCGATGCCTTGATCCTGGCTCGTGACGGCGGGCAGCCGTTTCAGGACAACGGCGTGCCTGCAATCCCTGAATGGGCGGAACAGCGGCTTTCGCGTCGTTTTCTGCTCAACATGCCAGCATTCCTGACGTGCCAAGGCCGCCGTTCGGACGTGATGGTGCTGAACATCTCAGGGTCGGGCATGGGGCTGGATTTCGTCAAGGATGCGCGGTCGGGTGACCTCGTTTCGGTCGAGCTGCAGAATGGGCGAAGGTTCATCGGCACCATCGTCTGGGTCCAGTGCAACCACGCCGGTCTCAGGTTCAGGCGGGCGCTGCGCCTGACGGATCCGCTGCTCGGCATGGCTTGAGCGCGCGCGGCGCTTTCGCTCGAAACTAGGCGATTTGCTGGGCCGGACTGCTCTGAGGCAGATTGGTCGGGTCCTCGGGAAAGCGTACGGTCACGCGGGTCCCGCGGCTGGGTTCCGATTCGAGCTGCATGTCGCCGTGGTGCAGCTCGACGAGGCTCTTCACGATCGACAATCCGAGGCCGGCGCCGCGATGCCTGGAGCCGCGCGTGCGGCTTTCGAACCGCTCCATGACACGCGCCTGCTGCTCCTTGGGAATGCCCACGCCCTCGTCCTCGACGGCGAAGGCAACGCGCCCGTCCTCGCGCCACACCGCCAGCCGGATGAGACCGCCGGGCTTGGAGAAGCCGACGGCATTGGACAGCAGATTGTAGAGCACCTGACGCACACGGGCCTCGTCGGCGATGAACTCGATATCGTCGTCGGTGGTGGCGATATCGATGGTGAGCCGCGCGCGCATCGCCCGTTCGCGCACGCCCAGGATCGCTGCATCGATGATGTCGTGCACCGAAACCGGCGCCAGCTTCAGCTCGAGCGTGCCGGCATCGATCGTGGCCAGGTCGAGGATGTCGTCGATGATCGAAAGCAGCGTGGTCGAGGACGCCTGGATGTCGGCGAGGTATTCACGCTGCTTCTTGGTCAAGGGGCCGGTGCGCGGGCTCGACAGCAGTTCGCCGAAGCCGATGATGTTGGTCAGCGGCGTGCGCAGCTCGTAGCTGACGTGGCTGATGAACTGGTTCTTGAGCCGGTCGGAGGCGACCAGTGCCTCGTTGCGCTCTTCGAGTGCACGCTCATAGCGCTTCGAAGCCGTGACGTCGGCGAACGTGATGAGCATGGCACCGTCCGGCAGAGGGGCCGCGGCGTAGTCGATGACCGTCATATCGGGCCGCAGCATCTGGCCCTCGAGCTGCTCGCGCTCGTCGCTGACGGCTGTCGCAGCGCGCGACAGGCGGGTCCAGGCCGCGTCGTCGTCATAGAGGGACTGCGCGTGCTTGATGATCTCATCGATGTGCGGCTGCTGCTCGACGAAGTCGCGTGACAGCTTCCAGATCGACAGGAACGACGAATTGTAGAGCTTAAGCCGGCCGTCGGTGTCGAACACGGCGACGCCTTCCTTGAGGCTGTCCAGGGTCTCGCGCTGGACGTCGATCAACTCATTGTAACGGCTTTCAAGGGCCAGCCGCTCGGTGGCATCATCGTAGAGGAAGGTCACGCCGCCATCATGGCGCTGCTCGCCGACCACATGCAGGAGCCGGCCATCGGGCAAGGGCCACCAGTCATCGTAGATCGTGCCGCTGGTATGGCAGTCGAGGACGGAGGTCTTCCATTGGCGATAGTCGACCATTGACGGCAGACGAGAGAGCTCCTGCAGGCGGTCCAGAATCTCGCTGCTGGTCGGCTTCTCGTCGAGCCATGCCGGATCGAGCTTCCAGGTCTTGGCGAACGCCTCGTTGTAAAACGTGAGCTGCTGCGACCGGTCGAACACCGCCGCGGCGGTGCGGACGCGGTCCAGGGTGCGGTCATGCGTCGTCATCTGGCGGTTGAGCTCGCCTTGCGCGCGCTCCAGCTCGCTGACGTCGATCGCGGCGGCAATGACGGCATGCTCCAGTCCGACCACGACGACGTCGTGGGCCTTGCGTTCGCCATTGACGACAAGAGGCATGCGGCGGGAATAGCGCGAGCCGCGTGACAGAGCGCTGTCGAGCATCTTGCGCTGCCTCTGATCAAGCAGTTCAAGCTGGCGGTCGGCAACCTCGCCGACATCCTTGGCCTCGACCGCCGACACGTACGCCTGGTTGGCCCAGGTGATGCGTCCGTCCCGCGACTTGAGCCAAGCCGGCATCGGCAGCGCATCGAGCAATGCCTTTACGGAGTCGAGTTCGCGGGTCTGATGCTCATGCTGTTCCAGCAGGCGAACGAGATCCTGCTTGTAGGAGGAGATGCCGCGCAGCCTGAGTACGGCCCGGGACCCCGCTGCGCGTCCGTCGGCCTCCAAGTGTCCCCCCTCCGTGGTCCTGAGCATCAGGTTGAACGGCCGGCCAGCCTGGAACAGGCCGTCGAGCGCCGCCTTGAGCCCGGCTGCGGAGGCCGGGTCGAGCCAGGCTCCGAAGCGGAGCAGAGTCTTCTGGTCGTCGGGAAGGCCGGGGATGGCTGTCAGCGTGTGGGTGACAACCTTGAGGTCGCGGCCCGGGTCCCAGAACACGACAACCTGCGGTTCGGCCCTTACGATTGCCTCGGCAGTCAGCAGATTGCGGCGAAGCTCGTCGATCTCCTGGCGTGCCTGCCGCAGGCCCCGGTATGCGCGTCTCGTGGTGATCCAGGCAAACCCGAACGCTATGGTTGCTGCAACGACCAACAGGATGCACAGCAGGACGAGCTTGGCATCGACGCCATGAATGGGTCCCGATGCGGCATTCGCCAGCATGATGGTCAGCACGCCCACGCAGGCAATGCTTGCCAGGAGCAGGGCAATCAGCTCCCGGTTTGCAGCGCCAGCCTTGTTGTGCGAGCCTGCCGCTTGCATATCCGTCTTTGGATCTGGTTGCGATTGAGCCACTGGCATCACCCGAAGTACCCCCTCGGGGCGTCCGACGGCTCCCGCGAGACTGAAGCCGAATCAATTGAATTATGAGGTTCTTGGGGCTGCCATTCCAGGCCTGCTGGGCGACAGAACATGGCATGATGGCAGCGTGGTAAGTATTGCGTGCACGATTGCACCAAGCCTGTGGCATCAAAGCCATCAGTTGCAGAGTCCGGTTCCGAAAGGGGAGAGTGCAGGACTCGTGCAGGATGCCGTGACGAGGCGTCGCCGACGATTACAGGCATGCTATGACAGGCAGACGGGCTGCGTGGCGATCGCGCGAAGAAGGAGGCCGCAATGAACCGAAGCGAGCTGATCCAGGAAGCCAAGGCCAGAGCGCTCGCCCGCGTTACCCCGGAAATGGACCTCGATGAGAAGATCGATGTCCTCGAGTTGGCGATGATGGAGCTGCTCGACATCCAGGTGATGAGGCCACCGCTCGGGCGAATCAGCTCAGTCGTGGCCGGCGGCATGGGCTTCCCCAAGGGGCGCTGGCTGATGGGGGACGATCCCAGGCTTCCGAAAATGCCGGAAAAGCCGACGCTGATCGATTTCTTCCGCCTACGCTTGATGCTCGATACGCGCGGCGCCAGTCATCTGCTGCAAAGCGCAAAGCTCGCCAAGGACCGGGGCGTGCCGGAGAACATCATTCTCGCGTGCCTGTTGCACGATATGTCCGTGGTCGGCTTCATCCGCACCGATCACGGCCATTGGGCGGCGCAGATCGTGGCGCCGTACGTCGACGAGGAGGTGGCCTGGGCGATCAGGCATCACCAGTCGCTGCGCTTTCTGCCGGCGCCCGACCTCGGGTACGAATACCCGGCCCTCTACATGGAGGTGTTCGGGGAGGACTATCGGCCGCCTGACTACATTCGCCGGGAGTGGGACTACTGCCGGAACCACAAGTGGTATCTGTCCGCCATGCAAGTCGTGCTGAACGACCTGTATTCATTCGATCCCGAAAAGACGGTAGAGATCGAGGAGTTCGAGGACATCATCGGACGCAATTTCCGACAGCCCAAGGAGGGACTGGGGTTTGATTCCAGTCCCGTCGCGCACATGTGGCGGACGTTGATCTGGCCCAATAATTTCTTGTGAGGCTGACGCCGCTTTACTTAAGTCCGTTAAGGTGCGGCACGTTTCTGGCGCACCTGCGGCGTTGCAAGGCCAATCCGACGGTATCAGCTCATGCAATTTGGAATCTTCGATCATCTGGATGCCGACGGGCAGACGCCGGATCAGACGTTCGAGACACGGCTCAAGGTGATCGAGACGTATGACCGTCTCGGCTTTCGCAGCTATCACGTGGCCGAGCATCACTTCACGCCGCTGGGCATGGCGGCGGCGCCCAGCGTGTTCCTGGCGGCGGTTGCTCAACGGACCAAGAGGCTGCGGTTCGGGCCGCTGATCTATGCGGTGCCGTTCTCCCACCCGGTCAGGCTGGCCGAGGAGATCGCCATGCTCGATCAGATGAGCGGCGGCCGGATGGAGATGGGATTCGGGCGCGGGGCGTCGCCGATCGAGCTGTCTTACGTCGGCTACGACGGCGATGCGACGGAGGAGACGTTTCGCGAAGGCGTCGAGGTTGTGCTCGAGGCGCTGACCAGCGAGCGGCTCACCTACGAGGGCAAGCGGTTCGCCTTTCGCGACGTGCCGATGATCCTGAAGCCGCTACAGCAGCCGCATCCGCCGCTTTGGTACGGGCTGCACTCGATCGAGAGTGCGCCACGCGTTGCGCGTCAGGGCTTCAACGTCGTCTGCAACGATCCGCCGGAGGCCGCCGCTCCGGTGATTGCGCGATTCAAGGATGTCTGGCGCGAGATCAGGGGCGCGGAGTCTGCGCTGCCCATGATCGGTCTCGCCCGCCATATCGTCGTTGCGGAGACGGACGAGGCGGCGCTGGCAATCGCCCGCCGTGCCTTCAAGTCGTGGCGGAAAAGCTTCATCTATCTTTTCGAGCTGCACGGGAGGAAGCCGCGACACTGGGAGCATGCGACGAGCTTCGATGTGCTGTGCGAGCAGGAGCAGAAGGGCATCGCGGGCAGTCCGGCGACCGTCGCGGCGTGGCTGTCGGCGCACATCGAAAAGACCGGTGCCAATTACGTCGTCGGCCAGCATCAGTTCGGCGACATGACGCTGGGCGAGACGGTGGGGTCGCTGGAACTCTACGCCCGGCATGTGATGCCGGAACTCAGAAAAAGGTTCGGCTGAAAGAGAACGGGCCGGACGCCGGCGGCATCCGGCCCGATGTTTTCGTCAGGCCTTGCCGTGCTCCTTCATCAGCTTGAGAAGCTTCGGCGGCGACATCGGCAAAGACTGCGGGCGCACGCCGATGCAGTTGCCGATCGCGTTGCCGATCGCCGCCATCGTTGGCACCACGGGGACCTCGCCGACGCCGCGCAGGCCAAACGGATGGCGCGGGTTCGGCACTTCGACGATCACGGTGTCGATCTTGGGAACGTCGGAGGCCACCGGCATGCGGTAGTCGAGGAAGCCCGGGTTCTGCATCCGGCCATCGCCGTCGAAGATGTACTCCTCGTTCAGCGCCCAGCCGATGCCTTGCACCGCGCCGCCCTGGAACTGGCCCTCCACCTGCAGCGGGTGGATCGCCTTGCCGGCATCCTCGACGACCGTGTAGCGCTTGATCTGGACTGCGCCGGTCTGCTTGTCGACGGCCACATCGACGATGTGGCAGCCGAAGCCGGGGCCGGCGCCGGTCACGTTCATGTCCGAGCGGGCCGCGATCGCGCCTTCGGTATTTGTCGTCTT
This sequence comes from Hyphomicrobiaceae bacterium, assembly GCA_050186055.1. Classification (GTDB taxonomy): domain Bacteria; phylum Pseudomonadota; class Alphaproteobacteria; order Rhizobiales; family Hyphomicrobiaceae; genus CAMDPA01. The sequence continues at coordinate 20,897 of JBFWYV010000011.1, read as the reverse complement.
CTTGGCGATGTCTGCGATCGACAGCGGTGCGAAGTCGCCGACGTTGGTGCTCGCGGGCCGGAACATGCCGTTCTCGAACACGACGCCGTCTTCCGGCACGTTCCAGATGCGGGCTGCGCGTCCGGCCATTTCCTTGATGACCTTGCGCGAGCAGTCGACGAGCACCATCCCCTGGCTATAGGTGGTGCGGCTGCCGGCGGTGACGCGGTTGAAGCCGAGCTGGTGGGTATCGGCCAGAACGGCACGCACCTTGCTGACCGGAATCCCCAGCTCTTCCGCCACCATCATCGAGATGGAAATGCGCGAGCCGGCAACGTCGGCGGTGCCCAGCGTGATCGTTACGGAGCCGTCTGGGGCAACCTGAAGCGATGACGAGGTCTCGCCGGCACGGTTGAACCAGAAGCCGGTGGAGATGCCGCGACCGCAGCCTTCCGGCACCGGCGAGCGATAGTGATCGCATGCCTTTGCGGCTTCCAGCGTCTCGATGAAACCGATCTTGCCGAACGTCTCCGAATAGATCGTCCTGGCGCCGTCGGCCATCGCGTTCTTCATGCGGAAGTCGATCTGGTCCATGCCGATCTTGTCGGCCAGCTCGGAGATGACACCCTCGACGCCGAACACGACCTGCGGAACGCATGGGGCGCGGAACGACGCCACCTTCGGCCGGTTCGACACCACCTCGTAGGAGACCGTGCGCACGTTCTTCAGGTCGTAACGCGTGAACATCGCCTGCGGGGCATTGGTGAAGGCTGAGCCGGAGTAGGGGCCGGTCTGGAAGACCAACTCGGCTTCGGCCGCGGTGATCGTGCCATCCTTTTTCGCGCCGATCTTGATGCGGGACTTGGTGCCGGAGACCGGCCCTGTGCCTTTGAACACCTCCGAGCGCGTGAAGGTGATCTTGACCGGCCGCCGCGCTTTGCGGGCGAGCTGGATGGCGACCGGTTCCGCATAGAAGCCGGTCTTGCCGCCAAAGCCGCCGCCGAGCTCGGACTGCTGCACCTTGATCTTGGAGCTGTCGACCTTGAGGATCTCAGAAAGCCGATCGCGATAGACGAACGGTGCCTGCGTGCAGCACCACAGCTCGATCTCGCCTTCCTCCGAGCACGAAGCGACGCAGGACTGCGGCTCGATGTAGCCCTGATGCATGGGCTTGGTGTCGAACTCGCGCTCAACGATGACATCGGCTTCCTTGAAGCCTTTTTCGATGTCACCGACGCCCAGCTCGTAACGCTCCACGACGTTGGTGGGCTTGTCTGCACTGCCATAGCCGCCGGGCTTGTCGCCCTTGGTGCGCAAATAGCTGTGCAGAACAGGAGCGTCAGACTGCATCGCGGCGACCGGATCGATGACGTGCGGCAGCACTTCGTAGTCGACCTTGATCAGCTTCAAGGCCTGCTTGGCGATTCGTTCCGAGGTGGCGGCAACGGCAGCGACCGGATGGCCCTCGTGCAGCGCTTTCTCGCGCGCCATCGCCATGCGGGTCATGTCGCCCCAGCCGGAGCCTTCCTTGATGTCCGGGAAGTCATCGCGGGTGACGATCGCTTTGACGCCGGGAAGCTTCTCGGCGGCCGAGGTGTCGATCGACTTGATGACGGCATGGGCGTGCGGGGAGCGCAGCAGCTTGCCGACCAGCATGCCGGGCAGCACGATGTCGGCCGCGAACTTGGCGGCGCCGGTCACCTTGTCCCAGCCGTCGTGCTTGATCGGGTTGGTGCCGACGACCTTCAGCTTGCGGTCCGCGGAAAATCCGCTGTTCTCAAGAATATCATGCGCCATGGCCGGCACTCCTCATCTCTTTGGCGGCGACGAGTACGGATTGAATGAGCTTGTCGTAACCGGTGCAGCGGCACAGGTTGCCGGCCAGCCAGAAACGGACCTCAGTCTCGGTCGGATCGGGATTGCGCTCGAGCAAGGCTTTGGCAGCGACGAGCACGCCGGGCGTACAGATGCCGCATTGAAGGCCGTTGTGCTCGAGGAACGCGGTCTGCAGCGGGTGCAGTCTGTCGCCTTTGGCCATGCCCTCGATGGTCTCGACGCTGGCGCCCTGCGCCTCGACGCCCAGCATGAGGCAGGAGCACTGCAAGACGCCGTCGACCACGACGGAGCATGCGCCGCAGTCGCCGGTGGCGCAGCCTTCCTTGGTGCCGGTCAGGAACAGCTTGTCGCGCAGCACGTCGAGCAATGTCTCCTGCGGCTCGACCAGCGCGTCGTACTCGTCGCCATTGACCGTCAATGTCACATGATGCTTGGTCATCAATTCGCCCTCGCCCGTTGCAACGCGATGGCGGCAACTCGCTCCGCCAGCACGCCGGTTACGTCGATACGGAATTCCTTGGTTCCGCGCTTGTCGTCAATCGGCCTGCAGGCAGCCCGCGCCGCGGCCGCCATCCTGGCGATGGCCGCATCGTCGCAATTGGTGCCGATCAGCGCGTCGGCGGCTTCCTTTACAAGCAACGCCGTCGGTGCGACGGCGCCCAGCGACACGCGCGCCGCGGTGCACTTGCCGCTGTCGTCGAGGGTCAGGTTGACGGCGACACCTGTCACCGCGATGTCCATTTCCGTGCGTGGCGTGAAGCGCTGATAGGCGTCGCCCGAGTGCTTGGGACGGGCCGGGAAGAAGAACGAGGTAATGAACTCATCCTTGGCGAGACTGGTCCTGCCGGGGGCGGCAGGGATCTGTTCGGCGGGAACCTCTCGGGTGCCCTTCGATCCGACGACCCGGCAGACGGCGCCTGCGGTGATCAGCGGCGGCACGCTGTCGGCACCGGGAGAGGCGTTGCACAGATTGCCGCCCATCGAGGCGCGACCCTTGACCTGGATCGAGCCGATCAGGGCGACGCCTTCGATTACGCCGGGCCAGGTCCTGGCGAACTGCTCGTGGTTCATCAGCGTCATGCCGCTGACCGCAGCGCCGACACGCCAGCCGCCATTCTCGGCTGTGATCTGACGCAGCTCCGGGATCTTCTTGATGTCGACCAGAAGCTCCGGCTCGATCAGATCGGTTTCCATCTGCACGATGACGTCGGTTCCGCCTGCAAGTATGCGCGCAGGCCCCTTTGCGCCGGCAAGCAGCGCAACGGCCGCGCTGACGCTATCGGGCGCCTCGTATCTCAGATCGCTCATATTCCTCCCCAGAATGTCTGGATTTGAACCCTGGTTTCAGGAGGCCACTATCGGAAGAAAGTCGTCGCCGCGCAAGGGCGAGAGCACGACTTGGACGGCGGCCATGAAAAAGGGCCGGGGCGCACGCGCCCCGGCCCGGCAATGTTCTGCGATGGCTGGCGCCGGAATAAAACGGACGGCGCGCCGCGACGGCTCTAGGGCCTTTCTGGTTTTGGTTGAATCCCAGAAAGGCCCCAGATCTTTGATTTGTCGTGCTTCTTATCGGAAAAGCCGGTTCCCACTGTTCCGGAAGCACTCTAGAAGTCCATGCCACCCATACCGCCCATACCGCCCATGCCACCCATTCCGCCGGGAGGCATTGCGGGACCGGCATCGGCCTTGGGGGCTTCGGCCACCATCGCCTCGGTGGTGATGAGAAGGCCCGCAACCGAGGCTGCATCCTGAAGCGCGCAGCGCACCACCTTGGCGGGATCGATCACGCCCTGTGCCACGAGGTCGCCATACTCGCCGGATTGTGCGTTGAAGCCGTAGGCATACTTGCTGTTCTCCAGCACCTTGCCCACGATCACGGCTCCATCCTCGCCGGCATTCTGGAAGATCTGGCGGGCGGGCGCCTGCAGCGCCTTGCGGACGATCTGGATGCCGACACGCTGATCGTCGTTGTCGACTTTCAGCTTTTCGAGTGCAGAGATCGACCGCAGCAGGGCGACGCCGCCGCCCGGCACGATGCCTTCCTCGACGGCCGCGCGCGTCGCGTGCAGCGCATCGTCGACACGGTCTTTGCGCTCCTTGACCTCGACTTCGGTGGCGCCGCCGACCTTGATCACGGCCACGCCGCCGGCAAGCTTGGCGAGACGCTCCTGCAGCTTCTCGCGGTCATACTCGGAGGTGGTCTCCTCGATCTGCATCTTGATCTGGCCAACGCGTCCGGTGATGTCGGCTTTCTTGCCGGCGCCATCGACGATCGTGGTGTTGTCCTTGTCGATCGACACCCGCTTGGCGCGGCCCAGCATGTTAAGGGTGACCGACTCGAGCTTCATGCCGAGGTCCTCGCTGATCACCTGGCCGCCGGTCAGGACCGCGATGTCCTCGAGCATGGCCTTGCGCCGGTCGCCGAAGCCGGGCGCCTTGACAGCCGCGACCTTGAGGCCGCCGCGCAGCTTGTTGACCACGAGCGTCGCCAGCGCCTCACCCTCGACCTCTTCGGCGATGATGAGCAAAGGCTTGCTGGACTGCACCACCGCTTCGAGGATCGGCAGCATCGGCTGAAGCGACGTGAGCTTCTTCTCGTGAATGAGGATGTAGGGGCTCTCGAGCTCCGCCACCATCTTGTCGGCGTTGGTGACGAAGTACGGGGAGATGTAGCCGCGGTCGAACTGCATGCCCTCGACCACGTCGAGCTCGGTCTCCAAGCTCTTGGCCTCCTCGACGGTAATTACGCCCTCGTTGCCGACCTTCTTCATGGCTTCAGCGAGGATCTTGCCGATCTCGTCGTCCCCGTTGGAGGAAATCGTGCCGACCTGCGCGATCTCGTCGTTGGAGGTGATTTTCTTGGACTTGGTCTTGAGCTCATCGACGATGGTGCTGACGGCCAAATCGATGCCGCGCTTGAGATCCATCGGGTTGGCGCCGGCGGCGACCGACTTCGCGCCCTCGCGGACGATGGCCTGGGCGAGCACCGTGGCGGTGGTGGTGCCGTCGCCGGCAGTATCGGAGGTCTTGGAGGCGACCTCGCGCACCATCTGGGCACCCATGTTCTCGAACTTGTCCTCGAGCTCGATCTCCTTGGCGACAGTCACGCCGTCCTTCGTCATGCGCGGAGCGCCGAAGCTTTTCTCGATGACGACGTTGCGGCCCTTGGGTCCCAGTGTGACCTTCACGGCATTGGCCAGGACATCGACGCCGCGCAGCATCTTCTCGCGTGCCTCCTGGGAAAACCTGACGTCTTTAGCTGCCATTGCGGAATGCTCCTTGGATTCGAATTGGCCGAAGTTCGGGCCGAAAGCCGCCGGGCCGAAGGGCCGACAGCCTCGCCAGTCAATGTGCTGTCGTCAGGCGGCGGCGCGTACGGCTGCCGTGCCCTCGATCACGCCGAGAATGTCGCTTTCCTTCATGATCAAGAGCTCCTGCCCGTCGATCTTGACCTCCGTGCCCGACCATTTGCCGAACAGCACCCGGTCGCCCTTCTTGACGTCGAGCGGGACCTGCTTGCCGCCGTCATCCCGGGCGCCGGGGCCGACGGCGATCACCTCGCCCTGCATGGGCTTTTCCTTGGCGGTTTCCGGAATGATGATGCCGCCGGCCGTCCTGGTATCCTCGTCGACGCGGCGAACAACAACTCGGTCATGAAGCGGGCGGAATTTCATGGCGTCAACCTCTTATATTCGTTGCTGATTTCTTGAATTGGCCGCTCTGCACCGACAACCTCAGGGCAGCGGTCCGAGCCCGCGCCAGCATCCGTCCCGGGGGCAGGGAGGGTGGTCTCAAGGCTCGGAGCGATATATGTTCGAGCCCGTTAGCACTGTCAATAGCAGAGTGCCAAGAAGGTGATCTGTGACCGTCACGCGGCCGGTGAGCCGGTTCTTGCCATTCCCCCCGCGACAGCAACGGCAACGCCAAGCCCGCGATTCCTGGTAAACCAGCGTTCGATCTATCTGGATCGTGAGGGGGCAAATGCAGTTCTGGCACGTGATCCTGCTGGGCCTGATCGAAGGCGCCACGGAGTTCATTCCCGTATCGTCAACGGGACACATCCTGCTTGCGGGACACTTTCTCGGATTTCATTCGCCGGGCAAGACATTCGAAGTGCTGATCCAGCTCGGCGCGATTCTGGCGATCTTCTCCGTATACGCTGCCAAGCTGCTGCGCCTGCTGGTGGATCTGCCGAGCGATGCCCGTTCGCGGCGGTTCGTGGCCGGCATCGTCATTGCCTTCCTGCCGGCGGCCGTGTTCGGCGCACTGCTGCATTCGCAGATCAAGGCCCTGTTCGAGGTGCCGATGGTGATCTGTATTGCGCTGATCGTCGGCGGGATCATTCTGCTGGCGGTCGACAGGATGAACTTTCGTCCGCGTTATCATGACGTTATGGATTTTCCTCTCGGCGTCGCGTTCACCATCGGCTTGTTCCAGTGCCTGGCGATGGTTCCCGGCGTCTCGCGCTCGGGGGCGACGATCGTCGGTTCCATGCTGCTGGGGACTGACAAGCGCTCCGCCGCCGAGTTCTCGTTCTTTCTCGCGATGCCGACCATGGCCGGCGCCTTTGCCTATGATCTCTACAAGAACTGGTCCGTTCTGAAGCCCGATGACGTGGCGAGCATCGCACTGGGATTTGTCGTGGCTTTCGTGGCTGCCGTGTTCGTCGTGCGCTACCTGCTGGATTACGTCAGCCGTCACGGCTTCGCGCTGTTCGCCTGGTGGCGCATCATCGTCGGCGGCGTCGGGCTCGGTGCCTTGCTGGTGCTGGGCTGAAGCGTCGGGAGGCGCCCGCCGCTTACAGCGCCGACAGCTTCGGCATCACCTCCTTGCAGAACAGATCGAGGGAGCGCAGCGCGTCGGGCAACGGCATGCTGCCGAACATCATGTATCCGATCAGGTAATTGATGCCGCCCAGCTCCTTGTTCTGGCGCTCGATTTCGCGAAGCACGGTCTCGGGCGTGCCGACGATGGCAACGCCTTCCTTGACGACATCGTCATAGCTGGCTTCCCCGGCGTTGCGGAGACGATTGGTGAGGTCGGTGAAACCGTGTTTCTGGCGCAGCCAGTTCCGGTGCAGGAGGTGCTGCCCGACGGCGGGACGGGCGATGCGTTCTGCTTCCTTGTCCGTGTCGGCGACGACGATCTGGCGCAGCGCCCCGATCACGGCACCGCCGGGGAACTCCGATTTCGGCTGGACCACGCCGCCGCGGCGGGCGAGCGCCGTCCGGTAGGCGGCAATGTTCTCCCGCGCCATGCGGATCGGGCCGTTGGCTGTGAAGTGAAGTCCGTTCTCCCCGGCCCAGGTGGCGCCGGTGGTGTTGGAGGAGCCGTACCAGAAGGCTGGATAGGGCTTTTGATGCGGGCGAAGCCACATTGGCACGTCCTTGTAGGTGTAGTGCTTGCCCTCGTAGCTGAAGGTTTCACCGGAGGTCAGGCCCGCGACCAGGCAATTGTATGCGTCGATGAAAATGTCGCGCGACTGGTCGAAATCGATCTTGTGATAGCCGAGCTCATAGGGCGAGACGCCGCGTCCGACACCCACCTCCATCCGTCCGCCGCTCAGCTGGTCGACCATCGAGATCTCCTCGATCATCTTGAGCGGTGAAACGAGCGTCAGCAGATAGACCAGGGTGCCGATACGGATCTGCCTCGTTTCTCGCGCCAAAGCCCCGAGGAATATGCCTGGAACAGGGACCATGTTGAGAGGCGAGCAGTGGTGCTCGGCGAGATGATAACCCCAGATGCCGGCTTCATCGGCCGCGGCGGCGAACCGCAACCGCTCATCGAACAGCGTGGAGAGCGGTTTGTTGTCCACGTGCTCGACATGATCGAAAAGGCCGACCTTCATGCGTCATTCCTCCGCAGGCTTTGGGTGGCGAAGTCTAAGTGGCGAGGCGCGCGAATGCCAGCCGCTATTCCGCCCGTCGGCGCGTGAGGCGTCCGCCAACGTTCCGGTTGTCAGCCCTTGCCTTTGGTCTGGGTGGCGCCGGGTGTCGCATTGGCTTCGAGGAAGGCTATGATTTCACCTGCGATATCGACGCCGCTGGCGCGCTCGATGCCTTCAAGGCCCGGCGAGGAGTTGACTTCCATGACCAGCGGGCCGCGTTTGGATCGCAGCATATCGACGGCGCAGACATTGAGGCCCAAAAGCTCGGCCGCGTGAATCGCGACCTTGCTCTCGTCCTCACTAAGCTCCGCTTCGACGGCACTGCCGCCGCGGTGGAGGTTCGATCGGAAGTCTCCGACCCTGCCGATGCGTTTCATGGCTGCGGCAACGCGGCCGCCGATGACAAATGCCCTGACGTCGCTTGCCTTTGCCTCGGCCACGAACTCCTGGACCATGATGTTGACATTGGCTGCGCTGAACGCCTCCATGATCGAGACTGCCGAAGTGTCGGTCTCGGCCAGAATCACGCCCATGCCCTGCGTGCCCTCGACGAGCTTGATCACGACCGGGGCACCGCCTACGCCTCTCATCACGGCTTCCACGTCGCGCGGGCGATGGGCAAATGCAGTCACAGGCAGGCCGACGCCGCCACGCGCCAGGATTTGCAATGCGCGCAGCTTGTCGCGGGAGCGTCCGATTGCGACGCTCTCGTTAAGGGGAAAGACACCCTGCATCTCGAACTGGCGCAGGACGGCGAGGCCGAAGTGCGTGATCGATGCGCCGATGCGCGGGATCACGGCGTCGTAGATCGGCAGCGTCCTGCCGCCGTAGCTCAAGGTCGGGCAGTTGGAGGTAATGACCATGTGGACGTGAAGCGTATTGATCACGTCGATGGTGTGGCCGCGCGTCTCCGCCGCCGCAACGAGCCGACGATGCGAGTAGAGGCCTGGGTTACGGGCCAGCATCGCAAAGTGCATTGACTGCTCCGGCTGATTGGCAATGGCGCGGCGGCGTCAAGACGTCGCCGCCCGAACGAACCGGACCCTATTGCATGGAGCGGCACCAGGAAACAAGCGCAATGGTCGCGATTTCCCGTGCTGGTATCGTTGACGATCGCATCACGGCAACTTGCAGGCGATTCCGGTCAAAGTGCTTGCGTATTTGCGCCGCAAAGTGGCTGCCGACGGGGCCTATTCTCCCGCCATGCGATGGGTCTGGCCGAGCCCGGCTTCCTTCAGGGCAAGACGGCGCTCGGCAGCGGTGATGTAGTCGCGCGTGATGGGCAACGCGTCGACCCGCTTCACGAGCTGAAGCTGGAACACCACCAGCCCCTGATGACGGAAGCCGGCTTCCGACCCTGCAAGATAGAACTCCCACATGCGGGCGAATTCCTCGTCCTTCAGGTCAACGGCGCGGTCGCGCTGGGCCATGAAACGTTCGCGCCAGGCTTTCAAGGTCTCCGCGTAGTGGAGGCGCAGTGTCTCGACGTCCGATACGATCAGCCCCGCCCGTTCCACCGCGGGAAGCACTTCCGAGAGCGCAGGGAAATAGCCGCCGGGGAAGATGTAGCGCGCTATGAACGGATTAGTGAATCCCGGGCCGTCCGTGCGGCCGATCGAATGCACGAGGGCGACACCGTCGTTCTTCAATTGTCGGGCGATGGAATTGAAGTACGTCTGGAAATGATTGACGCCGACATGCTCGAACATGCCGACGGACACGATGCGGTCGAATTGCTCCTTGAGGTGACGGTAGTCCTCGATCCTGAACTCGACCCGGCTTTCGAGACCTTCCGCTGCAGCGCGGCGGGACGCAATGGCGTGTTGCTGATCCGACAGGGTGATCCCGGTTACGTTCGCATCGCATATCTTGGCAAGGTAGAGCGCCAATCCGCCCCAGCCGGAACCGATATCGAGCACCTTGTGACCTGGCTCGACCGCAAGTTTGGCGGCGAGATGCCGTTTCTTGGCGAGCTGTGCTTCCTCCAGGTCAGCGCCGGGCGTGAAATAGCCACACGAATACTGCCGGTCGCTGTCGAGGAACAGATCGTAGATCGATCCATCGATGTCGTAATGGTGCCGAACGTTGCGGCGGGACCGCCAGGCCGGATTGAATTGGGCGATCCGGCGCGCGACCATGCGCATCGGATCAAGGCCGTTGACGCCTTTCGAGAATGGAGTCGCTTCCAGGCTCTCCATCAGAAGTGCGATGAAGTCGTATGCGTTGCCGCGCTCGATCGTCAGCGTGCCTCGCATATACGCTTCGCCCAGTGCCAATTTAGGATCGAAGGCGATCGCTCGCTCGGCGGCGCGGTCGGTGATTCTGACCGTCACATGCGGGGGGCTTCCATCACCGAATGTGAAAGCCCTGCCGGCCGGATCGATCACGACGAGGTCGCCCTTGACGACCGCCCGTTTCAAAACAAGTCTAAGAACACTGAACATAGCTCGACCTCGGGTTTTCCAAATACCCTCCAGTCTGGGGGCTGCATCGTCCCCAACCTGCTCATGCCTGCAAATTTAGACACCAAATCCTGCTGCGTTCAACGGGGGATTGATTTGTCGCAAATCAACGCGGCAAAGTGGTTGACGATCTGCCGGACACGGAAAGACGGCGCCGGACAGAGTCCAACGCCGTCGAAAAAGATCGGTTCCGCTTACTGGATCGACTTGCGTCAGTCTGCCTTTTCGTCCGGGCCGCCAACGTCTTCCTCGGCAGCGCCCTCCTCAAATACCGCATCCGGATCAAACGTTTCGAGCTCGATCGCTTCCTCGCGGACGACGGTGACGTCTTCACCCCGCGCCTGACGTTCGGCCTCGTCCTCGCTGCGTGCCACGTTCAGCGCAACCCTGACGATGACTTCCGGATGCAACTGTACGCGGATCTCGTGCAGGCCAAGCGACTTGATCGGCTTGTCCAGCACGATCTGCGTCCGATTGACCGAGAAGCCGCCCTCCGAGATCAGGTCCGACATGTCGCGGGTGGACACCGAGCCGTAAAGCTGGCCGGTATCGCCAGCCTGTCGAATGGCGACGAAGCTCTTGCCCTCGAGGGTGCTTGCAACCTGCTCGGCCTCGGACTTGAGCTCCAGGTTGCGCGCTTCGAGCTGCACGCGCCGGTTCTGGAAGTCGGCCATATTCTCGTCGGTTGCGCGCATCGCCTTGCCCTGCGGAAGCAGGTAATTGCGGGCGTAACCGTCCCTTACCCGGACGACGTCGCCCATCTGGCCGAGGCGTCCGATGCGCTCCAGTAGAATGACTTGCATGATCTGATCTCCTTAGTGCGTTGGTGCGTTCAGCGCCGTTCCCGGCGCTTGTTCAGGTTGAGGACGGGGGAGGCAGCGGGGGCGCGGCCGGGGGAGGCCGGCGTCCCCTTACGAGGGGTTCGGCCAACCCGAGGATTGCGACAAGGAAGCCGGACAGAGGCGAAAACATCACCAGCGAGAGATAGACAAGGGCCAGTATCGCCACCCGTGTCTGATGGGCCCGGGTCAAGCCGTGCAGAATGGCAAGCCCCTGCAGCATAAATGCGAACATCAGCGCATTGGCAAAGCCCCAGGCGACCGACCCGACCAGCCCGGCGACGAAGGAAAGGCCGACGGCAGCGCCAAAGGCCAGTGCGAACCCGGGCGGGAGGGTGGTCGAGGAAAGATCCGGCCAGGGGCGATTGAGACGTCCGGACAGCCGCGTGACATGCGCGGCCATCCACATGTTGAGGATCGTCAGCAGCAGCCAGCCGGTGGAGACCACCCAGGGCAGGAAGTACTTGACGGCCAGCAGCGACAGCGCCTGCTTCTGCTCCGTCGAGAGGCTGCGTCCGTCAGGCCCCCGCAAGGCCCAGGAATCGATGTTGGATTCGATCGCGCGCCGTATGGCTTCGGTGTCGCTGGCGGTGGTCAGCAACACGAGTCCCGCCAATACGCCGGCCCACAAGGTGATCCAGGCCAGCAGGCGTCCGACCGGATACCACTCGACACCGCCGCCGCCAGCCTCCGCTGGTTCGGGGGCAACCTGACGGCAGAGCATCAGGAGATAGGTGAACACGGCGGCCGGTCCACCGAAGGCGAGCAGATATATGAGGGCGAAGCGGATCGAGCCAATCAGGCCGGCAACGCCGGTGGCGATCGCCGCAGCCAAAGCCGCCGAGGCCCAGCCCCAGCCGAAGCCGGCCAGTGCCACCGGCAGCGGCGCCAGACAGAACAGCAGCAGCGTGTCCGGCGTTCCCCTCGCCGCCGAGAGGAACAGGACAATCGAGGCGAGGCCCGCGCCGGCCGCGATGAGGATGTTTCTCAGCATGTCTTTCAGCTGTCCCGCACCAGGGCGGTTAGAGGCCGGCAGCAACGCGCGCCGGACCCAACCCTTGACATCTTGCCCGCAGGCGGCGTCGGCGCCGCCGTGCCGGCTATTTCAGAACGTAGGGCAGCAGGCCCAGGAAGCGTGCGCGCTTGATTGCCTTGGCCAGCTCGCGCTGCTTCTTGGTCGAGACCGCCGTGATCCGCGACGGCACGATCTTGCCACGCTCGGACACGTACCGGCCCAGCAACCGCACGTCCTTATAGTCGATCTTCGGAGAGTTGTCCGAAGAGAACGGGCATGTCTTGCGGCGCCGATGAAATGGCCGCCGCATGCCGCCGCCGCCCGCGCCGGCACCTCGTGCTGGTTCTGCCATTGGTTATTCCTCCGAGCCGGATGTCTCGCCACGCGGGCGCGGCCTGAACGTCGATGCGCCTTCGCGCGGGGGGCGGTCGCCGCGGGGGGGGCGGTCGCCACGGTCCGGGCGGTCCCCCCGGAAGCCACCGCGATCGCCTCGCGGGCCGCCGCGGAAACCGCCGCGTTCGCCATCGCCGCGGCGATCGTCGCGGTCGCTCTTGCGCATCTGGATCGAGGGCTCCGCCTCGTGCTGCTCGATCCGCACCGTCAGGAAGCGGATAACGTCAGTCGAAATGCCCATCTGCCGTTCCATCTCCGCAACGGCGGCGGGTGGAGCATCGATGTTCATCAGCGCATAATGCGCCTTGCGGCTCTTCTTGATCTTGTAGGCAAGCGACTTGAGGCCCCAGTACTCGGTCTTGCCGACCTTGCCGCCGCCTTGCTCGATTACCTGCGTGTAGTCCTTCATCATCGTCTCGACCTGGGCGGCCGAGATGTCCTGGCGCGCCAGGAACACATGCTCATAGAGCGGCATGCCGTTGCCCTTCTGCTCAAGTTGTCCGCGCCGGCGCAAAGCCCCTCATGGGCCGGGAAGGGCCCACCAGGTCACCCATAGAGCGGAGACACCGAGGGGCGGGCAAAACCCATCTGCACACGCGATGTGCAGCCCTCATTCAGCCTCCGACCGGAGCGGGATGGCCGCGAGTTATATGCTTCTGGCGCCATAAATCAAGATCAATGATGGGCCTTGCCGCGCGCGCATTGGCGCCGCACTGGCGCCCCGGGGGTGCGTGCCGCTATCGATTCGCCAGCAACCGGTCGACAAATGCAGGGACAACTTGGGTCGCGGCACCTTGAACGGCCTCGTCGAATGCGGAGATGCCGTGCGAGGGCTCCAGGTTGAGCTCGACCGTATGGGCGCCGCCAGATCTCGCCCGCTCCACGAAGCCCGCGGCCGGGTAGACCGTGCCGCTGGTGCCGATCGAAATGAACAAATCAGCCCGGTCCAGGAGATCCTGGATGTGATCCATATGGTAAGGCATCTCGCCGAACCAGACGACGTCCGGCCGCAGCCCGCCGGACTTCTCGCATGACGGGCAACTCAGTGCCGTCGACAGGTCGCCGCGGCGGGGGTGGCGATCGCCGCAAGCAGCGCACAGGACGGTGCCCAGCGAGCCATGCATGTGAACGACGTTGGAGGAGCCGGCAGCTTCGTGCAGCAGATCGACGTTCTGGGTGATGAGCGCGAAGCCTGAACCCGACAGCCGTGCATGCTCGCGCTCCAGGTGTGCCAGCGCCAGATGTGCGGCATTCGGTTTCGCTCCGGCAGCGGCATTGACGCGCATATTATAGAATTCATGCACGCGATCGGGGTTGCGGGCGAAGCCCTCGGGCGTGGCGACATCGCGGTAGTCGTATCTGGACCAGATGCCATCGCGGTCGCGAAAGGTAGCGATGCCGGATTCAGCAGAGATGCCGGAGCCGGTGAGGATCACGATATGATCGTAGCGGGCCATGAATCAGCTCTCTGTGTCGAAGTTTCGCCCGCGCGATGTGCAGGCTTGGACACTGGCGGTGACGACGCCGGTCCCGGCCGGGGCCTGTCACACGCGGCGCTGCCGATCTTAAAACGGCTTCTTGCCCAGAGGATGTCATGAGCGGTGAAATCGACATGCGGCTGCACCTGGCGACGAACGCCGCGCGGTTTGCCTGGTACTATGGCGTCAACCAACTGGTCGATCGCTCAGCGCGGCGGCTCGGACAGCGGCCGCGCTATCGTCCAAGCCGGCCGGTGCCCAGCGAGCGCGAACTGCTGGCGGAGCTGGCTCAGCTCGCTTTCAAGGATGCACAGCACGTACGCGACGGCACCTACCCGGCTATGGAAGGCGATACCGGCGCTGTGATCCGCAATGTCGGACGCGTCCGCGCCATGTTTGCCGACCTTCCCTCGGCCATGTCGCGGCGGGCAAGCCACGATGCCGGCAGCGTCAGGGCTGAGGCCGGCGCGGACGAATTCCCCGACTACTACACCCAGGACTTCCACTTTCAGAGCGGCGGCTACCTTTCCGATCAGTCGGCCCGTCTCTACGATGTCCAGGTCGAGACACTGTTCTACGGCTCTGCGCAACTCATGCGCCGGGCTGCGCTGGCGCCGGTTGCACGGGCACTTGCCGGCCGGGATCAACGCAAGCTTGCCGTGCTCGATGTTGCGTGCGGTACCGGCCGTCTGCTGCGCGAGCTACGGTTGGCGTGGCCGGCGCTTGGCCTGACGGGGCTGGACCTGTCGCAGGCCTATCTCAATGAGGCCCGGCGGCATCTGAAGCCGCTTCGGCCGGCACGGCTGGTCGCCGGGAACGCCGAGGTGCTTCCGTTCGGCGACGCGAGCCAGAACATCGTCACAACCGTTTTCCTGCATCATGAGCTGCCGCCGGATGTGCGGCGGCGCGTTGTCGCAGAGATCGCCCGGGTGCTGAAGCCGGGTGGCCTGTACGTGTTCGTCGACAGCCTGCAAATGGGGGATCGTCCGGAATGGGACGGCCTGCTCGAAGCCTTTCCCGTGCGCTTTCACGAGCCCTATTTCCGGCACTATGCGATCGACGACCTGAACGGCATGTTCACCGCCGCCGGGCTGGTTCCGGAAACGACCACGTTGGCTTTCCTGTCGAAAGTCGTTGCCTGCCGCAAGGTGCTTCAGATCGCGACGGACGACGGTTAAGCGCAGAGCCGCTCATCGGTGCGGCGGCGAATGCGTTCGGCTACCGCCGCCCAGGCCCATGAGCGCGAGGCATCACCACGCTGGGCGTTGGCTTCGGTAAGAAAATCCGCGACATGCGCGGCGTGTATGCCATGCCGGCCTTCGAGGACCGAGGCCATCATGTCGACCTCGGAGGGCGAGGGGGTGACATCCTCATCCGGTTGCTCATCCGGTTTCTGGAGCATCGACATTTGAACCCTCATACTGACTGGATATCCAAACTGTCTGACTGGACCGACAGACATGCAAAATCGGCACCAGCTCGGCTGTGCCGGATCAGGACTAGGGGCTGGTATGGTTACGAGGTTGCCGCAGCCACCGACGATGCGATGCCGTCGAACTGACGCGCCACTCGTGAGGTGGCAGTTCAGTCGCCGGCTGGAGCCGATGAACTGGCGGTTCTGGCGCGTCCCTTCTTGGCGGACGCGGCTGTCGCGCCGTTCGACCGGTTCTTCGTTTTGCTGGCCTGGGCTTTCTTATTGATCTGGGCCTTCTGGGCGTGGGACTTCTGGGGCCGCGTCCGTTTGGCGGCCCGTTGCCGCCGTGACTTGGATTTCGCGACCTTCTTCGCCCGGTAGCCGCATACCGCGACCTTGACGCTGGAGCGAATGCTGATTGCTGATTTTGCGTCAGGGGCGATGGCGCGGTTGTCGATGGTGTCATTGGAGAACAGCGTTTTCCAGCCACGCATATTATAGCCATGCTCGAGCAGCGCGGCGGCTCTGATATTGCGTTCCGCCGTGGATGTTTCACCGAGCACGATGGCCATGAGCTGCACGCCATCGCGGGTGGCGCTGGCGACCACATTGAAGCCGCTGTCGCAGATGAAGCCGGTCTTCATGCCATCCGCGCCTTCGAAGGTCTTGAGCAGGTCGTTGTGTGTTTGCAGGCGGATCTTTCCGACATGCATGTCGGTCAGCGCCCAGTAGCTGCGGAACCGCGGGAAATCGCGCAACACGGCGCGGGACAGCCTGGCCAAATCGTGGGCCGTCGTGACCTGCCCGTCGGCCGGCAGCCCGTTGGCATTGACGAAGCGCGTGCGGCTCATGCCGAGGCTCCTTGCCTTGGCATTCATCCTTCCGACAAAGGCTTCCTCGCTGCCTGCAATGCCTTCGGCGATCGCAACTGCGATGTCATTGGCCGACTTGACGATCAATGACCTCAGGGCGACTTCCAGCTCGATTTCCGAACCGACGGGAAGCCCAAGCTTGCTCGGAGGCTGCTTGGAGGCGTGCTCGCTGTAGGCGAGCTTGGAGTTAACGGAGACCTTCCCTGCCTTGATCGCCTCGAACGTGAGATAGGCGGTCATGATCTTGGTCAGGGAGGCGGGATGCCACTGGTCGTCAATGTCCTCGCCGTAGAGCACCTTCCCCGACTGAGCTTCGAACAGGAGTGCCGGTCCGGCTATTGCCTTGCACGGTGCAAGCAAGGCAATCGACATCAACAGTGCCAGTCTGAAGTCACAGCGCATGATGCCCCCGATCAGTCGCATCAGATGCGCGCTTAGCACGTTCGGCAGGGGCGCATCAAATCCGCGATGGCACGGAGCCCGCCGGGCTTGGTGAAATGCCCTGTTCTTGCATCGATTCGAGCGCTCGTTGCGCGGATATGCCTCGTCTGGCGTGCCGGCGGATCGGGGAGCGAAGGAAGGTTCGCTGGACATGATCCGGACGTATATGCCTTGGCATCAAGCCCGGCGCCCGCCGGAAAGCCGGATTTGGCAAGGTTCAGGCGCGCACCGATGCCCTCACCGAAGGTCTGTGGGAGTTGGATAGGGAGGAGCCGTCACGCGGAACCCTCAATATCGAGAGATACCCCCGGTGTGCGCCGGCGTCCTGGCCCCACTATGCGCCCGCGGTGTCGCCCACTGAACGTTGAATACGCCGCTTTACGAGGGACAGCAGGGGCATTGCGAACAAGGCGACCGTCGTTGTCATTATGGCGGCGGCGTATGGTCGATTGACGAAATCGAAAAACACACTGGCGTCTCCTCCGCTCATCAACATTGACTGGCGCAGCGCAGGTTCTGCCAGCGGACCCAGCACGATCGCCAGCACTGCCGGCGCCAACGGATAGTCGAGCTTGCGCATCAGATAGCCGACGATTCCGAAGATCAACATCATCCAGACATCGAACATCCGCTCGGTGGGTGCATATCCGCCTACGAGGCAGAGAACGAAGATCATGGGTGCGAGGATGGAGAACGGCAGGCGCAACACCTGGATCAGAAGCGGGATAAAAAGGACATTGATAATCAAGGCGAATATATTCGCAGCATAGAGCGAAGCTATCAGCCCCCAGACGAAGTCTTTTTGCTCTGTAAAAAGGCGCGGCCCAGGTTCCAGTCCCCAGATCACCATGCCACCCAACAGGATTGCGGTTGTAGGCGAACCTGGAATGCCCAGCGTCAGCATCGGCAGCATGGAACCGGTCGATGCGGCATTGTTCGCTGATTCAGGCGCCACGACGCCTTCGACGTTCCCTTTGCCGAATGACGATGGGTCTGCCGATATCTGCTTGCCGATCCCATAGGCCATCAGCGAGCCCGGCGTTGCACCCGCAGCGGGGAGAACACCGACGACGTAGCCCAGAACCGAGCCCATCAGCATCGTTTTCCACGTCCGCAGCAAACGGATAAGGTGCGCCTTTGTCCGTTCCCAAGTGAACTTCAGCTCGGACATCATCGATTCGTCGCCGGAGCGAGCATTCTCATCGATCGTCCAAAGCATCTCGCCGATGCCGTAGATTCCGATGGCGAGTACCAGGAAGTGCACCTTGCTGAAGAAACCCTGCAGGTCGAAAAGCTGGAGGCGCGGCTCGCCGGTCATGATGTCGGTGCCGATCGCGGCCAAGACCAAACCAATGCAAATTGAGAAGACTGTCTTCCAAATGTCATCACCTCCCAAGCCGATGAAGGTGGCGAAGGCGAGCATCATAAGCGCGAAGATCTCGGGTGGTCCGAATACGAGAGCGATGTGTGCCAGCGGCGGTGCTGCCAGCGTGAACAAGAGCACGGAGATCGTGCCGCCCACGAATGAGGCGACGGCAGCCGCGATCAAAGCCAGATCCGCCTGCCCCTGCTTGGCAAGCGGCCTTCCGTCGAAGGTGGTGGCGACGGCCGTTGAGGCACCCGGAATCCCGAGCATGATGGACGATATCGCACCGCCATACATGGCACCGTAGTAGAGCGCTGCGAGGAAAATGATTGCGCCGGTCGGAGGGACCAAGAATGTCAGCGGGAGAAGGATCGCCACACCGTTTACAGACCCAAGGCCTGGAATCGCTCCGATGATCAGGCCCAAAGCGCAGCCGAAAATGACAAGCGCGAGGTTCAGTGGCTGGAACGCAACAGCGAAGCCATCGGCAAGCAGGTGGAGAATTTCGAGCATCGTCCGTCAGCTCCTCCCATATAGCCATTCCGGAGGTCGCGCCTCCAATCAGCTCATAATCCGCCCATGCCGAACCATCGGAAGATCGGCAAGAAGAGCGGTTCGGTGATCCCTTTCGGGAGAATGATTTTCAGCGCAATTTCGAAGAACAGGAATGTGATGACGGGGACGGCGATGGCGGACAGAACCGATCCCGCCATGCTGTGCCGTCCGATGACAGTGAAATAGTAGAGGATGAATAGGAACAGGGCGAGATAGGCTCCTACAATCTCGAACAGCCCGATGGTGACGGTCAGCAACACTGCAACCTGACCGACCTGGCCGAAAACGCCAGGCTTAAAGAAGGGTTCTGTCGACCGTGACGGCCAGGTGGCGTGCCTGAACCAGTTGATCAGTATGCCGATGCACGACACAAGCATGGCGGCAGCGAGCCAGAATGGCCACGCGCCGCCGCCAGGCCCCTCTCCCGCGATCCATCCAATCGGCAGCTCAGAAGATTTCCACATCAGGTAGCCGGAGAAGGCTGTCATAACGACAGCCATCGCCAACTCCGCCATACGAACGCTCATAGGCCGCCTTCGATCTGAATGAATTATTGCTGGAACAACAGGCGAGGAGGTTTATCGGCTACTTGATGGCGCCCATCTTCTTCAGCATTGCACGGTGAACAGCCTGTTCGCGCTTCCAGTAGGCCATCAGCTCGTCGCCGGAGATCGGATCGCCCTGCAGCGAGTTCTTTGTGCGATAAGTCTGCCAATCCTTGGATGTGAAAACCTTCTTGAAGAGGTTCTGATAGTAGGCGGTCGCCTCCTTGCTCATGCTAGGTGCGCCAACAACGGTGCGTTGCATGAAGTAGACGAAGTCCTGTCCTAACTCCTTGAAAGTCGGTGCATCCTTGAAGAGGGCCAGGCGCTCCGGCGTGAAACAGGCCACCGGACGTACCTGTCCCGCCTGAAAGAAGCCGATGGCCTCGGATGGATTGTTGACCGTGGAGTCGGCATTGTTTCCGGCGAGCGTCTTTGCGACGGTGCCGCCGCCGGCGTATGGGATATATTTCATCTTAAGGCCATAGGCGGAATTCAGATAATCTGTCAACAGATTATCTTCGGATGCCTTCCCCGTACCTGCCATCAGCCATTTGTCACCGGCAGCTTTCGCTGCCTTCACAAAGTCATCGACGGTATTTATTTTCGCGCCATCCTTGCGCTTGGTATTCACCCAAAGACAAAAAGTGTCCTCGGCCATACGCATGATCGGCGTGAACTTGGAGATGTCGATGTTGAGCTTCTCCTGCCGGAGCGGCGTGGTGTAGAAGCTGTTCAGCGTGAACATGATGGTGTGGTCGTCGCCGGACTTGCCTTTGACGTAAAGCAATGCTTCGGCACCCGATCCACCGGCCTTGTTGACGGGCAGAACTGTCGGTCCGAGCTTCTCCTTGGCGATGATGGACTGCATAAATCGGACAGCCTTGTCAGCTCCGCCGCCTTTGCCGGCCATCACCACGAACTCGACTGGTTTGGCGGGCTTCCAATCAGCAAAAGTTACTGTCGCATCGGCAAGTGCGAACGAGCCAACCGCTGCTGAAGCAAACAATGCGCCTGTTGTTGAAATCTTCATGCTGAGTTTCTCCCTAGAGTGCCGCCCGAAATTTATGATGGGCAGCTTGCCGCCCCGTTTCCGAGGCATCTTTCAGTGGCGGACGGGTGTGGTCCCCGGTTGACGCCTGATTTTTTCTCGTTTCGTTGACCCGGTCTCGGCTCGTGCGGGCACATGCCAGAGGGGCGTGTCATACGGTATGATAAAGACCAACGTGTCTGCAAGCATCTTGCCGGGGCTTCCCGGTCGTCGGCTATGCCGTCCGGTGGGAGCACCGCGCGAAGGCGTGGATTTGAAGTCTTGGTATGCGAGACTGGCTGCCGGGCACGCGACGATGTGATTTTTTGGGCACCGTCAGCAAAGGAGCGATGGCGATGGCTCCGAGGTCAGTTGAGCCGGCCTGCCGAGCGGATTAACACTTACCCATCGGGGCGCACGCTGAGTGTCTGCGATGGCGCCGGCTCGATTGATTTCAACGGGGGGCGGGACCGTGGTTCGCTATCTTCTGGGTTTTCGCGCGAATGTCGCGATCCTGTTTTTCGGCGCTTTCGCCGTCATGGCGCTGATCAAACTGACGGCCTACCTGCCTGGAAAGTACTACTTCAGCTTTTCGAAGCTGTTTGCCGGTGCGTCGGAACCTTTCGTCGTGGATCCTCCGAGCGTGACCGGGGCGAAGCTGTGCGCCCTGATGAGCAGGCACAACCTTTCGTCCAGCGACATTGGCCAGCATGTCGACTGCAAGGCACAGAGCGCAGCAGGCGGCGGACAGGTCACGTACGGCGCGGCGCTGTTCGACAAGAGCG
>JBFWYV010000010.1:0-35149 GCA_050186055.1 Hyphomicrobiaceae bacterium | reverse complement strand
CAAGGTCATGCCGTGGACGTGAGCCTATTGCCGGACACCGAGACGGCAGAATAAATTCGGGCCAAGCTATACTACGCTGCCGCGATCGCGGTGAGCTCTCTCTCCCGCGCGACACGCTCGAAGGGCTCGCTTTCGCACTTGATGCGGTACATGCACCCGTCTGTGCCCGTCGGCAATAGCCGAACGACGGTGTAGGTGCGGGGCGACGCCGGCATCAATCTCGGGCTTGGCGCGAACTCCACCGCTTGCCCGATCCTGAACTTATGTGATGCCATTGTGCAACTCAGAGAAAACGGAGGCGCGATATGCGCCTCCGCAATGAAGAAGTTTCAGCCAGAGCGGCTTCGACCGAATGCGTCGCGTCAGACGAGCTCGATCTGAGCCGCTTTCTTGCCGCGACCTTTGCGATCATCTTCGAGTACGAAGCTGACTTTGTCGCCTTCGTTGAGGGAGTGTATCCCGGCCATCTCCAGTGCCGTCGCGTGGACGAAAACGTCCTTCGCGCCGTCCTCAGGCGTGATGAAGCCAAACCCCTTGCTGGCGTTGAAAAACTTTACTGTTCCGGTGATCCGCATGTCAGGTCCTTTCCTGTCGTGGATGCGCTGCGTTGTGGGCCATTGTGCGTGGCCTTCAGCTCAGAAATTGGGAAAGACAGACAAGCGATAAGCGAGTGAGCCAATGCCGAATTTTTGAGATCGGCAAAACTTTGGCATAGCCGATCGGGTCTATATGGGCTTTCTTAAGCCTCGATGCAAGTCATTCTAAATCAACAGCAGGTCCTGCCGGGCCGGCCTGACTGGGCTGCAAGGCGCTTCGGAGCCATGACCAATCTCATCGAAGAACTCCGGAAATGACGCGCCGATTGATTAAGAATGGCTATGTGATCACCGTGGACGACAGGCGCTCGGTCTATCCGGGCGGCTGGGTGGCAATCGACGGGGCTCTGATCGACGAGGCGGGCCCGGCATCGGCGCTGCCGGACAGCGGGCGGTTCGATGACGTGGTCGATGCTCGCGGCTCGATCGTGATGCCCGGTCTGATCAACATGCACCAGCATCACTGGTACACCTTGTTCAAGGGGGTGGCCGACGGCTACCTGCTGGAGGACTGGGTCGGCGAGCTGCTGCTGCCGCTTGGACTGGCGATGGACGCCCCGGCGATGCGGGTGTCGAGCTTCATCGCCGGTATGGAGATGCTGGCGACGGGGACCACCTGCTCGCTCAATCACTCGGTGACGACCACGACGCCGGAGATCGTGTGCGCCATCATCGAGCCGCAGGCCGAACTCGGCATCCGGCAGGTGTTCGGCAAGGAGCTGAGATGCCGGACGCGCGGCAATCCGCGTCATCCCTTGAGCCTGGACGAGGCGCTGGCGGCCTATGAGGAAGAGTTCCGGCGCTGGAACGGGGCCAGCGGTGGACGCGTGCGGATGGCGATGGCGATCGAGTCGAACGCCCATTGGGTGGCGGCCGGCATGAGTACCGAGGACCTCGTATGCCGCGGTCATGCGCTTGCCGCCAGGCTCGGCGCCCGGATCACCGCACACATCGCGGGCGGCACGTTCTCGCTGGAGAAGGGGTTCCTGAAATACCTGCGCGAGACCGGGCGGACGGATGTGCGCTACCTGATGCAGCTCGGCATTCTGGATCCGTCCTGGCTGATGATGCACTGCATTCACTGCACCGAGCTCGATATCGAGCACATGGCGCTTGCCGGCTGCACGATGACCTACACGCCGACGTCGGAATCGATCCGCGGCGGGGGCATCGGACCGGCTGCAAACGCGATGCGCGCCGGCGTGAACCTGACGCTCGGGACGGACGGGCCGATGGTCGACTACTCGGTCGACATGGTGGAGCAGATGAAGACGGCAGCGCTGATGCAGCATGTCCGGCATCTGGATCCGACCCGGATGCCGGTCGAGCGCACGATCGAGATGGCGACGATCAATGCGGCGCGGGCGTTGGGCCTCGATGCGGAGATCGGCTCGCTGGAGCCGGGGAAGCGCGCGGATATCGCGGTGTTCGCCATCGACAAACCCTATGTCGGCGTGCAGCTCCGTCCGATTTCGAGCTTCGTGTGTGCGGGCAAAGGCAGCGACGCCAGGCTCGTGCTGGTCGATGGCGAGGTCGTCTATCGCGATGGTGCGTTCCCCCGTTTCAGCGGTGGCATGGCTGTCATTGCCGAAGGGGAGCGTATCGCGCGCGGACTGCTCGAGAAGACCGGATTGGCGCACCGGCTTGCGCCCGTGTGGCGGGTGTGACGCCTGTGCGATTGTATTATGCTCGCAGGCGCCAGGTTCCTACAGAATCTCGGCTCCGAAGTTCCGGGCGGGATCGGTATCGGCAGAGTTGCGGCCACTCGGCGTTGCCGCGGGACCGCCGCCGCGTGGCAGGAAGCGGCCTGAGCCGGGCGTGGCCGTGAGCCTGCCGTCCGAGACGATCGTCTCACCGCGCCGTATGACCGTTGCCGGCCAGCCTTTGATGGTGCGGCCGGCATATGGCGTGTAGCCGGTCAGGTCGTGCACCATGGCGTCGGCGAGCGTGATCTCCCGCTCGCGATCCCAGATGACGAGATCGGCGTCGGCTCCGATCGCAATCGATCCTTTCGCCGGCCAGAGATTATAGATCCTGGCGGGCGCAGTAGCGGTCAGCTCGACAAATTTATTGAGGCCGAGTCTGCCTTTCGACACCATCGCATCGAACAGGAGGGGCATCCGGACCTCCAGGCCGGGCACGCCATTGGGGATCTGCTTGAAGTCCGCATCACGTCCCGCCCGCAACTTGCCGGTCGGCGTATCGTCGAATGCATACGGTGCGTGATCGGACGAAATGGTCTGCAGGTCGCCGAGCGCCAGGGCCTGCCACAATGCTTCCTGGTCGGCGACAGCGCGTGGCGGCGGGGAGCACACCCATTTCGCGCCCTCCAGGCCGGGCCGATCGAGATCGGCGGCAGTCAAGAACAGGTATTGCGGGCAGGTCTCTGCAAAGATCTTGACGCCACGCCCTCGCGCCTGCCGCACGGCCGCGGCGCCTTCGGCGGTCGAGACGTGGAAAACCATGACGGGCTGATCGATCAGCTCCGCGCACGCCACCAGTCTGTTGATGGCCTCGGCTTCAGCGCTGCGCGGATGAGCGATGGCGTGGAACTTCGGTGCCCTGTAGCCGTTCCCGACAAGACGCTTGCCCATCCACGTGATCATACCGTGGTTCTCGGCATGGACACAGACGAGCGCGCCGGCCTGGCGGGCCGCCAACAGGACGTCGAGCAGCTTCTCGTCGTCGACCTTCAATGCATCGTAGGTCATGAACAACTTGATCGAGCCCAGGCCCTCGGCAACGAGTGTGGGGATGTCCTCGGCAATGGTGGATGCCGTCGGATCGGCGACGATCATGTGGAAGGCGTAGTCGACGACGGCGCCTTTGGCAGCCAACGCCATGTAGTCGTCCACGACCTTGCGCAGGCTCATGCCCTTGCCCTGGGCGGCAAACGAGATGACCGTCGTCGTGCCTCCGAATGCCGCCGAGGTGGTTGCGCTTTCGAAGGTGTCGGCGTTCATGATGCCTGCGCCGGACATCTGCTCGATGTGGCTGTGGCTGTCTATGCCGCCAGGCAGGACGAGGCGGCCTCGCGCATCGATTTCCTGCTTCCCGCGGCCAAGCGCGCGCCCGATCGCAACGATGACGCCGTCCTGGATGCCAATGTCGGCATCGTATTCGTCGACCGCTGTCGCGATATGTCCGCCGCGAACGACACAGTCAAATTCAGCGCTGGCAAATTTCGGGCTGGTCACGGGCTTTCTCCCAGTTGCCTTCGGCCGGGCTGGGGAGGATGGTAGCGGCGGGACGGTCGTCGGGGAAACCCCCAAAGCTCGACCGGCTGCCGTCGCCGACAGGAGAGCCCCATGCTGAGCACCGATGCTTCCGGCGTGTATGTGATCGCGGTGACGCCGTTCGACGAGGCGGGCCGGATCGACGATGCGTCGGCCGACAGCATGGTCGATTTCTACCGGGCGTGCGGAGCGACCGGACTCACGATACTCGGCATGATGGGGGAGGCACCGAAACTCGATGCCGAGGAGGCGCTGGCGTTCTCCCGCCGTGTTGTGAAGCGTGCAGGCTCGCTGCCGGTGGTGGTCGGCGTTTCCGCGCCGGGCTTCGCTGCCATGCGCACGCTTGCCAGGGGTGCAATGGAAGCGGGGGCAGCGGGCGTGATGATTGCGCCGCCGGGAAGCGTCCGTACGGATGATCAGATTGCCGGGTATTATGCACAGGCTGTTGCGGCGATCGGCGCCGACGCGCCGCTGGTGATCCAGGATTTTCCTCAGGCTGCCGGCGTCGTGATGTCGCCCAATGTGATCCGCCGCATCGTGGAGGCGCATCCGTCCTGTGTGATGCTGAAGCACGAGGACTGGCCGGGACTCGAGAAGATCTCCGCCATGCGCCGGTTCGAGGCCGAAGGGCAGATGCGGCGCATTTCGATCCTGACGGGAAATGGCGGCGTGTTTCTCGATTTCGAGATGGAGCGTGGTGCGGACGGTGCGATGACCGGCTACGCTTTTCCAGACATGCTGGCCGATGTCGTCCGACTGCAGGCGTTGGGGCAGCGCGAAGAAGCGCACGATCTGTTCGATGCGCATCTTCCGCTGATGCGCTACGAGCAGCAGCCGGGTCCTGGTCTGGCGGTGCGCAAGAATGTATTGATGCGGCGGGGCGCCATTCGCTGTGATGCTCAGCGTACGCCGGCCTCGAAGCTCAGTGCGGCAGCGCGTGCCGAAGTCGACTATCTGCTGCAGCGGCTCGCTCGCCATGACAAGCGGGCGAATGGACTAGCGTAAGCTCGCTTCGATCAGGGCTCGCGCGTCAGCGATTACGCGGCCTTGATGTTGGAGCGCTTGGCGTTCTCGAGGTTCTTGCCTTCGATGCGAAGGAGACGGGTCGGAGCCTCGCGCTTTGGCGAATGGATGTCGCCGATATCGTAGAGGTGGCAGTCGCCGGGCTTCATCTCGTAGGTTTTTTCCGGCACGACGCGAGTTGGCTTCTCCCCGCTTCCCTTCTCTACGACCTTCCACTCGGTCATCTCGGTGACGCCCGTCGCCTGTCCGTAGATAGCCCAGGCCGGACCGTGGTCATGGGGTTTGCCATAAGCCTTATCGCCGTAGGCGTGGCCGCAAATGCAGAAGCCAAGCTCCGGGTCCTCATAAAGAACCTGGCGCGGCCCGGCGTCGGCCGGACGATTGATCAGATATTTGTCGACGAACTCCGTGTCCGACAACGCTTTGGCAACGTGCTCGAGCACCTTTTCCCGGCCGCTACGCCCCGGTGCGCTCGCGAGGTCGCTTCGGATATCGGACGCCAGCTCTTCCACCGTATACATGGATCGATCCTCCTCCTCCGAAATGCCAACTCGTTGGAAAAAAATACCATCTGCCGGCGGTCAGGCGGTGTCAAGCGGCCGCTTCAGGCCGCTGGATCGAGCGGTTCGGTTCCTTTTGGCGTGCCGTCGGCATTGAACGTCAACTTCTCGACCTTGGCCTCGGCCTGGCGCAGCAGCTTGTCACAATGATCGCGCAGCGCCTCGCCGCGTTCATAGATGACGATCGATTCCTCAAGCGCGACGTCGCCGCGCTCCAGGCGGCCGACGATCACCTCCAGCTCTTTCAGGGCCTGTTCGAAGCTCAGCTCCTTGATCTCGGTGGAGCGGCCTGCGCGGCCTGTCGTCATTTCGTTCATCCCGGTGTGGTCCGATTTGGCTTCACGCGCCCATCAGCGTCGTCACGTGAGCGGACGCAGAGCGCGCGAGCGCGTTAAGATCATAGCCGCCTTCGAGCATCGAGACGACCCGTCCGTTTGCGTGCTGCTGCGCCACCTTCATCAGTGTTTCCGTCGCCCAGGCGAAGTCTGCTTCCTTCAACATCAGGTTGGCGAGCGGATCGTCGGCATGGGCATCGAAGCCGGCCGAAATCAGCACGATGTCAGGGCCGAAGTCATGCAGCGCCGGCAAGATGCGCGATTCGAATGCATCGCGGAACCGGTCGCCGGCGTCGTAGGGGCGCAGCGGTGCATTGCAGATGTTTCCGACGCCGCGCTCCGAGGTTGCGCCGGTGCCGGGATAGAGCGGCATCTGGTGCGTTGACGCATAGAACAAGTCGTTGTCATTCCAGAAAATATCTTGGGTTCCGTTGCCGTGGTGAACGTCGAAATCGACGACCGCGATACGCTCGGCGCCGTGCCTGGCGCGAGCGTACATGCCGGCGACGGCGATGCTGTTGAAAAGGCAGAACCCCATGGCGCGGTGGGTCTCTGCGTGGTGTCCGGGCGGGCGAACCTGGCAGAAGGCGTTGCGGATGCCGGAATCCGGATCCATCACCGCGTCGACGGCACGCAAACCGGCGCCAACCGCCCGCAGCGCGGCTTCCCAGCTCCCAGACGACATGACGGTGTCGGGATCGATGCGCACATGCTCGCCAGGGCCCGGTCGCGCTGCCTTCAGCGCCTCGATGAACTCCATCGGGTGGGCGCGGGCGATGTGCTCTTCCACGTCAGGCCGCAGCGGCGCCTCCTCGCGCAGGAGGAAGGTAAATTCCTTGCGTTCGAGCGCCTTCGTTACCGCCCGCATGCGGTCCGGCCGCTCGGGATGCCCGGGGCCGGTGTCGTGATCGACGAAGCAGGCGTGGGTGATAAGGAGCGTGGACATAAGGCAACTCGGCTTGGGCGGTTGAAGCGTGTCAGGTTAAGCGTGTCAGGCGGCCAAGGGTAGGGAACGAGACCGACTGTGTCCAATAGCAGGGCGGTGCGCGCGCTGCTGCCACTGGCCCGGCGGCGTCACGAAGGGAGCGCTGCGATTTCGATCCAGCGCTTCTCCCGTGCGCTTCGATAGGCGCAATCGATGAGTTGCAGTGCGCGTGCGCCCTCGCTGAGCGGAAACGGGAATGGCGTTCCATCGGCGACGTGGCGCAGGAACAGCTCCCAGCCGGCGCGGAAGCTGAGGGTGGAGTCTTCTGGCTCCGGGGCTGGGGTCCACTCCGAGAAGTGGTCGGCGCGCGGCCGGCCGAGATCGAGCTGGGCCCAGAACGGCGATGGTGTTTCGGCTATCGACTGGGTCCAGCAATCGCGCACGGTGGCGACGGCCGATCCGTTGGTGCCATCGACCTGGATCTCCAGGATGTCGTCGCGCCTCAATCGCGAGGCCCACGAGGTGAGAAGCTGAACCTTGGCGCCATTGTCGAGATCGATCAGCGCGTAGGCGGTATCCTCGACGTCGACATTAAAGCGGGAGCCCGATTCATCGCGGCGCAGCGGCTGGAAGGTTGCGGTCTGGCAATAGATGCCGGTGGGATGCCCAAACAGGTGGCCGAGCACGTAGCTCCAATGCGGGAACATGTCGAGCACGAGCCCGCCGCCCCTGGCGCGCTGGTAGTTCCAGCTTGCACGTTGTGACGGTGCCGTCTCGCCGTCGAAGACCCACCAGCCGAACTCGATGCGTATCGACAGCACGCGGCCGAAGACGTCGTTATCGATAAGCCGCTTCAGCTTGCGAAGGCCGGGCAGGAACAGCTTGTCGCAAACAATGCCGTGTCTGATGCCCGCGGTCTCGGCGGCGCGGATGATGCCCATGGCTTCATCGAAGGAGCCGGCCAGCGGCTTGTCGGTATAGATGTTGCGGCCGGCGGCGATGGCCTGGTGGAGACGATCCGCGCGGCCGCCCGTCGGGGCGACGTCGAAATAGACCTGATAGGTATCATCGGCGAGTGAAGCGGCGACGTCCGTCGTCCATGCTTCGAGGCCGAAGCTGTCGGCCACGGCCTTTAGGCGGGCCTCGTCGCGTCCCGCGAGCAAGAGATCGGGAAGCAAGCGGTCGCCGCCGGCGAGCGGCAGTCCCCCTTCCCGGATGATCGGGACAAGGGCGTTGTGGAAGTGCTGAAGCTGCGCCAGACGGCCGGTGGCGCCGTTCACGACGATGCCGATGCGACGGGTTGCCACCTCAGGTCACCTCAGCCGGAGCGGTGTGCATGTCAGATCGGATCGCCGCCGCCGTAGAGCCAGGCGGTCGATTTCAGGGCTTCTTCGGGCGTGCGTTCCTGAAAGAACTGGTCGCGCAGCTCCGCCAGCACGTCGGCGGCGTGGTAGAATTGTCCGTATACGCGTGACATCGTCTGGATCCTGCCGGTGCGCAGGTAACGTTTGGACTGGTAGGCGTTGAACGCCGCGTTGAGATCGTTGGGGGAGGCGACGATGTCGTGGGCGAGCTGGACCGCGTCCTCAGTTGCCATGTTGGCCCCCTGGGCGAGGTACTGCAGCGTCGGATGGGCGGCGTCGCCAAGCAGCGTGACGTTGCCCTTGGTCCAGTTCTTGACCGGCTCGCGGTCGCAGAGCACCCACATCTTCCAGGTCTCGATCTTTTCGAGGAGGCGATGGACCTCGGGGCGCTGGCCGCGGAAGTGGGCTTCCATCTCACTGGAGCTCGCCTCGACGTTCCAGCCTTCCTCGTAGCGATCGGAATGAAAGACGGCGACCAGATTGTAGAGCTCGCCGCGGCGCAGCGGATAGTGCACGAGATGGGTGCGCGGGCCGGCCCACAGCACGACATCGCCGCCCCACAGGTCTTCGGGGACCTCATTGCGCGGGAGCACGGCACGGAAGGCGATATGGCCCGAGACGCGCGGCTTGCCGTCGCCGACGATGGTCTGGCGGATCTTCGACCACAGGCCGTCGCAGCCGATCAGTGCCCGTCCTTCAACCTTCTCGCCGTTGCCCAGCGTGGCGATGACGCGATCGCCCTTGTCCTCGTAGTCCGTGACCTCGGTTGCTTGCTGAAGCTTGACGAGATTGTTCCTGGCGGCTCGCTGCAGCAGGCATTGGTGCAGGTCTGCCCGATGCACGACGGCGTAGTTTTCCTGGTAGTGCTTCGGGAAGATCTCCTTGACCGGCACCCGCGTGATCTGGTGACCGTCGAGTGCGGAGCGCATGACGAGCGCGTCCGGGAACCACGAGAGATCGAGCACCTCCTGCTTGACGCCGAGACGGTCGAGCGCGCGCACGATATTGGGGCCGAGCTGGATTCCGGCACCGATTTCGGCGAACTCGGGCGCCTGCTCGAAGACGTGGACGGGGAGACCCTTGTCCGACAGGGCGATGGCTGCCGCCACGCCGCCAATGCCGCCGCCGACAATAATGAATGGCAGATCCTTGCTGGCGCTCATCGCTGTTGGTCCTGCACTTGATCGTTTCCTCGGAGTCCCCGGCTATTCCGCGTCGGGCTGTTTCTCAGGTGCCGCATCCTGGAACGCCTTGACGTTCTGACATGCCGCCTGCGCTTCCAGCAACCGCGAGAGCCCGGATATGTCCGCCTTGAAGCGGCGCGCGTTCGCGAGCTGCGGAATGAGGCAGATGTCGGCCATCGTCGGCTCGGCGCCGAAACAGAACGGGCCCTTCTCACCGGCGATCAACTGCTCGGAGGCGGCCAGCCCCTGCTCGATCGTCTCGCGTGCCCAGGCGATCTCATCCTGGCCCAACGCCTTGATGCGGTCGAGGACCCGAAGATTCTGGATGGGGTGGACGTCAGCGGCGATCGACAGGGCGAACGCGCGCACTTTGGCACGGCGGACCGGGTCTTTCGGCAACAGGGGCGGGTTCGGATATTTCTCCTCGAGCCACTCCATGATCGCCAGCGACTGGGTCAGGATGGTGCCATCGTCCAGCACCAAAGCCGGCACGAGGCCCTGTGGATTGATCTTGAGGTAGCCAGGGTCCCGCTGCTCGCCTTTGCGCAGGTGACGGGAGAGGTGCTCGACCCCGATGCCCTTGACGTTGAGAGCGATGCGCACGCGGTAGGCGGCGCCGCTGCGGAAGTAGCCGTAAAGCTTCATCATGAGGGCCTCGCGATCGCCAGGGACGGCTGTGGTCGGGTCATCAGTATATCGGTCCTAGCGGACAGCATCGGTATAATCAACGTCAACGGCTGAACCGCCGGAAGGCATAAATTCCGGATGGCCAGATCGGAGCGATTGCGTCGATCCGGCGGTATGTCGCAATGGGGTACATGCGGCCCGCGAAGATCCTATGCGTGGACCTCACGACATCGGTGGGCTGCGGGCGGTTGCCTGCGTGATGTCAACATGCTCGATCCAAGCGAATTGATCAGGCACCCAGCTATACGTATTATTTCTTATTATTGATGCCGATTCAGTTGTTTTGCCCGCGAGTCTCTCATGTTCTCGCCTGGGACCGGAGCGGCGAGCCGTTCATGCAGGTTCCGATGACCGTGTCTGGCCTACCCCACGTGCAGTTGCTCTGGGTCGAGGGGCCGCTTTCGGCGGTTGAGCGACTGTCGCTTTCTTCCTACCTCGCCAACGGCCATCCCGTGCACCTTTACCACTATGGTGCCGTGACGGGCGTACCGAAGGGCGTCATGCTCCTTGATGCGCGGGAGATCGTGCCGGAAGCGAGGCTTACGCAAGCCAGGGGCGTGTGGGGCATCTTTTCGGACCTGTTCCGGTATGCCCTGCTGCTCAAGCGCGGTGGCATCTGGAGCGATACCGACGTCGTTCTGCTGAAAGCGCTGGACTTTGCAAACGCCCGCACCCGGTTTTTCGCAACCGAGTTGCAGCCGTCGAGGGACGGTGTGAACACGGATGTCGGCGCGACCGGCTGCGTGATGAAGTCGGAGCCTGGCAGCAGGATCATGTCTGAGTGCTTCGAGCGCGTGAACCGCTTGAAATGGACGCGGAAGACGTGGGGCACTACCGGCCCTGTCCTGGTTACGACGATGATCAACGACATGGGGCTGGGCGACGATACGGTGCCGCCGTCGACTTTTTGTCCGGTCCCGTGGTGGAACTTTCAGGATGTACTGACGGACACAGGCCTGCTGCTGGGCAATGCCTATGGCATCCATCTTTACAACGAATGCTGGATGCGCGAGCGACTCGAAAAGAACGCCAGCTATCGATTGAAGCGGCGATACCTGGTTTAGAAGCAAGAGGTCAATTCACGGGCGGGGACCGGCCAGCCACCAGGACGGCGTTGTTGCGTCCATTTCACCTTGTGGCACAATGACGGCTCGCGAACGCAGGAACAGGACGAGGACATTCATCATGCGCGGCCCTCATGACGTCGGCGGGCTTCCCGCCGGCCCGGTCGATTCCAGCACCCACAATCTGACTTTCTGGGAAAAGCAGATCGATGCCGTGCGCGCGGTTGTGGGAAGCAAGGGGATTTACCGAACCGACGAGAACCGGCGATTCGTGGAATCGCTGGGTCACGAAGCCTATGAGAAGCTGGCCTATTACGAGCGCTGGACGGCTGCTCTGATGCGCGGGCTGATCGAGAAGGGCGTTCTTACGCAAGATGAGATCGATGCCCAAGTCGCCGTTGTGCGGCAGCGGCTCGAGGAGACCGGGGAACTGGAGCAATCCGGCGGCGGCAAGGGAGCGCAGTCATGAGTGTCGAGCTTGCGAGCGGCGACCGGGTCAGGGTGCGGGAGGACTATCCGTTCGGACACTTCCGTACGCCGGTCTTCATCCGCGGCAAGACCGGGGTGGTGACGCGCAAGTTCGGGGAGTACGCGAACCCGGAGCTTCTCGCTTATGCACTGAAGGGTCCCAAAAAGATGCTCTATGAAGTGCGTTTCAAGCAGAGCGACGTGTGGTCCGATTACGCGGGCTCGCCCGCCGATACGCTGGACATCGATCTTTATGAGCACTGGCTCGAGAAAGTCTGAGGGGGAGGCTTCCGATGGCGAACGACCACGATCATGATCACGGGCATATCCACGATCACGATCATTCGCATGACCACGCCCATGGCCATGGTCACAACCATGCGCCGCCGCAGCCCGACGACAAGGTGCACAGCTACTACCAGATCCTGGGCGTGGCCATGAAAGAGCTGTTGATCGAAAAAGGCGTCATCACGGCCGAGGAGGTGCGGGCCGCTATCGAGCGCCGCGATTCGATCACGCCCGCCACCGGCGCGAAGGTGGTGGCGCGAGCCTGGACCGATCCTGCATTCAAAGCGCGGCTGATGGAGGACGGAAACAAGGCGGTGGCCGAACTCGGCATTACAGGACTGACCACGCATCTGGTCGCGTTGGAGAACCGACCCGGGCTGCACAACGTTGTCGTGTGCACGCTATGCTCATGCTACCCGCGCGATCTGCTCGGTCTGCCGCCGTCCTGGTACAAGAGCCGCGAGTATCGGTCGCGTGTCGTGCGCGAGCCGCGGGCCGTGCTGGCCGAGTTCGGCACGACCGTGTCCAACGACACCGAGATCCGGGTGCATGATTCAACGGCTGACATGCGCTATCTCGTGCTGCCGATGCGGCCGGAGGGCAGCGAGCACATGAACGAGGATCAGCTTGCCGAACTCGTGACCCGCGATGCCATGATCGGTGTCGCCGTCGCGAAATCGCCGGCAAAGCACTGACGCCGGAGTACGCCGGGCCGGGAGCGCTTCGAGCGACTGGCGCAGCGCTTCACCAGGGTCCACCAGGACGGCTTAGATCGGGCCTCTCTCCCGGCAAGGACCGCGCCCGTGCCCGTGCCGGTTTGGCGGAGCGCGGTCCGTACGTCCGGCAGGACGTCTCTCAGCCCTCGACCTTGAGAAGCTTGACAACGCGTGCCCGCTGCTCCGGCGTGACGTTCTTGATCACACCCATCACGTTATTCATGGTCGTGGCGGCGTCGCTGTAAAGTATATCGCGACCACGCTTCTCCGACTCTGCGACGAACGCCTTGTCGGTCAGGACACTCTTCACCATGTCCTGCAATACCTTCATCCGGTCGGCGGGGATATTGGGGCCGGTGATCAGAATACGGCCTAAATTCTCCAGCTTGCTGTTGTAGTCGATCAGCCACTCATCATCCTTACTGAACTTGGTCAGGCTAAAGACGGTCGGCGCCTGCGGAACGAACTTGGACTTCTCGCGCGCAAATACGAAAATCGGGTGCAGCCCACCGCTCTTGATGTATTTCTCGGCTGAAGCATCCGATACATACATGGCGTCCATCTCACCACGGGTCACGGCGAGCGCAACGCCGCTGCTGCCCTTGAAGCCGACGACGATCTTGCATTTGTCGAGCTTCAGCACCTCACAGGTCAGCTTGGCCCCATTCGCCTGTCCGTCCGACGGGCCGCTCGCAGCCCAGTTCAGCTTGGTGCGACCGGCCTTGACGAGGTCGGCAAACGTCTTGATGTCCGATTTGGGGCTCGTCAGCACGACCCACGGCGACGTCGACACGGTGCCGAGATAGCCCATTTTCGCGAGGTCGTAACGTACTCCTCCGCGCTCGAGGACCTGGGCGAGCGCGGCTCCGGTCCCTTGCGCCAGGATCATCGACGTACCGTCGGGAGGTGCCGTGTAGACCTTATTGAGCGCCAGCAGACCGCCGCCGCCCGGCTGGTTCTGGACGACCACGGTGGCGTCAAGGTATTTGCTGAAGTGTGGGGCCATCATGCGGGCGTAGGTGTCGAAGCCTCCGCCGGGGCCGAACGGCACGATCACGTTGATCGTCTTGCCCTTGAACCATGCCTTGGCGTCGTCTGCGTCCGCTGCAACGGGCATCGAGGCGACAGCGACGGCCATCGTCGCGGCTGCGGCAGTTAACTTAGTGCTGAACCTCATGGCGGACCTCCCAGTTCGTGCTCGCGGGCGTATCTAATTCGCGGCAGCGTTATGTGGCAAGGATATATGGATTTTTGCCTGCCATTCCAACTTTATCGAGCATGTGCGCTCGCCGCAGTGCGGTACCCCTCGCGTTGGCCGCTTCGAGACGCTCCTGGAACATCAGCCGGAATGGCTGCTCGATGCATCCTCACGAGGTGACTTGCCCGCGTGTCCGCCATCAGCGCCGTCATGTTGTTGCTGTCAGACCACATGGTCAGGGGAATTGGGCCGGCTGTGGCGGCGGGCTGTTGCGCTTCGTTCATAGCGTGTTCAGTTCAATTGCCGTTCCAGTCGTGATCGTCCGCTTTGCCGCGCCACCGAGCCGTGCTCCTGCCGGTGTTGAATTCGAGGAAGCCGCGCCGATGCCGAATGTCCGCCTCCGTCAGACTGCGTGCCGGTTGCCACTTGTGGCTGCCGCAGCCTCGTTAGCTGGTGCCGTTTTCGTTGCGTCTCCAGCGGATGCGCAGCAGTTCCTTGGGTTCGGCAGAGGCACTTGCGACGGTGTCGTGACGATCGCCAGCGCCCGCATGTCGGTCCGCCACCTCGAGTTGCGCTCAGGTCCCATCGAGTCGAACCGTGTCACCTGGCGCTGCAACAATGGACCGGAGCAGGCCTTTACCTGTCCGGCTTCGACCAACTTCGTGCAGGTCGACCGGCGGCAGGGTTCCAGCAATTTCTCGATCGTTTGCATGCGCCGCTGACGAGCGGCTGATGGCTCTCACTCATTTTGCGTCGAGGAGCGGTACGCGATGACGGATGTCCCGGCTGCAGAGCGTGACCTGGATTCGATGCCTATCGGGTGGGCGACCATCCTGCTGCCGCCGCTGATCGCAATCGGATTGCTGATTGCGGTGCTATTCGCCCCAATCCTCAGTGTTCAGGCGACGGAGATCGCGCGTCTGGTGCAGGAGGCGGAAATCGACCTGACGTCGATGTTGTACGGATATCCCCCGACCGGCTCGTTCATGGAGCTGCTGCCGAAGATCATCCTGTTCAACGTCCTGCTGCTGGCCTGGGTCTTCGTCGCCAACGTGACGACGTTCAGCCTGAGCGAGAGGCTCGCCTCGCCGCGCTCGCGCACTGCCATTGCCATCTTCGTTTCCTCATCTCTGGTGGCGGTGCTGCTGGCCAAGTACTGGGTTGCGAACTGGCGTAGCGACTACTGGGCCGGGGTCGCGCAGTTTCAAGAGCCGTTGGGCATGCTCAACGTGGTCGTGAACCATGTGCCGGCTCTGGCGTCGGGCGGCATATGGATCTTCTCGATCCTTCTGCTGATCGAAGTCGTCGTACTGCAATGGTATCTCGCACGGCAATTCCTCCTGCGGCCATACGGAATGAAAGCCGGCCTTTGGGTGCCGGTGATGCTCTTCCTGTCGATTGCCGTGTTCGTCGCCGGCGCGCTGGTGACGATCTATGCCCCGTTTCAGATTGCCAACCGGCTCGGGACGATAAACATCGTCGTGCTCTATGTGGTGCTGCTGTACTCGTTCCTGGCGGGTGTCCTGTATTATCTGCATACGCGCTGGGGTATGCGGGTGATCTCGGTCGCGGCCATCTATCTCGTCGTCATCAACCTCTACGGTTCCTTCATCGCGCCGGATGCGATCCGCACGCCACGGATACTGTCGACGACATCGCAGGCTGCACCGGCCCGCAGCGAGGATGCGTTCACGGCCTGGTTCGCGAACAGGACAAAAAATCCGGCCTCGGCCGAACCCTTTCCCGTGTTCGTGATCGCTGCCGCCGGCGGCGGCATGAGGGCAACGCTGCGCACCGCATTCTTCCTGGAGCATATCCGCGTTACCTGCCCGGCATTTCTCCATCACACTTTCGCGATCAGCTCGGTATCCGGTGGTGCGCTCGGGGCGCTGCTTGCGGTCGCTCAAGGACAGATTCCGTCAACCACTGAAAAAACGCAGTGCAATCTTTCCGCGCCGACGCTTGAAGGCGGAGGCGGCCGGCTTCTCAAATCGGCGCCGCTGATGGAGGAGTTCGTCAGTACCGATATCATTCCCGCAATCGTCGGGGCGGGGCTGTTCGCGGAACTGTTCCAGCGGCTGTTGCCGCCGGGCGTGCTGCCGTATTTCGACCGCTCGATGGCGGTGCGCAACGAGATGGCTTCGAACTGGGCGAACGCCGTCGACAGAGTCAAAGGCCCGGCGGGCGCTGCAGATCCCAGCCAGGGGACGTGCAAGCTCCGGGATTTCCTCAGTCACTGCGACAGCAACTCATACTGGCATCCGGCGGGAAATACGCCGCTGCTCGTCTTCAACGCGACCTCGGCGACCGATGGCGGGCTCGTTCCGTTATCGAACGTCGATCCGAACTACTTTACTCCGCTGCCGCTCAGCCAGCTCAGTCTCGGCGGTGCGGGACCGGCGCGGCCGTTCTCGTTCGAACTGCTCAGCGGCGCGATCACGAGCGCACGGTTTCCGATTGCGTTGCCCGGAGCACCCTACCGGGACAGCAGCGGGAGCGAGCACTACGTCGTCGACGGCGGATATTTCGACAATTCCGGTCTTCTCGTCGCCAGGGCGATCAAGAAGCGGATCGAGGATATCGTAAAGACCAACAACGAAGATGCGCAGAAAACGCCGATAAGCGCCAAGGTCTACATCATTTATCTTCACGAGACCGACGGCAACAAGATGCTTTGCGACACCGTCAAGGCGGCGAGCGGCGCCCCGATGGAGGTGGAGGCGGCGCCATTCAATGCAGAGCTGGCACACGTCAATGCCCTGTTCTCCGCCCGCGACAAGCTCAGTGCAATGAATTATGCGCTGCTGCAGGAGCTCGACACGGATTCCTCCATCATCGACTTCGATTGGGATCTTTATATTCCGCCTGCGTCGCCGGCCGGTTCGAATGCCGACGGGGCCAGCTCCCAGCCGATCGAGTGCGGCAAGGTCCGGGAATATGCTCCCCTTGCGTTCTATTATGCCCCTTCTACCCGTCAGAACTTTTTCCGTTTTCTCGAGGGCTATCTGCTTGGAGAGAATGCGGCGGATCTGGCGAGACTGCAGAAGCTGCTCCAGCCCTGATGGCCGAGACCTTGTGCGGATAAAGCCGGCGGGCGTCGCTTGTCCGGGCGGATCGGCCTTGTTTCCGCGCATGCTTGCTGCGTCCTCATCGACAGGTGCGCCTTGGGCCTCCGGATGGAACCCTGCCTGCGATGTCGATATCGACACTATCCGAGCGCCGCCGGGACGGTCATAGTGGGGGGGATTGGCATAACAAGCCAACCGGCAGCCGACGGAAGGATGAAACCGTGACCGCACCCATGCTTGGCATCCTGCGCCCACAGGTCCATCGCTTTGCGCTCGGCTCGTTCGAGATCACGACCATTCTCGATGGAGCCGCCGTGCGCGAGCCGGTCAATCCGCCGTATGGCATCGGCCAGCCCGCGGAGGCCCTTCAGGCGCTCGCGGCCGCCAATCTGCTGAGGGCCGACACGTTCGAGCACACGTTCACGGTCACGCTGGTGAATACCGGCAGGCAGCTCATTCTGTTCGACACCGGGAATGGGGCCGAGCGGCAAGCAGCGGGCATCGGGTTTCTGCGCGAGCGGCTGCCGGCCGCGGGCTACAAGCCAGAGGACGTCGATGTGGTGGCGTTCACGCATGTTCATCCGGATCACATCCTGGGGACGTACGAAAAGGATGTCCTGGCTTATCCCAATGCGCGCTACGTGGTCGGGCAGGTCGAGTTCGACGAGTGGAGGAGCGGCGCGAAGATCCCGCCGCAGCGGAAGGAGAACCGCGACCTGTTCATGCGTGTGATCGCGCCGCTGGCGGATCAGACGACGTTCGTGAAGCCGGGGCAGGAGGTCGTGCCCGGCATCCGTGCAGTGGAAGCATTCGGCCATTCACTCGGACTGCTCGCCTATCAGGTCGAGAGCGAGGGCAAGTCGGCTCTGATCTGGGGCGATGTGGTCAACCACTACGTGTTCTCGATGCAAAGGCCCGAGTGGCCGGTCGGCTTCGATGACGACAAGGAGCAGGCGGTCGCGACCCGCAAGCGCATTCTTGAGATGGTCGAGCGCGAGAGGATGCTGGTCGTCGGCTTCCATATGCCGTTTCCCGGCGTCGGATACGTGGAGAAAGTGGCCGGCGTGTACCGCTGGCTGCCGGCGAGCTACCAACTCCGGCTGTAGACGCCTCGTCCCGGTTGTTCTCTCCTCCCCCTCCTCCCCCGGCCGATGCAGATCGCCATTGCCAGGCGTGGACGAGTTCGGTCATTCTCTGCCGCAACAAAAAAGGGACGGCTCGAGTCCGCATCAACAGCCTTCATGGAGACGCCTATGCCCAAGGCTACCGATACCAAGCTTATCAGCCATATCGATTGCGCCGGCGGCGGGCAGGTGTGGGTCGACGGTACGACGCTTTACTGCGCGCATATGAGCGCCCCGCACGGCACGACGATCTTCGATGTGGCGGATCCCTCCAAGCCGCGACAGATCGCGCATATCGAGATCCCCGCCGGGTGGCATTCGCACAAGGTGCGCGTCCGCGACGGCATCATGCTGGTCAACCATGAGAAGTTGGGAGAAAACGGGGACGCGTCGTTCGGAGGCGGACTTGGCATCTACGATGTCTCCAAGCCTTCGGCGCCGAAGCTCATTACCAAGTGGAAGGTGTCGGGCGGCCGCGGCGTACACCGGTACGACTTCGATGGGCGCTATGCCTATATCTCGCCGACTGCGAAGGGGTATCTCGGCAACTTCATGATGATCCTGGACATGGCCGATCCTGCTAAACCGCAAGAGGCCGGCCGCTGGTGGGTCCCGGGCCAATGGGAGGAAGGGGGCGAACCGCCGGCCCTCGTCAACGGCGTTCCGCCTCGCTGTCACCATCCGATGCGGCTGGGTGACAGGCTTTACGTCAGCTACTGGCATCATGGGTTCTATATTCTCGACATCACGGACATCTCGAAGCCGAAGCTGGTCTCGCAGCGCCGCAACGGCATGGCATTCCCGCATCCCACCCATACGTGCCTGCCTCTGCCGAAGCCGATCCTCGGCCGGCAGATCATGGTCGTGGCAGACGAAGATGTGGCAAAGAAGGTGCCTGCGGCGCCGTCCTTCGGCTGGGTCTACGATATTTCGGATGAGACCTCGCCCACTCCGATCGCTTCGATACGGGTGCCGGGCGTCGATGTGGACGGACGTCCGCAAAAGCCGATGACCGGCTGTCATCAGCCTTCGGAGCGGTTCAACGGCACGGTCATTCCGTTCGCGTGGTTCGCACACGGATTGTGGCTGTTCGATATCGCCGACCCGTTCGCTCCGAAGATCGTGGGGTCCTACATGCCTGATCCTGCGCCGGGCGCCGAACGGGTGTCGTCCAACGACGTCACGATCGATGATCGGGGACTGATCTATCTGGTCGATCGTATCGGCGGCATCGATATCATCGAGGCCAAAGCGATGATGTGATGGCGGCGCCCGAGATATGGTCTCGGGCGCTTTCCGTCTGACCGGTGAGATGCAATGAGGCAGCAGGACGAGACCTTGGCCTCGTCCGCAGCTTGCTTCAGGCCGCGCGCCGGATGCGGTTGCGCTGGCGTTCGCGACGCGGCGTGACAACGGCTTCGGTGCGCTCTGCCGTGAGATCCTGCTCAACCGCAGTCTGCCCTGGCTCGGTGACCCTGAGCTCGACGCACCTGGGTGTGAACGCCGCCTTCAGGATTTGGATGCACGCATCGACGTTGCCGCGGTCGCTTGCCGTCACGTCAAGCGCGGCGTAACCGCCTTCGGGCCACGAGTGGAACGATACGCGGCACACCGGCAGTGATGCCACGGCCGAGATGCTGCCGGCGGGCGCGAAGCTATGGAGCTGGACGTGAGGCGACGCATTGCCCATCGCCTCGACACACTGGGTCAGTGTGCGCTCGATGAGGGCAGCGTCGTTCAGGCCTTGCGCCTCGAACAGCCCGACAATGAGATGAACGCCGGCATCGGCAGCAGGACTTCGTCCTGACCGTTCCTGCTTATCGACGTCATATCGTCGAGACACGGACTTCGTGGTGTGCGCGGCGCGCGCGGCTTCACCGAGGTCTTCCTCTTGGGCGGTGCTTGAACGAGTCAAGTCCATCCCCAATTGGAAGAGGGCGTCTTGATAGGCCATAAGACCCTCCCCAACCAGTAGACAGAATGTGACCCGCCCGCTCCTTACCTTAGGGGTTTGGGGATCGTGTCCTTGACCTTGAGGGCAGGTGGTCGAACGGAGGGCCCTGATATGACTGCTACCTCCTCGTGGTGCAAGGGAAAAATTTGCTCCTGGGCCAATTTTTCTCGCGCCGCGTTCATCCCGTCTTAATCGCATCACTTTGCCGACTGCAAATCAGCCGGACTCTCGGCGGCATGTCCGGCGTGATCGCCCGTGCGGCCGGGGAAATATCCATCGTCAGTATTCGCAGTTTACCTGTTGCCG
This sequence comes from Hyphomicrobiaceae bacterium, assembly GCA_050186055.1. Lineage (GTDB taxonomy): Bacteria > Pseudomonadota > Alphaproteobacteria > Rhizobiales > Hyphomicrobiaceae > CAMDPA01. The sequence continues at coordinate 15,053 of JBFWYV010000010.1, read as the reverse complement.
CGTCCGAGGAAGCCGCGAAGGGCGTCGCCCAGGCCTTCGGCGCCGAACCGGCGGCCAAGCTTGTCGACAGCGTCGATCGCCTTGTCCGGGTTCTTCAAGACCGCGTCGACATCGGGGACGATTTCCGGCTTGTCCCAGCTACCGTGGATGCGGATGGGAACCTCCAGGCCGGCCAGCTCAGGGGCGACGCCGTCTCCTTTTCTGCCGGTCAGGCTGGGACGCAGGCTGATATCCAGTTCCCGCGGTCCGAGCAGCAAGGTCCCGGAGCCGGTGACATTGACGGAGGGGCTGGTCATCCGAATGTCGGTCGAGCGCGCGGTGCCCGAGGTCACGGTGAAGCTCGCGCCTGCCTCGGAGAACGGCGTGCGTTCGCCGGTAGCGGGCTCGAAGCCCGAGAACTGCCCGCGGCCAAGCGCGGCGAGCCGACCGCTTACGTCGTAGCCGACGATCATGCCGTCGCTGCAGACGAAATCGATCTTGCCGTTGAGGCTGTCGACGATCTGGCGCTCGGTCATGCCGCGTCCGCCGAGCGCCAGGCTGACCTTGGCCTTGCCGCTGAGCCAGGGCGTATCGGGCGACGGAGACTGCTTGGTGAGAGCTTCGCAAGCGACACTGTCGAGCGTGATGTTGGCGCCGAACAGGAGCGCCTTGTCGGCCGTGCCCAATGTGATGATGCCGCCGGAAACCCCGCCGTGGATGTTGGCTTCCTCGATGGTCAGCCGCAGTCCGCCGTCCTTCTGCTTGATGAGCAAGCGTGTGGCGCCGAGGTCGAGCGAGCCGGCGCTCATACCGGCCAGGGCAAGCCGCATGTCGAGATCGGCAACGTTCAGCAGGCGCGCATCGATCGGTTCCTCGCTCCAGCCGCGGCGTTGCACGAAACCCTTTACCTGTGTGCCGGGAGCCGGATTGTCGGCGTTGATCGACCCGCGGATGAGGTCCTCAATGGTCGGCTGCCTGGCCTTGGCGCCGGCATCCGGCGCGCGCTGAGCCGGAGTCGCGCCAGGCTGGGCGGGCGCTGCGGCCGGCGTCGTGTAGCGATCGAGATCGAGGCGGCCGATCTGAAGGTTGGCGGTGACGAGTGGGCGGCTCCCGCCCGTTGCGGCCGCAATCTCGCCGGTCGCAGTGGTGCCGTCGAGGCTGATCTGCGCATCGTTGAGGGTGAACGACGCCGGTCCGATACCGAGTTTGCCCTTGACGGATGCAGTCGCCAGACCGCCGACCCTAGAGACGTCCAGGCCAGAAAAAGCCAGAAGCTCGCGAAGAGACCTGGTCTCGGCGTCAACGGCTCCTTCAAGCGCGATGGCGGGCGCGGTTCGCAGGGTTCCTTCAAAGCGGCCCGTGCCTCCGGCGGCGGCCAACTGCAGCGCCAACCGCGCAGTGCGATGTTCAGCGAGCGTTACGGGCGAGTTCAGGCGGGCCTGGAAGCCGACAGGCTGATTGTGCAGCAAGAACTGTCCCTGGGCCGAGAGGGGGCCGGCGAGACTGCCGAGTTGCACGCTGGTGTCGAGGGCCTTGACCTCATCCCTGTGCCCGTTTCGATCATCCTGATAGCGTATGGTGCCATTGACGATCCGCAGTTCGCTGATGTTGACCTCGGCCGACTGCCCCTGGCTCCGGCGCGGGGCGGATCCGCTGTTTGCCGCCGGGTACGGGGCGTTGGTGGAATTGCGGAGGAATTCCTTGAGCTCGGTCGGCAGCTCATTGCCGGACTTGCCTTGTCCGGCCTGGGCAAGCCGGATCCTCGGCGGAGAAGCCAGCGCTGCGAAGTCCCAGCTCCGGCGTCCGTTGGCGTCGATGCGCAACTCGATCACCGGCTCGGTCAACGTAAGGTGATCGATCTCGATCTGGCGCATCAGGAGCGCCATGATGGATGGATCGGCATCCAGCCGCCGCATTCTCACGAGGGGGGCGCCGCCCATCGCCGGGGGCGCCGACAGCGAGACGTTCTCCATTGTGATCGCCAGCCTGGGCCAGAACGACAGGGAGGTGCGGCCGGCGATCCTGAGGTCGCGGCCGGTCCGCGCCTTGACCTCCTGGACAAGACCGTCACGGATTGCGTCGAGCGGCGCCAAGGCCGCGAACAGGCCGGCGCTGACGGCGCAGAGCACGATCACGCCAACCGTTATTTCCGCAGCAAGGCGGATCCAGCCGCGGCGACGGCGGAGGGTACGCTGGCGCCTGGGATCCTGAAACGGCGAATCACCACGGCCCGGCGGCGCAGCGTAGGAGGTGCGGCTGCGGCGCTCGTCACGCGGCCGATAGGTTCCGAACGAGGGGGGCGGCGGTTTATTGGGCATCGTGATCGCTCGTCGTCGCGTACTGGGGCGTGACTGCGTTTGCGGCTTATCTGCGGTGGATATAGGGCAATTATGTCACGTCTTGGCCGTCCGCGTCCCCGTATAGTGGCCAGGGTGGATAATCCGCTTCAATCTGCTTCTTACAGCACCGATACGGCTTGGCGCGTCCGTCGTGCCAACCGCATGTGGGTGGCTGCGGCTGAGGTTTGAACCCTTGCCGACGGAATTTCGGCACATCAGGAGCCAGGAACCGACCCCAGGCATGAGCGAATACACCGATAGCCAGGCCAATGGGCGGGCCAAGGGGCAGGCGAACGGGCAGGCTGGCGGGCCCACTGCCGACAGGGGGCTCGCTTCGCTCCGCCGGCGGTTGGTGGAGACCGGCTCGGTCGTGGTTCGAGAGACTGTCGTATTCGGGAAATGCAGTTGGAGCTACGGGGTCGCCGTTGCTGCGAGCCTCGCGTTCATCGTTGCGGGGCTGCCGCTTCCCTGGCTTCTCGGCCCGCTTGCGCTTGCGCTCGTAATGAGCACGGCGGGCCGGCCGTTGCCGTATGTCCGCTGGCTGATGCTGCCGCTGCGGTCGCTCCTGGGCGTTGCCATCGGTGCGAGCTTCTCGCCCGACCTGATGTCGAAGGCGTGGGGCACCATGCTGAGCCTTGCGCTGATGATCCCTTACACGCTGCTGATCACGGGTTTGGGGATGCTGCTGCTGGCGAAGGCGGCACGATTCGATCTCCCGACGGCGTTCTTCAGCGCCGCTCCGGGCGGACTTGCCGATATGCTGATCTTCGCGCAGGACGCGGGCGCGGATCTGAGGCGGGTGTCGCTGATCCAGGCAGCACGCGTCGTCTCCATTCTGTGCGTGCTGCCGTTCTGGCTCCAATACGTGGCTGGGCTGCCGCTGGGTGGCGCGGCTCCGCAGGCCCTGCACATCTGGCAAATTGGGCTGATCGATGCAGCGACGATCGTTTTGATTGCCTGGACGGGATGGTGGATCGCCGGGATGCTGGGCATGAGCGGCGGCTCGATCGTGGGGCCGCTGATCCTGTCGGCGGTGCTGCATGTGGCGAGCGTGACGACGGTCAAGGTGCCGGTCGAAGTTCTGATCCTGACCCAGATTTCGGTCGGGCTCGCCGTCGGCGCCCAATTCAAGGGGATCTCGCTACGCGAGTTTGCAACGATCCTGAGCTGGGGTTTCGTTTTCGGCATGGGATTGGTGCTGATCGCCGGCGGGATGGCTGTCATGGTCGCCAGCCTTACAGGGCTCGATGCAACGGCACTGCTCCTCTCATACGCGCCCGGGGGGCAGAACGAGATGGCGATCATCGCCCTGATCCTGGGCATCGATGTCGCGGTCATTGCGCTGCATCACCTGCTGCGCGTGGTGATGGTGATCGTCGGCGCCCAGGTCGTGTTCCGCATGGCCAAGAGTTGGCGCGCCAAAGGCCGGTGATCTGTTTGCGGATGCAGCCGATAGCACTGCCGTCCTTGCTGCCTCGTCGATATAACATTATAACGTTATATGATTATCGTCCTTCACGGCTCATTGCGCGTGGTCGGCTGCGCGCGAACTTCGCCGCTCCCGATTCGTGCCCAGGAGAGACTTACCGATGTTGCTGCCGAGGTTTCGGATTGGCCTTTCATATCTTGCGCTGTCGATGCTTGCCGTTGGGCTCGCTTCGGCCTCGGCCGCGGTGGCCGAACCGCATGTGGTCGTTACGTCGAAGCCGATACACTCGATCGTTGCGTCGGTGCTGGGGGACGTCGCCAAGCCGGTGCTGCTGATCGATGAAGCCGGCGCCTCGCCCCATACTTATGCCCTGCGGCCGTCGGATGCGGCGGCGGTCCATAGCGCCGATGTGTTTTTCCGGGTTTCTCCAGCCCTGGAGCCGTTCACGATCAAGCTCGTGCGGGCTTTGCCGACGTCGGTGAAGGTGGTCACGTTGGCGGAGGCGCCGGGACTGAAGCTGCTTTTGCGCCGCACCGGGCGGACGTTTCAGAAGGACGCCCACGGGCACGATGTTCACGTTGGAAAGGAGTTTCATGGCGACAGGTCCGACACCCATCATCATGACCGGGCTGCCGTCGACCCGCATGTCTGGCTCGACCCCGAAAATACAAAGGCGATGACGGCTGCCGTGCTCAAGTCGTTGATGGAGCTCGTTCCGGAGCGTGCGGAACAGTTGAAAGCCAACGCTCTTGCTTTCAGCGACAGGATCGACCGCCTTTCGGCGAAGCTGGACGGGCAGCTTGCCGGCGTGCGCAAACGCCCATTCCTCGCATTCCATGATGCCTATCAATATTTCGAGCAACGCTTCGGCCTCGCGGCGGCCGGCGCTGTTACGCTCAGTCCCGAGGCGCAGCCCAGTGCGCGCCGGCTGACCGAGTTGCGTCGGCTGGTGACTTCGGAGGGGGTCGTCTGTGTGTTCACGGAGCCCGGCCTGCAACATCGGGTTGCAGCCAGTATCACCGAGGGCTCCGGCGTTCGTATCGCTCAACTCGATCCCGAGGGCGCATTGATCGCGCCAGGGCAGGGACTTTATTTCGAGCTGATGGCGAGGCTCGCAGATACGTTCAAGTCCTGTCTCGGCAACTCGGCCTGAGCGTCTCCCGAAGCTGACGGCGGGTACGGCAAAACGCTTGATTTCGGCCGGACCCCGGCGCATTGTCCGCGCCAAGGTGACCCTACTGCAACGAGGTTACATGGCCAAAGAGGAACTCCTTGAGTTTCCGGGCGTGGTAACCGAGCTTCTGCCCAACGCCATGTTCCGGGTGAAGCTTGAGAACGGCCACGAGATTGTTGCCCACACTGCCGGTCGCATGCGCAAGAATCGCATTCGTGTTCTTGCCGGAGACAAGGTACAGGTCGAGATGACGCCTTATGACCTCAGCAAAGGCCGGATTACTTACCGCTTTAAGTAGTGTCGCCATGCCTCAGCGACAGACACTGCGGCGCGCTCTCGCCAAGGAGGCGCGTGATGGCGAGCATCGTCCAAAGCTCGTTTTGGCGTCTGCTTCTCCGCGACGGCTGACGCTGCTGGCCCAGGCGGGTGTGGAGCCGGATGCGCTGCGCCCTGCGTCCATCGACGAGACGCCGCGCAAAGGTGAAATGCCGCGTACGCTGGCCTCGCGTCTGGCCCGTGCCAAGGCGGAGGCGGCTCGTGATCAGATCGCAAACGACAAGGATGTGGCTGATGCCTACATCCTGGCTGCGGATACCGTCGTTGCAGTCGGGCGGCGCGTGTTGATCAAGCCGCGTCTGGTGGAGGAGGCGGTCGCATCGCTGCAGCTCTTGTCCGGTCGCGCGCACCGGGTGTTGACGGCGGTCTGTCTGATCAGTCCGGATGACCGTGTACGCATGAAAGTCGTGGAGACGCGAGTACGCTTCAAGCGGCTGACGGCGGATGAGATCGAAGCCTACATCGCCTCGCGCGAATGGCGCGGCAAGGCCGGCGGCTATGCGATCCAGGGGCTTGCGGGGTGCTTCGCGCAGAAGATCGTGGGCTCCTATACCTCCATTGTCGGGTTGCCGCTGACCGAGGTCGTGACGATGCTGACCGCCGAGGGTTTTCCGTTGCACTTCAACTGGGTCAAGGCCGCCGATCTCGAGCCGATGTGAATGGGCCGGCCGCTTTCGTCCGGCTGCCGGCTCTTGACGCCGGCACTCGATTTTGCGAGCGGATGCGTCATGGCATCGAAGTCTCCACCGGGCGACCCGCCGCGTAATGGCCAAGGCAGGCAGCGCAGTGCCCGCTGCCCGATCTGTGGTGCGCCAACCGAAGCGTCCTATCGTCCGTTCTGTTCGCGCCGCTGTGCCGATGTCGATCTGTCTCGCTGGCTCCGCGGCGGCTATGCGATCCCGGGACGTGCGGATGTCGACGAGGATGGAGACGACACCGCCGCCGCCAGCGGCGTCCAGCGTGATCAGCGGCCCAATGAGAGCAGTGATGACGATCCGAGCTGAGCCTACTCGGTGCGAATGAAGTCGCTGGGCCGGCGCAGGACGGCCGGGTTCGGTCCGGGCACATCCTTGACGAAGCCGCGCAGAGCCTCCAGCCCGCGTGGAACGGGTCCGCCGTAGGCCCAGTCGAGCAGCTCCACCGTGTGCACGATCGGGATATCGGTCGCGCTAGAGATATGCGTGATGCAGCCGATGTTGCCGGCCGCTATCAGGTCGGGCCGCATGCGAGCGATGTTGGCGACTTTCCGCCCGCGGAGCTGCGCGGCGATCTCGGGCTGCAGGATATTGTAGACGCCGGCAGAGCCGCAGCAGATATGGCTCTCGGGCACGTCGAATACGGTGTAGCCAGCGGTATTGAGCAGGGCCTTGGGCTCTTCGGTCACGCGCTGGCCATGCTGCAGCGAGCAGGCGGAGTGGTAGGCGATCCGCAGTGACGACCAGCGCTTGGGCGGACCCAGATCGAAGCGCGACAGGAATTCGGTAATATCCATCGAGAGTTCAGAGATGCGTTTGGCCCGGTCGGCATAGCCGGCGTCAAAGCGCAGCAGGTGACCGTAATCCTTCACCGTGGTGCCGCAGCCCGAGGCGTTGACGATGACGGCATCGACAGGTCCGCGGTCCATCAGCTTCGACCAGGCATCGACGTTGGTCCTGGCGAATTCCAGCGCCTCCTTCTCGCGCCCCATGTGATGGACAAGTGCGCCACAGCATCCAGCATTGCCGGAGACTTCGACGTCGATCCCCCGCGCGGCGAGCAGGCGAATGGTGGAGTCGTTGATCTCCGCTCTCAAGACCTGCTGGGCGCAGCCGGCCAGGAGGATCACGCGTGCGCGTCTTTGCTTCGTCGTCTGAGCAGTGCCGGGACCTGCAAACCGGCCTGAGCGCAGCTTTGCGTCATGCGGGACCAAATCGATCATGGCCGCAAGCTGGTCCAAGCGCAGCCTTCGAAGCAGACCCGTGAACGGCCGCGCAAGCGTTCCGAGGCGCAGCGCCCAGCGGAATCGCCTGGGATAGGGCACGGTCTTTGCCAGCAACGTCCTTATCATCCGCTCCAATGGCCTGCGCAGTCCCGCGTCCTCGATGCGCACGCGGGCCGCATCGACGAGGTGCATGTAGTCAACGCCTCCCGGGCAGGTGGTCATGCACGAAAGGCAGGTGAGACACCGGTCGACGTGAGTCTTGACCTGATGGCTTGCGGGGCCGCCCTCCTCGAACATTTCCTTCATCAGATAGATGCGGCCGCGCGGACTGTCGCGTTCGTCACCGAGCAGCACGTAGGTCGGGCAGGTCGCGGTGCACAGCCCGCAGTGGACACACCGCCGCAGGATGCGATCGACCTCCGCAATGCGTGGATCGGAGAGTTGCTTGGGCGTGAAGTTGGTTTGCATCGGTCGATGAATCGATTGGTGATCGGTTATGTTTCGGCTGTACCGGCCGGCGGCGGCTAGATGTAGGCGTGCATGCGTCCCGGATTCAGAATGCCGGCCGGATCGAACGTGGACTTGAGGCGCCGTGTCAATCGGTCGACAGCCGGGTCCAGAGGCTGGAACACCTCAACCGAGGATCTGACGCTCGGCTCGGCTCGGATCAATGTCGCGTGGCCGCCATGCAGGGCAATCATGCGGCGAATATCGGTCGCTCCAGCATCGGCGCTGAACGGCACCTCGAGCCAAATGAGGCCACCCGACCAGTCGTAGACGGCTTCCACCTGCATGTAGCGGGAGATACTGCCAACCACTGCGGGGCCGAGCCTCGGCGCCGTCGATATGCGCCAGAGCGGGTTGGTGCTGCCGTGCATGGCGGTCAGCAGGCGTAGCTCTTGCCAGAAGTCTCGCGATGGTGCGCCGGCGAAGGCAACAATCTCGCCGTAGGCCTTGAGCAGTTTGCGCAGCTTCTCGGTTCTTTCGGATATCGCTCTGGGGGAGGCTTCAAGCCGGAATACGGTGGCGGATTTGCCGGCGCCGCGAATCTCGGACGTCCATAGCCGGCTGGCAGGCGCTTCCTGAAGGTGGACGGCGCCGGTTATCCCGTACGGTGTCCCCATCACGGCGCACAGCACCTCGATGCCGATCTCGTCGGGAAGCCCGAATATGGCGAGGGTCGCTGTCTCTTCCGGGATCGGAACGACCTTGAAGGTGACTTCGGTCAGCACTGCGAGCGTGCCCCAGCTTCCCGCCAGCCCGCGCGCGACATCGATGCCGGCCACGTTCTTCATGACGCGCCCGCCCGACTGGACGATCTCGCCATGGCCTGTAACCGCGCGGATGCCGATCAGGTGGTCGCGGGCGCTGCCGGCCTGAATGCGCCGCGCTCCCGACAAATTGGTTGCGAACGTGCTGCCGATCGTGCCCTGGCCCGGCTGCTCCCCGATCAATGGTCCGAGATCGATCGGTTCGAATGCGAGCATCTGTCCGGCGTTGGCGAGCTGTGCTTCGATCTCCACGAGTTGTGTCCCGGCACGCGCACGCATCACGAGCTCGTGCGGCTCGTACAGCATCACGCCGGTGATGCCGCGGGTGGAGACCTGTGCCGAGGCCTGAACGGGCCGGCCGATGGCACGCTTGGTGCCGGATCCGATCACCTCCAGCGGACTGTGCCGTGCGCCGGCCTCGGACACAATGTTTGCCAGCTCCCAGTCGGCAGCCGGACGTAAGGCTCTCGTCATCTTCGCGCTCACGCCGCCGTATCGATTGCTGGCCGGCCGTCCAGCGGAAATACCTTCGCAGAATTAAGCAGCCATTGCGGGTCAAAAATGGTCTTTATGCCCATCTGCAGCGCAAGATCTTTCTGCGAGAACTGAACGCGCATGAGATCGCGCTTCTCGATACCGACGCCGTGCTCGCCGGTCAGACATCCGCCGACCTCAACGCACAGCGTCAGGATTTCAGCACCGGCCGTCTCCGCCCGCGCGCTCTGTTCCGGATCGTTGGCGTCGTAGAGGATCAACGGGTGCAGATTGCCGTCGCCGGCGTGGAAGATGTTGGCGACACGGAGCCCATGTCCCCGGCAGATGTCGGAGATGCGCTGGAGCACGTGCGGAAGCTGACCGAGCGGTATGGTGCCGTCCATGCAATAGTATTCCGAGATGCGTCCGATCGCGCCGAAGGCGGATTTGCGGCCGCGCCAGATGCGTGCGCTTTCGGCAGCACTCTCGCTGACCCGGATCGGATTTGGCCGGTAAGGAGCGGCAATGGCGACGATGCGGTCGATATGATCGGCGATATCGGCTTCCGAGCCTTCCACCTCTATGATCAGCAGCGCCTCGGCATCGGTCGGATAGCCTGCCTTGGCAAATGCTTCGCAAACTTCGATGGCGGGCTTGTCCATGTATTCGATCGCAACCGGGATGATGCCGTTGCCGATGATGGCCGCCACGCATGCGCCGGCTGCTTCGGCCGATCCAAACCCCATGAGCACAGGGCGGGCGTCTTCCGCTGACCTCAGAATGCGTACCGTTGCTTCGGTCACGATGCCGAACTGGCCTTCGGAGCCGACAATCAGGGCCAGGAGGTCGTAGCCGGCGGGGTCGAGATAGGTGCCGCCGATGTCGACGACCTCGCCGTCCATCAGCACCATCCTGAGGCCGAGGACATTGTTGGTCGTCACGCCGTACTTCAGGCAGTGCGCGCCGCCGGAGTTCATTGCGATGTTCCCGGCGATGGTGCAGGCGAGCTGGCTGGACGGATCCGGAGCGTAGAAGAACCCACGCTCGGAGACCGCCTCGGTGATGGCGAGATTGGTGATGCCGCTTTCGACCCGGGCGATGCGGTTCTCGTAGTCGATCTCGAGGACACGGTTGAGCCTCGATACGCAAACGACAATGGCGTCCTCCGCAGGCAATGCGCCGCCGGACAGGGAGGTTCCCGCACCGCGCGGAACAACCTTGATGCGCCGCGCGTTACAGTAAGAAAGAAGGCGTGAGACTTCGTCCGTGGAACGAGGCAGCACGACGGCAAGAGGCATGCGGCGGTAAGCCGTCAATGCATCGGTTTCGTAAGCGCTGCGTCCGATGTCGTCGCCGATGATCCGGTCGGCGCCGAGAAGCTGGACGAGATCGTTGATGATTTCCGACCGGTGCGAGAGGATTACAGCGTCGGGTTCGGGCAGTTGGATGTAGGACATTTGCGGACCTCGTTGACCGGTATTCTGCATTTGCCGTCCGCGTATCGGAAAAATCAATGTCCGAGGACTTGGCTTGCCATCTTCAACGCTGTATTGAAGCTGTTATGCTGGTATTGCGATCAAGCGTTATCCGCCAGAGTCCGGACACGAAAATCCCCAGCAATCAATAGATCGTGAAACTCATACTTCGATTCAGCCGAAGGGTAGGCGATGTGATTTCGATCACCGATCTTGAGATATTCGTACGTGTCGCACGAAACGGCAACATGTCGGCGGCGGGCCGCGAGATGGAGCTCTCTCCGGCTGTGGTTTCGAAGCGGATCAGTCTGCTGGAGGAACGGCTCGGCGCGCGGCTGTTCCAGCGCACGACGCGGCAGCTTACCCTGACCGAAACCGGCGAAGGCTATTTTCGGCGCGTGGTCGACATCCTCAGCCTTTGCGAAGAGGCCAACGACTTCGTTTCGCGGCGCAATACCAAGCCGCGCGGGACCTTGAAGATCACCGCGCCGACCGCTTTCTGCAGGCTGCACGTTGCGCCGCACATCCACGAGTTCCTGCTGCGATATCCCGAAGTGAAGCTGGATCTGCATCTGACCGATCACTTCGAGGACATCATCCGGGATGGATTCGATCTCGCGATCCGCATCGGTGAGCTGCAGGACTCGTCGCTGGTGGCGCGGAAGCTGGCTGCAGAGCGGAGGGTGCTTTGTGCCGCACCGAGCTATCTGCAGCGTGCCGGCACACCGAAAACCTTAAGCGATCTCGGCTTGCACAATTGCCTTTCGGCCGGCGCTCAGGATCACTGGCGCCTGGAGGGACCGGACGGGCACGTGCAGATCAAGGTTTCGGGCAATGTAAGGACGGATTCTGCGGAATTCCTGCGCGAGTCGCTCGTTGCAGGCGTAGGGATCGGATTGCGCCCGACCTGGGATATCGGTCCGCAATTGGAGCGCGGCGAGCTGAATGTCGTGCTTCCCGACTACCGGGGCTGCTCGAACGCCGCAATCTATGCGGTGTATCCGTGCCGCGACTACATGCCGGAGAAGGTCATCGTCTTCATCGAGTTTCTGGCGTCCCTGTTCAGCCATGAGGACTGGCAGGACGGCTTTGCGGCTGCCGCAATCGGACTGGCGGCCGCGACTGCAGCCGAAGACTGTACACGCGCCGGCAACGGGCTGGCCAAAACCGGGCGCCGCAGCGGCGTCCACGTGGCGGTTTGATCCGTCCTCGTGCCTCCGGACAGGCAGAGCGGGTGCATTTGTCGCGCGACGTGATCACGGGATCGCTGGCTGAAGACGGATGGGTTATAAACTGTCCCAGCCATCTTCGGCCGACGATCTACGGGGGGTGCACCTGAAATGATCAGCTTCAAACTGAGCAGGCCTGGTTCCTCGGCAACAATACTCGCAGCCACATCGGTGCTGGTGCTTTCGAGCATGAGCCTCGCAGCCGTCGCACAGGATGCCGAGAACGGCGAAAGCCTGTTTCGTCAATGCCGGGCCTGCCACAAAATCGGTCCGGGTGCCGCAAGCTCACCGGTCGGCCCGCAGCTCAACGGCATCGTCGGCCGCAAGGCAGCCAGCGTCTCCGGCTTCAACTACTCGACCGCGAGCAAGCAAGCCGCGGCCAAGGGGCTGGTCTGGACCGAAGAGAATTTGATGAAGTACCTGGAGAATCCCCGTGCGTTCATGCCGGGTACTCGGATGGCATATGCGGGCCTGCGGGATGCGGACCAGCGCCGGGACCTGATTGCATACCTGAAGAAGTTCAAATAGAGCGCAGGCGGACGATAAATGGATCAGCCCGTGCGAATCCCAACGCGGGTGGTTCTATCACCGCTGAGCACCACACACCGATCGTGATCGCTATGACCGATCTCGTGCCGACACGGCCTCGCGTCGGTCTGTTCGTCACCTGCCTCGTAGATCTCATGCGGCCGTCAGTCGGGTTTGCGGCGGCGACGCTTATCGAGCGGACCGGGTGCGAAGTGATCGTGCCGAACGGACAGACCTGCTGCGGGCAGCCTGCCTGGAACGCCGGTGACCGCGAGGATGCGGCAGCGTTGGCGCGGCAGACGATCGCCGCGTTCGATGACGTCGATTACATCGTTGTGCCGTCCGGCTCCTGCGCAGGGATGCTGAAACTGCACTATCCGGCGCTGCTTTCAGATGACGTCGCCTGGTCAGGCCGGGCCCGTGCCTTTGCCGAACGCGTGCATGAGCTGACGGCATTTCTCGTTGACGTTCGCAGCATGGCGGGAGTCGCCGCAGAATTGCACGGACGCGTTACCTATCATGACGGCTGCTCCGGCTTGCGCGAACTCGGCATCAAGAAGCAGCCGAGGCAGTTGCTCGCAACGGTGACCGGCTGCGAGCTTGTCGAGATGGCCGATTGCGAGGTGTGCTGCGGGTTCGGCGGGACGTTCGCCGTCTCGTATCCCGACATCTCGAACGCCATGGTCGAGAAAAAGGCGGCGAACGCGGCGGCCGTCGATCCCGATCTGGTCCTGGCGGGGGATCTGGGCTGCCTCCTGAACATTGCCGGCAAACTCGGGCGTCAGGGCTCGAAGATCGGTGTGCGTCATGTCGCCGAGGTGCTGGCTGGAGAATTGGCCAGCGCGCCGATCGGCAAGACGCAGTAGCCGGATTCCGGCGTCAGGCACAGCCGGCGAAGCCGTCAGCGGCCATCTTTGCCTCGTATTTCGGCGTCACGGCGGAGCCGGGTGTCAGCGAGCCCTTGACTGTGTCCCAGTCGGCCGGCTTGAGGATGATGAACCAGCCTTTTTCGTAGGGGTCCTGGTTTGCGATTGTCGGGTCGGCGACGAGATCGTCGTTGACCTTCACGACCTCACCTGCGGCGGCCGACTTGGCGGGGCCAACCCACTTGCCGCTCTCAACGGTCGCGCAGGATTTGCCGGCGTCGATGGAGCGTCCGATCTTCTTGGGGGTGAAGGCCACGAGCTGGCCCGCCATCGCGGTCGCTACCGTGGTCATGCCGAGCTTCACGGTGCCGTCCCCCTGCTCCTGGAACCAGATGTGGTTCTCTACATCGTAGAGCAGTTCATCAGGAAGGTTGCAGCCTTTGACGTTGGCCATGTCTTCACTCCGCCAGTTTCATTCGCTGTGTCGAGGCTGATAATGCTCAAGCCGCGTTACGACGCAAGATTCAACTTCCCGACAATCTTACGGGCTTAGACGAGCAGCAGAATTCGCCGAGACCCGCGACCTGCATCTTGCCGGAGACGAACAGGAGAAGGTGCTTTGTCACCAGCGCGGCCATGTGCACGCGGCTTTCCAAGGCTGGATGCTCAGGCTCAAGAGTGACGAGATTGTAGTGGTAGGCCAGCTCGCGGCACGATTCGCGGCAGGCATTGAATGACGGCTCGCCTTTCGCGCCCTGGCGGTGCAGGGCAAGCAGCCGGAAGCCTTCCCTGGTCTCTTTGGTCGGCTGTTCGCCGCGGGCTTCGATCCAGCGCTCGAGAACGGTCTCGCCCAGCTCGAGCAACTCGGACACACGCGAAACCGCGTCAGCGGCCGATGTCAGGGCTGTTTCGGCGATGGCGTCAATTCGCGCCTCGACCGTATCGAAATCCAGCGGCGCTGCTTCGACGGCGCAAGCCTGCGTTTGCGGTCCAGCCGTGTGGCCGCGATCGTCCGCTTGCGCATGAACTGGAAGATGCCCGTTCACGTCAGCCTCTTCTCGATCAGCAGGTCCATGGCGTCGGAGATATTGCTCTGCATGCCGAGCCTGCGTGGGCCGATGCCGAGGGCGAGACCGAGAAGTTGCGTGAAATAGAGGATCTTTACGCTGGTCTTCTTTCCGAACCGTTTTTCGGCGCGGATCTGATGCAACTCGAGGCCGGTGTGACAGGTCGGGCATTCGGTGGCGATGACCTCCGCGCCGGATGCCTCCGCTGCCTGCAGGATGTTCAGCACAAGCTTGGTTGACGTATCGGAATCGGAGAGCGTGTGCGCGCCGCCGCAGCATGCGGTCTTGAGGGGGAACTCGACATTCTCGGCGCCGGCCGCGGCCAGCAGGTCGTCCATGAAATGCGGCTTCGACGTCGACTCGCTGCCCGGCCCCTTATCCTTCTCCGGGAAGATGTGGCGGGGGCGCACGTACATGCAGCCGTAGTAGTTGGCGATCTTGAGGCCTGCGAGCTTACCCTTCGTGCGCTTCTTCAGGCCCTCTTCGCCGATGGTGTCCTTGATCCAATCGAGTGCGTGAATGGTCTCGGCCTGGCCGGCTTCGTAGGTCTGGTGTCCGGCTTTCGCCGACAGCCGGTCAACGACCTCGCGGGACTGCGCGTCGTGGGCCAGATCGTATTCGGCCTTCTTCAGATTGTGATAGCAGCCGTTGCAGGGCGCCATCACCACGCTGTTCCGGTTCTGATTGACCGCCTGCGAAAGCACACGCGAGGACAGATAGGTCTGGATCCTGGGGTCGATGTTCTTGACCTCCATCGCGCCGCAGCAGTTCCAGTCCTTGACGTCGCGCAGCTTCAATCCGAGCTTGCTGGCCACCGCCCGGGTGGACACGTCGTAGCCGTTGCCCGAGCCCTCCAGCGCGCAGCCCGGATAGTAGGCGACCTCGCGCAGCTTTCTGGCTCTCTCGGTAATGTCGACCTTCGCTTCCCGCTCGATGTCGTTCGTGCCGTGCAAGTGAACCGGGCG
>JBFWYV010000009.1:0-35277 GCA_050186055.1 Hyphomicrobiaceae bacterium | reverse complement strand
GAAGAAGGCCATCGAGCTGAGTGAGCAGGCCAAGGAGAAGGTGCAGGAGTTGCGTGACAACATGTCGACGCCGGCCGAAGGCACCCAGCCCGAGGCAACGCCGGCGCCACCCGCTGACGGCATGAAGAAAGAGTGACGTCGTTCTGTGCTCAGCCGGCCGCCGCACGGCGGTCGGCGATGCGGCGGGCGACGGCGTCAGCGATGGCCGCGCGAAGTTCGCTCAGGTCGACGTCGCCTGACCGCATGTCCTGCGGCAGCACGATCTGCTGGGCTTTTGCGAGCTGACGCAGATGCCCCGCAGTGGACACTGCCGTCAGCCGCCCAATGAGGCCGTCGCGGCCTTCTCGCTGGAAGACGGGAACCAGTCCGATCGAGTAGGGATCGAATGGTGCCCTGGTTTCGGGCTTTACGTCCGGGGCGCTCGTTTGTGCGGCGTGATCCGATGCGTCCGGCTCCCGAACCCCGGTCGCATCACCAGCGGGTTTCACCTTCATCCGTGATCGCAACCGGCCCGGTTGGCTCAATGCCCCCCGGCGGATCCTGACGCTCGTGAACGTGGCCTTGCTGCGCGCGGCGAGGCGCTCGGCCAACTCTTTCGCCAGTCCGTCTTCGGCAGCAAAGAAGCGTTCGAGGAACCGGTCCTTGGTGTGTCCGGACAGCTTGCGTGTCGTGCGTTTCATTCGCGGCACTCCCGGCTCAGGCTCTCAGCGTGCCGACCAGCTCCTCATACAGGCTGGTGAGCGGCACGATCGCCTGGCCGTATTTCTCCTCCAGCGTCTGACGCTCGTCGCTCCAGTCGAAGGCATTGGCGACATCCGGCAGCAGCGGGACACGGGTCGCAAGCGTCGGATGATTGAAAGAGATGGTGTCGATTATGGTCTGGTCGCGTCCGCCGGGCCTGACGGAATTGGCGACGCAGACGTAGCGCCGCTTCTCCGCCGGGATGTCGAGGACATCGTCGAACGGCTTACCCTCGATGATCGAGGCGATGCGGTCAACGGCGAACTCGGATACGGCATCCGGCCGGAACGGGACCAGGACCCTGGCGGCGAGCTGCAAGGCCGCCGCCGTGGCATTGGAGAGCCCCGGCGCGCAGTCCATGATCACGATGTCGGCCAGCGGCGCGGCGAATTTCAGCGCCTGGCGGAAATGGTTGGCGCATTTCAGTTTCGCCTGATGGAACGGTGTATTGTGACGCGAGTAGTAGGTGATGAGCTCGTCCTGCATGTCCTCGAACTTGAGCGAGCCGGGAAGCAGGGACAGCTTGGGCTTATGGCCGGCCTTGTCCTGCACGTCGCCGACGCCTTCCACGACGTACTCCCGGATCTTGGTCTGTTCGATCGAGTACAGGCGGTCCTCGATGTAGGCTGCGATATTGTGGGAGCGGCGCTGGGTTTCGATCCAGCCGGCGCCGCCCAGCAGTATCAGCGATGAGTTGGACTGCGCGTCGAGGTCGATCAGCAGCACCTTCTTGCGGCCGAGCACGGCGAAAGCGTGCGCCAGCATGACGGAGATGGTGGACTTGCCGACCCCTCCCTTACGGTTCGCGACTGCGAGAAAGTATGCCATTCCGCCTCCGTCGGCTGTCGCCGGGCGTGTGCGCCGAACCCACTTGGCGGCGCAACTCGGTGCGTGGTATGCGCCGATTCCGAGAGGCGGTTCAACGTTCACCGGATTCGCTGCCTTGCGGTGGACAACAGGCGAATGCGTCTGGGAGAACGGCGTTCCCGGGGGTATTGCACACGCTGGAACGCCATCCATCGATCGCGCAATATCGATCGATGTTGTGCTTCTGCACCACCTTCCGGGCATGGTAGAACGTCAGCGGAGAGGGATATGGCAAAGCGTGGATCGGATCGTCGCTCAGGCCCTGCGAAATCGGATCAGCCTGCAGCCGTGCCCATTGCCGCAAAGGACATGCCGAATATGTCGCGCCGCTATTTTGGGACGGACGGGATCCGTGGCCTGGCCAACCGGTCGCCGATGACGTCGGAGGTCGCGCTCCGGGTCGGCATGGCCGCGGGCAAGGTGTTCTCCAACGGGGAGCGGCGGCGCCACCGCGTTGTGATCGGCAAAGACACGCGGCTCTCCGGCTACATGATCGAGAGTGCCCTGCTGTCGGGCTTTACGGCGGTCGGCATGGACGTGTTCCTGCTGGGCCCGATGCCTACGCCTGCAGTTGCGATGCTGACCCGCTCGCTGCGTGCAGACCTCGGCGTGATGATCTCCGCTTCGCACAACCCCTATGACGACAACGGGATCAAGCTGTTCGATCCGGACGGGTACAAGCTGTCCGACGAGGTGGAAGGCGAGATCGAGGCGCTGATCGATGCGCCGGTCGATCGTCTGCTTGCCGACGCCGACAAGATCGGGCGGGCGACACGCGTGGAAAGCGCGCAGGAGCGTTATATCGAGTTCGCCAAGCGCACGCTGCCGCGCCAGTTGCGCCTGAACGGCCTGCGCATCGTGATCGATTGTGCGAACGGCGCCGGCTACAAGGTTGCGCCGGCGGCGCTATGGGAGCTCGGCGCCGAGGTAGTCAAGATCGGAGTGGAGCCGAATGGCCGCAATATCAATGACAAATGCGGCTCGACCTCGCCTGACGCCCTGGTGGCGAAGGTGCTGGAGATGCGGGCGGATATAGGCATCGCGCTCGACGGGGATGCCGACCGGGTGGTGATTGTCGACGAGAAGGGCGTGGTCGTCGACGGCGACCAGGTCCTGGCCGTGATTTCGGAGAGCTGGCATCGGCGCGGCCAGCTCGCGGCCGGCGGCGTGGTGGCGACGGTGATGTCAAACCTCGGGCTCGAGCGCTATCTGGCGACGCTGGGCCTCACCCTGCATCGCACGCCCGTCGGAGACCGCTACGTGGTCGAGCACATGCGCAAGCATGGGTTCAACGTCGGCGGGGAGCAGTCCGGCCACATCGTGCTGTCGGACTTCACGACGACCGGCGACGGGCTGGTGACGGCATTGCAGCTTCTCGCCGTCGTGGTCGGGCTGGAGCGTCCGGTCAGCGAGGTTTGCGCGCGCTTCGAGCGGCTGCCGCAGGTGTTGAAGAACGTCCGCTACGAGAACGGTCAGCCGCTCGATGACGAGCGGGTTCGCAAGGTCATCGAGGATGCCAGGGGCCGGCTCGGTGCCAACGGGCGTCTTGTGATTCGTCCCTCCGGGACCGAATCTGTGATCCGCGTGATGGCGGAAGGCGACGACGAGGTGCTGGTGTCCGATGTCGTGGGTGACATCGTCGAGGCGGTGAAGCGCGTCGCCGCCTGAATTCAAGCGATTGCCCGATCGTTCACAGGCTGCGCAGGCGTCTGCTCGCGGCGCCCTGTCCGCGTTTCTTAAGCATCCCTTAAAACTTCTTTCCGATAGTCCGACTGCGTAACTGTCTCTGCTCCCATGCGTCCGGCGTCGGCTGGCTGCATGGTGTTTGTGGTCTTGTTCAGCGCCCATGCGATGGCGCCGCGCTCCTGTGAGCGAGCAGAACAGATAGTTCCCGGCTCCAGTCCCGTAATTGCGTTCGTGGCGCACGCGTTGCGCCAGGTGACGTGTTCGCTTGCGGCGGGTTCGCGCAACCTGCTGCGGCGCTCGAGATATGCGCGAAGGGATGCGGCCGAATTGGCCGATGCCAGGATTTCAGGGGATCGATCAATGATCAGGACGGGGCTGATGCTGGCTTGGTTGGCGGTCATGGGCGCAATCGCCCCCGCACTGGCCGGCGGCATCGAGTACGGCGGCATCGTCCGCCAGCGTGTGCCTGCGGCAGTGCCGGTCCCGGCGCCGGCTCCTGTTCCCGAGATTGCTTCCGGTTACTATCTGCGCCTCGATGCGGCCTACAGCATGTCGGACACCGATAAGTATCGTGCGCAGTCGCCGAACAACGACGACGCCGTGCGCAGCGACGGCGGTCTGGAGCAGTTCGGCCGCTTCGGGTTCGGTGTCGGCTATCATTTCAGGCCCTGGTTGCGGATGGACGCGACGTTCGATGTGCGGACCGATGTGTCCAGCAGGGCCAACAGCGGCGTGACGTCGACGGCGAACTCGGGGTCCAGCGGTGCACTGCTCACCGAGACGTTCAGCGATCACTTCCGCAGCAAGAACTGGACGGGGCTGGTCAATGCCTACATCGACATGCCGATGTGGCGCTCATTCACGCCGTATGTCGGGGCGGGCGTCGGCCTGGTGCTTCACACCATCGACGGCAGGAATTTTACGCGCACTGCTACGTGTGTTGATCCAGTGCCTGCCAATTGCACGGCGGCGAACAACGCCGGGTTGATCGGTACATTCTCGGGCAGCAGCGGCAGCGACAGCGATGTCGCTTTCGCGGCGGCGTTCATGGCGGGGTTCAGCTATCAGGTGTCCGACAGCGGGAGCATCGATTTCGGATATCGGCTGCTGCACCTGCAGGGCACGAGCTTCAAGACATCGCTGAACGCCGGCGACCCCTCGATTATCAAGATTCCGAGCCAGAACAATCATGAGATCCGGATCGGGTATCGCGTCGATATCAATTGAGGTGCGATCCCGGTCGGTTTGATCGGCGGTGGCGACGCCGCCCGAGTTTGAATCCGGAGCGGCATTATGGCGGGCTTCCTGATGCGCGTGGGCCGTTGACTTGATCCTGCGAGGGGCCTATCCCGGCCGTGGGCCACTCCTCCCCACCGAGGAGCAGCTATCTGGAAGGGTAGGACCATGACAGCAGATACCAAACCGGCCGCACGGCCGGCGTGCGCCAATTTCTCATCCGGCCCCTGCGCCAAGCGCCCGGGCTGGTCGCCCTCGGTGCTCGAAAAGGCCTTCGTCGGCCGTTCGCACCGGGCAAAAGAAGGCAAGGCGCGCCTCAAGCTGGCAATCGACAAGACGAAGGCTCTCCTCGGTATCCCTCAGGATTACCTTGTCGGCATTGTCCCGGCCTCGGACACCGGGGCCTATGAGATGGCGATGTGGACCATGCTGGGCGCGCGCGGCGTCGATGCGCTGGCATGGGAGAGCTTCGGCGAGGGCTGGGTCACCGACATTTCCAAGCAGCTCAAGCTCGAAGACGTTCGTATTCTGAGAGCGGACTACGGCAAGCTGCCCGACCTCGGACAGGTCGATTTCTCCCGCGACGTCCTCTTCACCTGGAACGGCACCACGTCGGGCGTGAAGGTCCCGAACGGCGACTGGATCAAGGCGGACCGGCAGGGGCTGACGTTCGTCGACGCGACGTCGGCGGTGTTCGCCCAGCCGATCGATTGGGCGAAGTGCGACGTGACGACCTTCTCGTGGCAGAAAGTGCTGGGGAGCGAGGCGGCGCACGGCATGCTCGTCTTGTCGCCTCGGGCCGTGGAGCGGTTGCTGAGCTATACCCCGCCGAGAGCGCTGCCGAAGATCTTCCGGCTGGTGTCCGGCGGCAAGCTGATCAAGGGCATTTTCGAAGGCGAAACCATCAACACGCCGTCCATGCTCTGCGTCGAGGACTATCTCGACGCGCTGGAGTGGAGCGAGACGTCGGCCGGCGGTCTCAAGGGACTGATGGCGCGCGCGGATCGCAACGCCAGGGTACTTTGGGATTGGGTCGATCGCACGCCTTGGATCGAGAACCTCGCGGAGGACAAGGCGACCCGGTCCAACACATCCGTGTGCCTCAAGATCGTCGATCCGGCGGTTGCGGGTGCGTCAGCCGAGGTGCAGGCGAAATTTGCGAAGGACTACGCGGCGCTACTCGAGAAAGAAGGCGCGGCCATGGATTGCGGTGCGTATCGCGATGCCCCTCCGGGTTTGCGCATCTGGACCGGCAGCACCGTCGAGGCGTCCGATGTCGAGGCTTTGCTGCCTTGGCTTGAATGGGCGTTCCACGAGACGAAGGGTCGGCTGGCCGCCGCCGCTTGAACCTGAATCCCCCGGTTCCGCTCAGGGCCGGGGGCAATGGTCCTTGTGCG
This sequence comes from Hyphomicrobiaceae bacterium, assembly GCA_050186055.1. Classification (GTDB taxonomy): domain Bacteria; phylum Pseudomonadota; class Alphaproteobacteria; order Rhizobiales; family Hyphomicrobiaceae; genus CAMDPA01. The sequence continues at coordinate 29,350 of JBFWYV010000009.1, read as the reverse complement.
ATCCATGCTGAACGCCGGAAATCCGACAGTGGTCGAAGCCCGTCTGCCTGCACGACGTGCGAGAGCAGGCGCCATGTGAAAGCGAGGCGCTCATGTCTGCCCCCAAAGTTCTGATCTCTGATGAATTGTCGCCGGCCGCGGTGCAGATCTTCAAGGACCGCGGTGTCGAAGTCGACGTCAAGCCCGGTCTCTCGAAAGACGAGCTCGAGAGCATCATCGGCAACTATGACGGGCTCGCGGTGCGCTCCGCGACGAAGGTCACCGAGAAACTGCTGGCGAAAGCCTCGCATCTGAAGGTGATCGGGCGGGCCGGCATCGGTGTCGACAACATCGACATCAAGGCCTCGACGGCCAAAGGCATCATCGTGATGAATACGCCGTTCGGCAATTCGATCACGACCGCCGAGCATGCGATCTCGCTGATGCTGGCGTTGGCGCGCCAGATCCCGGAGGCCGATCGTTCGACTCAGGCGGGGAAGTGGGAAAAGAGCAAGTTCATGGGCGTCGAGGTCTATGCCAAGACGCTGGGCGTGATCGGGTGCGGTAATATCGGCTCGATCGTCGCCGATCGCGCGCTCGGTCTCAAAATGAAAGTCGTCGCCTTCGATCCGTTCCTGTCGGACGAGCGCGCCATGGAGCTGGGCGTCGAAAAGGTGGAGCTCGCGGCGCTGTTCCGGCGCGCGGACTTCATCACGCTGCACACGCCTCTGACCGACAAGACCCGCAACGTCATCGACGCCAAGGCACTTGCCCAATGCAAGAAAGGCGTGCGGATCATCAATTGCGCACGCGGCGGTCTGGTGGACGAGGCGGCATTGGCGGAGGCGCTCAAGAGCGGACAGGTGGCCGGCGCGGCTTTCGACGTCTTCGTCGAGGAGCCGGCCAGGCAGAACGTCCTGTTCGGGCTTCCCAATATGATCTGTACGCCGCATCTGGGCGCCTCGACGAGCGAGGCGCAGGAGAACGTGGCGCTGCAGGTGGCCGAGCAGATGTCGGACTACCTTCTCAAGGGCGCCATTACCAACGCCATCAACGCGCCCAATATCACGGCCGAGGAAGCACCGCTGCTGCGTCCCTGGGTCAAGCTGGCAGAGCAGCTCGGATCATTTGCGGGCCAGCTCACCGAATCGAGCATCAAGTCGATCCGCATCGAGTATTCGGGCGACGTCGCCGAGCTCAATTGCAAGCCGCTGACGGCGGCCGCCTTGACGGGCGTGATGCGGCCGCTGCTGTCGGATGTGAACATGGTGTCGGCGGCGATCAGCGCACGCGAGCGCGGGATCATGGTGGAGGAGACCAGGCGCGGTCAGGAGGGCGCCTTCGGCAGCTATATCAAGCTGACGGTCGTGACCGACGAATACTCGCGCGCGGTTGCCGGCACAGTATTCTCGGACAACCGTCCCCGGATCATCCAGGTTCGCGATATCGATATGGAGTTCGAGCTGGCGCCGCACATGCTCTACATCCGCAATACCGATCAGCCGGGGTTCATCGGCCGGCTCGGGAACATCATGGCGTCGGCCGGCCTCAATATCGCGATGTTGAACCTGGGCCGCAACCGGCCGGGCGGCGATGCAATCTGCGTCGTCGCCACCGACGATCCCGTTTCCGACGATGGGCTGGCGCAGGTCCGGTCGATGCCGCAGGTGGTGCGCGCGAACCGCCTGAGGTTCTGAGCAGGGACGGACCGCGGTCTCACAGCCTGATGCACGCGTCTGGTTGCGCATGGTATTCTGCGCGGATGCCAGCTTGAGCCAGGGAGGACACGGGCCGATGCGGTTCGGATTGTTCGGCAGCGCAGAGGCACGACGCGGGGGAAGCGGCGCTGATCGTGCGCGTGGATATCATGCGTTTGTTGAGGCGCAGGTGGAGGCTGAGGCTCTCGGCTATCACGTGACCTTCGTGACCGAGCACCATTTCGGGGGCATCGGTCAGGTTTCCGATACGCTCGGGTTGCTGAGCTGGGTCGCGGCGGCGACGCGCACATTGCGCGTCGGCACAGCCGTGATCGTGCTGCCGTGGCATGACCCGATCATTCTGGCTGAGCGGGCAGCGACGCTCGATCTGCTGTCGGGCGGGCGGCTTGATCTCGGGATAGGCCGCGGCTACCGGCATACCGAGTTCGAAGGCTTCATGATGCCCGTCGAAGAAGCGCAGGCGCGGTTCGATGAAGCGCATGCGCTGATGGTCAAGGCGTGGACATCGAACGAGCGCTTTTCGCATGAGGGGCGTTTCTGGCGGTACAAGGACATCATCATCGAGCCTACGCCTGCGCAGGACCCGCATCCGACGCTCTGGATCGCCGCCGGAAATCCAGAGTCGATTGCCAAGGCCGCCGCGCTTGGCTGCAATCTCCTGCTCGATCAGTTTGCGTCTCCAGCTTTGATTGGCGAGCGTGTTGCGCTTTACAAGCGGAGTGTGGAAGCGAGTGGCCGTCCGTTCGATCCGTACAGTGTCGCGGTTGCTCGCAACATCTTCGTGGCCGAGAACGCCGGAGAGCTGGAAGCAGCATTGGAGCGTCAGCGAAAGATGCACGCGAACATGATCCGGCTGTCGGCGCGGCCCGATAAACAGAACCGCTCGCATATCATGCGTTATACGGATCAGCCGGGCGGCACAGAGGCGTATTCGATCTATGGTTCGCCGGAGCAGGTGATGGAGCAAATCAACGTGCTGCGCGACGTCGGCGTTCGCACTGTTCTGGTGAGCGCCGGCTCGCAGCGACGCACGACCATGCAGCGGCTTGCAAAGCGGATAATGCCCGAATTCTTATAATCGCATTCGATGCGGCACATGGCTGCCGCGACCACATTCGGTGGTGCCACGCGGCTCACCCGGGCCCACTATTGACATGGCGCATGGTTCCCCAGGCTCTGGCCGAGCAAGTTGGGGAATTGCTTGTTGTCTGTACCCTGAGACAGGCAGCGGGCTTACGTCATCACTTCTGCATAAGGGATTATATTCCGTAAATTAGGCGTATGTAGAGAAATTTTGCGTTTATTTGACTAGTACTGGTTCTTTTTGAGTTTATTTTACTATATTAATTTTGCCGACTAATATACGACCGACGGTCAATCATGAGCAGAGGAGATGACACATGACGCTGGCGATAGGCAGCATCGCGCCGGATTTCGAGGCAGAGACCACGCAAGGCAAGATCCGCTTCCATGAGTACATCGGGGACTCGTGGGTGGTTCTTTTCTCTCACCCGAAGGATTTCACGCCGGTTTGCACGACGGAGCTCGGGCGGATGGCGCTCATGAAGCCCGAGTTCGACCGGCGCAACACGAAGCTGATCGGCTTGAGCGTCGATCCGGTGGCAAACCACGAGAAGTGGGCGAAGGACATCGAAGAGACGCAGGGCACTGCCCCGAACTACCCGATGATCGGCGACACCGATCTGAAGATCTCCAAGCTTTATGGCATGCTACCGGCCTCCACGGGCGGAACCTCGGAAGGACGGACGCCGGCCGACAATCAGACGGTGCGCAACGTCTTCATCGTCGGCCCGGACAAGCAGATCAAGCTCATCATTGCCTATCCGATGACGACAGGCCGCAATTTCGACGAGGTGCTCCGCGTCCTCGATTCGCTGCAGCTCACGGCCAAGCACAAGGTCGCGACGCCGGCAAACTGGAAGCAGGGCGATGACGTCATCATCACTGGCGCGGTGTCCGACGAAGAGGCGAAAACGAAGTTCCCGGGCTTCAAGACGCTGAAGCCCTATCTGCGGACGACGAGCCAGCCGCGCGGCTGACCAGCGATCCGATGGGAATTCGAACGGAGGCGTGGGACCCGCGCCTCCGTTTTTCAAGCGGACTGAGTGATATTGGACCTCGAAGGCGGCGAGACGGCCGGCCGAAGCGATCTATCCGGATTCTTCACGCTGAGGCGCCTTCCATGAGCGTGAGCAGCGCCTGCAGGATCTCGATCGGAGACGGCGGGCATCCTTTCACGTTGATATCGACCGGGATCACGCTCGAGACCGGTCCGACGCAGGCGCGGCTGCCGGCAAACACACCACAATCAAAGGCGCAATCGCCGACAGCGACGACCCATTTGGGCTCCGGCGCTGCGGCGTAGGTGCGCTCCAGCGCTTCCCGCATGTTCCATGTGACAGGCCCCGTCACCAGCAGGACGTCGGCGTGCCGGGGCGAGGCCACGAATTTCAAGCCGAAGCGCTCGATGTCGTAGACGGGGTTGCTGAGCGCATGAATTTCAAGCTCGCAGCCGTTGCAGGAGCCGGCATCCACCTCGCGGATGGCGAGCGAGCGACCGAGACGGCGGCGCACGCGTTTTGCCAGCGCGTCGGTAACTTGCCGGAGCGCGTCATCGGAGATTTCCGGCGGCTCGGTGACCGCGCGGCCTTTGAGAAGAGCTTCAAGCAGCAATGTGCGCATTGGTGCCCCTCAGATGTCGTGGCCCGCGTAGGAGCAGTTGAACGATTTATTGCAGAGCGGGAAGTCGGCGACGATGTTGCCCTCGATCGCGGCTTCCACCAGCGGCCATTGGAACCAGCTCGCATCCCGCGCGTGGCAGTGAGCAATACGTCCATCGCTGTCGAGACGGACGGTGAGGAAGACGTCGCCGCGGAATGCTTCGGCGAAAGCAGCACCTTCAGCCGCGGTCAGCACTGGCAGGCCGCAGCGGACCGGACCATCGGGCAGTCGGTCGAGCAACTGCCGGATGATCGAGATGCTTTGGACGATCTCCTCGAGCCTGATCCAGGCGCGGGCATCGACATCGCCTTCGCTGCGAATGGGAACATCGAAGGCCACGGTGTCGTAGGGCGCGTAACAGGCGTCGCGGCGGCAATCGAAATCCCGGCCGGATGCCCGGCCGACGAAGCCGCCGGCGGCGAACCGTTCGGCGAGTTCGTTGCTCACCCGGCCTGTGGTCACCGTACGGTCCAGGACCGACGGCATGCCGTCATAGATTCGAACGGCTTGCTTTCGCCCGAGCTCGCAGGCATCGAGCAGGTGGCGAAGCCTGGCGATGCTTTCGCTGGTGAGATCCACTGAAACGCCGCCCGGGACGATCCTGTCCATCATCATGCGATGACCGAAGCACGCGTCACATGTCGCGAGTATGTTTTCGCGCAGCAGTGTGCAGTGGGCGTGAATGGCAACGACGCTTGCGTCATTGCAGATGGCGCCGAAATCGTTGATGTGGTGTGCGATGCGCTCCAACTCGGCCATGACGGCGCGAATGATGACCGCACGGACCGGCACTTCGATGCCTGCTGCGGCTTCGATGGAACGGGCGAAGGCCAGGGAATATGCAACTGTGCTGTCGCCGGAGATACGGGCGACGATACGCGCGGTCTGATCGACGGTCTTGCCTACGCACAGGGCTTCGATCCCCTTGTGGAGATAGCCAAATCGCTCTTCCAGCCTGACGACGGCTTCACCATTTGCAGTGATGCGAAAATGGCCCGGCTCGATGATGCCCGCATGAACGGGGCCGACCGGCACTTGATGGAGCCCTTCGCCGTCGGCCGGAAGAAAGGCGTAATCGATCCTGGATTGGCGCCAGGCCGCGGAGTCTCCCTCGGGGGAAGCCGGCCAGACCCCGTGGTCGAGCCAGGGCCGCAGGTCCGGCAAGCCGACCGGCGTCACACGATAGAGGTCGTGCATGGCCCGTTCGAGCCGGATGGCAGGCGCGTGAAATTGAGCGACTGAAGGGTATGTGCCGTCGGCAAGCTCGAGCGTCGCAATGCACCGCCGGCTGCGGTCGCGGCCGATGAGCGCCATGCGCGCGAGGTTTCCGTCGATCCACAGCGCGCTCAGATCCTGCAGTGCTTGTGCGCATCCGCGGGACAGCGCGATCCATTGAGCCGGCTCGACTCTGATCCGCGCGAAACCGTCGCGGTCCGTCGCCGGGATCCGACCGGCGTCTTCGATCGACATGGCCATGAGTTCACTCATCCGAGCAACTCCGCCGCGCGTTGAAACCAGGCGACCAGTGCACCGGGGAGATAGAAGCCCGCGATAAGCACGAGCACCAGATGCAGGACGAACGGAAGCGGCGACGCCTTAACCTTGTGCGTCACCTCGCTTGGAGCGCCGAACAGCAGTCCTTGCAGACGCAGCAATAGCGCGCCGAAGGCGAGGATCAGGCCGAGGGCTGCCAGCAGCGCAAGCCACGGCTCGCGGGCGAAGGTCGTGGTCAGGATCAGGAACTCGCTCATGAACACGCCGAAGGGCGGCAGGCCCGCGATGGCCATCACGCCGAAGCCCAAAGCGATCGCCAGTCCCGGATGCGTCACGCTCAAGCCCCGGATATCGGCGATGCGCTGCGTTCCTTTGGCCTGCGCAACATGTCCGACAGCGAAGAAGATCGCCGACTTCGTCAGGCTGTGCATGGTCATGTGCAGGAGACCGGCGAAGTTCGCCAATGGACCGCCCATGCCGAAGGCGAAGGTGATCAGCCCCATGTGCTCGATCGAGGAGTAGGCGAACAGGCGTTTGATGTCGCGGCGGCGGTACAGCATGATCGCGGCGAAGATCAGCGAAACCAGTCCCATGACGACCAGAATGGGTCCGGGCCGCATCGCGAACGGATTGGCTGCTATCAGCATCTTGAAGCGGAGCAGGGCATAGAGCGCCACGTTCAGCAGCAGCCCGGACAGAACGGCGCTGATCGGCGTCGGACCCTCGGAATGTGCATCGGGCAGCCAGGCGTGCAACGGTGCAAGGCCGACCTTTGTCCCGTAGCCGATCAGCAGAAAGACGAAAGCCAGGTTGAGCAAAGAGACGTCCAGCTTGGCGGCGTTGGCGTGCAGCAGCGTCCACGACAGGGCGGGAAGTCCCTCGCCGAGAGCTTCCTGGCCGGCCAGATAGGTCAGTATGGTGCCGAAGAACGCGAGCGAGATGCCGACGCTGCTCAGGATGAAATACTTCCACGCCGCCTCGATGGCCTCCGGCGTTCGGTAGAGGCCGACCATTACCACCGTTATCAGCGTCGCCAGTTCCAGGCCAACCCACAGCAGACCGATGTTGTCAGCCATCAGCGCGACGTTCATGGCGCCGATCATGGCCTGATACATGGCGTGATAGAAGCGCACCGAGGCGGCGGTGATCCGGCCTGAATGGATTTCGTGGCCGATATAGCTGGCGCTGAACCAGGATGCCGTGAAACCGACGAGGGTGTTGAGGATGATGAAGACGATGTTGACGTCGTCGACGATCAGGTAGTGGTCGGCAGTGTTGCCTACTCTCAGTAGATTGAGTCCGGCCAGGAGCGTCAGGAAAGAAGCCGCCACGTTGAGAGCGGCCGTCAGGCGATAGCCCGGTAGAACGGCAAGAACGACCGCCGCCGTAAATGGGATCGCGATCACCGCATAGATCGACTCGATCACGGCCTGTCCCCCCGAACACGCTCGAGTGCGATCACGTCGACGGTGTCGAAGCGCTCCCGGATGCGGAAAACGAACACGGCGAACACGAAGAGTGCGATGAGGACAGAAAATGCAACGCTGATCTCCACGACCAGCGGCATGCCGCGCGCCCCCGTCGCGCCGAGGATGAGACCGTTCTCGATCGACATGAAGCCGATGATCTGGGTAAAGGCGTTGCGCCGCGTCACCATCATCAGTATGCCGAGCAGAATGATGGCGAGCGATATCGCCAGACCCTCTCGCGCGAGAGCGGGCGCGGCGGCGGTAGCCTTGAGGACGAGCATCAGCGAGAGGGCTGTGAGCCCCAGGCCGAGCAGCATCGTGAGCCCGACGCCGACCACTTGCTCCACCTCACGCTGAATGCCGAGGCGGAAGATCATCCGGTTGAGGGCCAGCGGGATGATGATGCCCTTCAGTCCGAAGGCGAGTGCGGCGGTGATGTAGAGGTGGGGGCGGCTCTGGGCCCATGCTTCCCAGGCAACGGCCATGGCCAGGATGATCGCCTGGACCGCGAACGTGCGCAGGACGGCCAGCACGCGATCCTGATAGATCAGCGCGAAGCTGACGACGAGCATCAAGCCGGCGAAGAAGTGGGAGATATCGTAGGCGTGGCTCATCCCAGCAGCTCTTGTGTCAGGAACGACAGGAGGATCGCCAGGAACGCGAAGATGAAGGCGACGCCGAGAAATTCGCTCACACGGAAAACGCGCATCTTGGCGATGCTGATCTCCCACACGCCGAGCACCAGCGCGCCGGCGGCCATCTTCAGCACATAGATTGCGCCGCCTGAGAGCCAGGCGGAAATGCCCGCGCCGGCAGGTGCCATGCCGAAGGGTACGAACAGGCTGGCGATTAGCGAGAGATAGGCGACAAGCTTGAGCTGTGCAGCCGCTTCGATCATTGCCAGATGCCGCCCCGAGTATTCGAGCACCATCGCTTCGTGAATCATCGTCAGCTCGAGATGGGTGGCAGGATTGTCCACGGGGATGCGGGCGTTCTCGGCCAATGCCACGATGATCAGCGCCACCAGCGCCATCGCGAGCGAGACCCGGATTGCCAGAGGCTGCGTGAGGAAATAGTTCGCCACCTCCGGCAGCCGCGTCGAACCCGCTGCCAGCGAAACCGTCAGCATGACGAGCAGCATCGCGGGCTCGGCCAGCGTCGCGATTGTCATCTCGCGGGACGAGCCGATCCCGCCGAAGCTGGTGCCGACATCCATGCCGGCCAGGGCCAGCAGCGCCCGCGCCGCGCCGAGAATTGCGACGATGGCGATGACATCGGCGGCCCAGTTGAACATGAGGCCCGATGCAAAGGTCGGGATCAGAGCCGCTGCAACCCAGGTGAGTGCGAAAATCAGGTATGGAGCGACACGAAACAGCCATGAGGCGCTGTCTGCGACGATGGTCTCCTTGCGCGCGAGCTTGATGAGATCGCGGTAAGGCTGGAGCAGCGGCGGCCCTTGCCGCCGCATCAGCCGTGCCTTGGCGATCCTCGTGATGCCGACGATGCCCGGAGCGATCGCAAGCACCAGCAGCATCTGTGCGCATTGGCCGGCGAGTGAGACGAGCGCTTCGATCATCAGTCCCACACCGTGACGACGAGAAGCAGGATGATGAGTGCTGAAAACATCAGCGTCAGGTATCGGCGGATGGTCAGGAATTGGAGCACGTTCAGTTTCGCTGCTGCCGTTTCCACCGCGGCTGCGGGGGCCTGATAGAGCCAGTTCCAGAGGTAGTCCGTCTGCCTGACGGTCATCCGGGCCGGATGCTGGTCGCCGGGCGGCGGCATCTCGATGATCTCGCGGGCAGCGAATACCGTCGATCCGTATACGCGGCGAAGGGGTTGGGAAAAGCCCGATGCCGTGTACTGGGTTGCAGGCGAGGGATTCGGAAAGCCGCAATCCCATGCAGGCGCTCGCCGGGTGCGCCGGCCTGAGAGCCAGTGCATTGCAAGGGCCGTCAATATCGCGGAAATCGCGATGAAGGCGGCGATGATTGGCGCATCATAGGTGCTGTGCGTCGCATCGAATACGACGAGAGACAGCGGCGTCGGCCCGGCGTGGTAGGCGGTCGCGTGTTCCCCGATGAGGTGCCTCAGGACAGGTTCCGTGACGGCGAGGAGCAGGTTGCCCAGCAGGCCACCCGCGAGGCAGAGGCTGGCGAGCAGCGTCATCGCGAGTATCTGGAGGAACGGCACGTCGTGAGCCTTCGCGGCTTCGCTGCTGCGCGGACGCCCGAGGAAGACGATGCCGTAGGCCCGCACGAAACAGGCCGCCGCCAAGCCTGCGGACAATGCCATCAGTCCACCGACGACCGGTGTCAGGAACCGCAGGACCGGTTCGGGAAATTTGGGACCGGCCAGCACTGACTGGAACAGGAGCCACTCGGAGACGAAGCCGTTCAGCGGCGGCAGCGCCGATATTGCGAGGGCGCCGACCAGAAACAGGAATGCAGTGCGCGGCATGGTGTGGATCAAGCCGCCGAGGCTGTCGAAGTCCCGCCGTCCGGTCGCGTGCAGCACGGCGCCGGCCCCGAGAAACAGCAGCGATTTGTACCAGGAATGAAACAGGATATGCAGCAACGCTGCCGTCATGGCAACGCTGGCCGCAGCCTCCAGCCCGGTGGATTTGAAGGCGAGCGCCAGGCCCAGACCGACATAAATGATGCCGATGTTCTCGATCGTCGAGAACGCAAGAACGCGCTTCAGGTCATTGTCGAGGACGGCATAGAGCAGGGCGACGACCGCGGTCAGGGCGCCGAGAACGATAAGCGGCAGCGACCACCACCAGGATGCTCCGCCGATCAGATCGAAGACGACGCGCACAAGGCCGTAGACGGCGACTTTGGTCATTACGCCGCTCATCAGGGCCGAGACGTGGCTCGGGGCCGCGGGATGGGCCAGCGGCAGCCAGGCGTGCAGCGGCATGATGCCTGCCTTCGAACCGGTACCGATCAGCACGGCAACCAGGACCAGGCTCGCGGTCACCGGATCGAATTCCGTCGCTCGCATGGTCGCAAAGTCATAGGCGCCGGCCGGTCCGGCCATGCCTCCGAATGCAAACAGCAGGGCAACCGTGCCGAAGATCGCCATGACGAGGTAGATATGAGCGGCGCGTCGTGCCTCGGCATCTTCGTGCCTGGCGATCACGAGCGCCCAGGAGGTGACCGACATCAACTCCCAGAAAAACAGAAAGGCGAAGGCGTCGTCAGCGATCAGTACGACGTTCATCGCGGCTGCGAATACCGGGAAAAACGGCTCGATCCTGGGCGAGAGATCGGACTGCCGGGAAAGGCCGAGGCCGTAAAGCGACGCTGCCGCGACGCCGAGGTTGACGACGAGGCCGAAGAACGCGCTGAGGACGTCGATACGGAACTTCAAGCCGATCGTCGGCAGGCCCATCGGGAGCGTAGCGCCGGCCGTCGTGCCGGTTGCCAGAACCGTCAGATCGGCGCTGGCCGCCACTGCGGCTGCGATCAGGCATGCCGGGTAAACTAATGCCAGGACGGTGCGCGACCCGTGAAAAACGGCAGCCGCAGCGGCCGCGGCGCCCATCAGGGAGACCGCGACCGCGATCAGCAGCAGCGGACCCGCCACCTCAGCCATTACCGGATGGGCCCCTCAGCAAAACGCCTCGTCCGCCGGTGTTGATCAGATCGACACCGGCACGGTTGAGCGCCTCGATGACTTTGGTCAGGGTGTCCACATTGCCGCGAACGATGCCGTCGCTTGCTTCCATGCGCTGGATGGTCGGCAGGGATACGCCCGCCATCTCGGCGAGCGCCTTCTGCTCAATTCCCAGCAGCGCGCGCGCAGCCCGAAGTTGTCCCGCGGTCATCAAGGGATGTTGGTCTCCGATTCAATATCGCAATTCTGCGCATCATTAGTGATGTGTCAAGCATCAATATGGCGGTACTGACCAGCGATGTTTACAGCCAGTGGTTCAATCGTGACGGTGATCCGCTCTGTTCCGTGTGTCACGTCGGAGTCGTCCGGCTGCGCTATCTCAGCGGACATGCCGGGCTTTCCCGCGTCATTAGCGATGACGCCGGATTGTTTTGCGGTCTCCGTTCGACCTCTTTATCGTCACGCGTGGTTTGTTTTCCCGGATGGGAGGCGCGATTTGTCTCGCCGTATGAGTTCATTTTTGACGTTGCCGCTCGCCCGGCTGCGCGGAACCGCAGGCGTTGCTTGTGTTTCGGCCGGTGTCTTGCTCGCTGCCGCGGGCACCATATACGGCCTTTCCATGCGGCCGGGATATGCGATCGGCGTACTGCCTTTCAAAGGCCAGGATGACTATATGTGCGGCGGCTCTGCGGCCGACACCAAGGTCTCCCGGCTGCCGGCTTTACCTGTGGCCGCCAATGACGACGGCTTCGTCGAGGATTTCACCGGAAACACCGGGCTCGACCGATTTCGTCGCGGCGTCTTCCACCGCAACATCGGAGCGCAGGAGCTCGGTCAGAAGCCGGTGATATGGGGAGACAACAATACCGGTCACGGCGGAAGCTGGACTGCCGATCACGATCTGAGCTGCGGTCCGCCAGAAACCCAAAGAACCTTGAGTTCGGTTAAACAGGCTAGCGGTAAGAGTCACGGCTGGGTTCCGACAGTCGATTTCAATCTGCAGGGCATTTTTTATCTGTGTCGGGATCATATGATGTCGTCGATGGGCGATGTCGACGGCTACTCCATCGCATGGTTCAGTCCCAAGCGGCAATTCCGCCGCGAGACGCACAAGCGGGTGTCGTGGGATGTCAATGTGACCGACCTCGGCGGCCGGCAGTGGTGGGAGGTCTCGGTTGTCCCGGTCGGAGCCAAGTTCCTTGCGACGGCGGGTTGGCTGAAAGATACAGCACACGTTAGTGAATATGACCGGCGGACTGTCGTTGTCGGCTCCGGTCCAGCCGCAGGAACCGTCAATATCACTACGGAAGATAAAAATCGTTACGATGGCTGGCGGTCGCTTTGCGGGAAATCCGGATTGGATCCTGTCGGCTGCGCGTCGAAAATGGTTCGGCGCCCGTTCTCGGTCACCGATAACGGCAACGGGACGCTGACCGTAAACTACGGCGGTTTGTTCACAAAATCCGTACCAGGACGGTTCCCCGACGAGTTCGAGGTGTACTTCCAGGACCACAACTACACCCCTGACAAGGATGGGATGCCGGCTGGGCATACGTGGCACTGGGACAGCGTAAGAGTTGAATGAGCCGGCGAAGCCGCGCCGCGTCCGCGATCTTGCGCACCAGTTTACCATGAACGCGCTTTTGTCCCTTCGCATTGAAGTGGCGGCGAAATTTTATTGCGGTGCTGCTTCCATGTCACATATGGTGCATTGCAATATTCCGTATTGATCACGCGCATAGTCCCGGAATGTGAAGGCCGAAATGCTCACTCGTTGATCGTTTGCCGTGAGCGAGGGCTTGATGGCTAGCAACAGTACCGACGGGCCCGGACGCAGGACTGTATCGGTCGATTTCGCGTTGCAGGGCGGCGGGTCTCATGGCGCATTCACGTGGGGTGTGCTCGACCGGCTGCTGGAAGAGCCGTGGATAGCGGTGGAGGGAATTTCCGGAACCTCCGCCGGCGCGATGAATGCGGCAGTGCTGGCTGACGGTTTCGCGGTCGGTGGCGCGGAGGGCGCGAGGAAGTCGCTGGCGACGTTCTGGCGCAATGTTTCCGATGCCGCCCAATTCAGCCCTTTCCGTCGCGGTCCGCTCGATCTGCTTCTCGGCCGGTGGACGCTCGACAACTCGCCCATGTTCATCACCATGGATCTGATGTCGAGGCTGTTCTCGCCGTACGATCTCAATCCCGGGGGCACGAATCCCCTCCGGAGCATCCTGGACGAATTGATCGATTTCGAGCGGCTGAAGATTTCGCCGGTCAGGCTCTTCATCACGGCGACGAACGTGCGGACGGGGCGCGTCAGGTTGTTCCGCAACGCCGAGGTTACGCCGGATGTGCTGTTGGCATCGGCCTGCCTGCCGACCCTTTTCCAGGCTGTCGAAATCGACGGCGAGAGCTATTGGGACGGCGGATATTCCGGCAATCCCACGATGACTCCCCTGATACGGGAGTGCTCATCGAGCGACACCATCCTGGTCCCGATCAATCCGATCGAGCGCCCAGGCACGCCAAGCACCGCGCGCGACATCCTCAATCGTCTCAATGAAGTTTCATTCAACGCCGTCCTGCTCAAGGAATTGCGCATGATCGCGCTGCTGCGGCAGGTGGCTGATCCCGGCCATACCGAGGGCGCCCGCTGGGCGCAGATGCGAATCCATCTGGTACGCAACTCGATCATGAGCACGCTGGGCTACTCATCGAAGCTCAACGCGGAGTGGGATTTCATCAGCATGCTGCATCAGGAAGGCCGCCGCGCGGCCGACGAGTTCCTGATCGAGCATGCCGATAGCCTGGGCAAGAAATCGTCGATCGATCTCGATGTGCTGCTTGAAGGTGTTTGAGAGATGGGCCTCTTCGGCATCGTCATCGCTCTCGGACTGCTGAGCTGGCTGTCGTATCGCGGCTGGAGCGTCCTGCTGCTGGCTCCTGGAGCGGCGCTCGTCGCGGCGGCCTTTGCAGGCGAGCCGCTTCTCGCGCACTGGACGCAGACGTTCATGGGCAGCGCAAGCTCGTTCCTCGCGCAATTCTTTCCTCTGTTCCTGCTGGGGGCGTTGTTCGGCAAGCTGATGGAGGATACCGGCTCGGTCTCCGCGATCGCACGCTACATGACGGGGCGGCTTGGAAAACAGCGTGCCGTCCTCGCAGTCGTGCTTGCCGGCGCTCTCGTCACCTATGGCGGCGTCAGTCTGTTCGTTGCGGTGTTCGTCCTGGCCCCCATGGCGCAAGCTCTGTTCCGGGAGGCCGGCATTCCGCGCCGGCTGATGCCAGCGGCGATTGCTCTGGGTACGTCGACGTTCACGATGACGGCGCTGCCGGGCACGCCTGCCATCCAGAACGCAATTCCGATGCCGTTTTTCGGTACGACGCCGTTCGCCGCGCCGGGGCTCGGTATTATAGCATCGGTGATCATGCTGGCGTTCGGCCTGTGGTGGCTCGCGCGGACGGAAGCCGCGGCTCGCGCTTCCGGCGAAGGCTTCGGCGCTGATACGCCCGCGGCCAGAGATCCGGCGGAAAGTCTCATTGTCCGCGAGCGTGCAACCACGGCCCGCGAGTTCGATCCGGCCGAAATTGAACAGGGGCTGCAGAGCCCGGTGCCGCCGCCGGTCGGACTGGCGGTGTTGCCGCTCGTCGTGGTCGTGGGAACCAATCTGCTGATGTCAATTTTCATTTTTCCACGGCTGGATTTCTCGTTTCTTGCCGAAGAGCGATGGGGGGCGACGTCGCTTGCCGCCGTCGGCGGCGTTTGGTCGGTTGTGGTGGCGCTCATTGCCGCGATCATCGCGCTGCTGATTATCAGCGGCAGACGGTTGCCGACGCCGCGGGAGACGATTGATGCCGGCGCGAACGCATCGGTGCTGCCGGTCCTGAGCGTCGCAAGCCTCGTCGGCTTCGGGGCGGTGGTCGCAGCTCTCCCTGCCTTCGAGGCCGTCCGCGAATGGGTGCTCTCCATCCAAGGCGGGCCGCTCGTGTCATTGGCGGTTTCCACCAACGTTCTTGCCGCCCTGACGGGATCCGCATCCGGCGGTTTGACGATCGCGCTGGATGCATTGGCCGAAATCTATATGCAATTGGCCCGCACTCTGAATATCGATCCCGCGTTGATGCACCGCGTCGCCGTCATCGGAGCCGGCACGCTGGATAGCCTGCCTCATAACGGCGCCGTCGTGACGATGCTGGCCGTCTGCGGATCGACGCACCGCGAGAGCTACTTCGACATCGTGATGGTCGCCATTGTCGGGGCGATCATTGCGCTCGTCTGTGTCATCGCTCTCGGGTCGCTGTTCGGTTCGTTCTAGCTGGAGTGTCCAGTCGCATGCGATTTCCATTGCGCCAGTCACTCATTCGAGCCCTGTGGTTCTTCGGTCTCTGGATTATCGTTGCCGGAGCGAATCCGTCGGATCTTCCGGTGGCGGCCCTGGCCGTCGGCACGGCAACCTGGGCGAGCTTCGTTTTGCTGCCGCCGCGCCCGTTCCGTATATCGATCCCGGAATCGATCCGCCTTGCGCTCCGCCTGCTCTACCAGTCCGTTGTTGCCGGGATCGATGTCGCGGCCCGCGCACTGCACCCGCAAGTGCCGTTGAATCCGGGCTTTGTCGAATACGCGGTAGGGTTGCCCGATGAAACGCAGCGCGACCTGTTCTGCACGATGCTGAGCCTCTCTCCCGGCACGCTGCCCGCGGGTTTTGAACAGCCGGGTTCGCTGCTCATCCATTGTCTCGATGTCGAACAGCCAGTCCTGGAGCAAATCGGCGCCGAGGAAGCGCGCTTGGCGCATGCGCTGGGGGAAAGACTCGGCGATGTCTGAGTTTCTTTTCGGCGCTGCAGTCGTGATTCTGGCCATGACGGCCCTCGGCCTTGCGCGCCTGCTGTGGGGGCCGGGATCGGCAGATCGGCTGATGTCAGCGCAGCTTCTCGGGACCGGTGGCATCGCCTTCCTGCTGCTCATCTCCGTCGCGGGCGCAATGCCGTCGGTGGTCGATGTGGCTTTGACGCTGTCGCTCCTTGCTGCGTTCGTGACGATTGCATTCGTGAAGGGCAGTTCCAGCCGTTCGGAACGGCATGATCGGACGGAGACCGATCCATGAGTGTCGTACTCGATGCTTTTACGGTCCTTTGTGCGAGCGCGGGTGCGTTCTTCTTCCTCGCCGGCACGATGGGACTGCTCCGGTTCCCGGATACGCTGTCACGGCTGCACGCCCTGACAAAGGCGGACAATCTGGGTTTGGGTCTGGTCATCATCGGGCTGCTGCCGCAGTTGGATGGGCTGCTCACGATGCTGAAGATCGTCGCGATCTGGCTGCTCGTGTTGTTCTCGGGCGCAACGGCGACGCAACTCGTCGCCCGGCGCGTGCGTTTGAGCAGGTCTGAAACATGAGTCTGCTGGCGGCGTTCGATATCTGCCTGGCCGCGACGACGATCGTCATCGCGCTTTGGACTACTGTCGTGCGTTCGACTTTTCCTGCGATCGTGGGATTTGTGATCTATGGGCTTCTGCTGGCGCTGGTATGGGTGCGGCTGTCCGCAGTCGACGTTGCGCTCACCGAGGCTGCGATCGGTAGCGGCATCACGGGCGTCCTGTTGCTCAGCGCCGCCGCCAGACTGCGTGGGAACGCGGTCAGCCGGTCTCCGCTCGGCCTGAAAATGCGCGTACTGACAGCCATTCTGTGTGCGGCGGTCACGGCTGGGCTCGCGGCCGTCGTTCTGCTTCCGCCGGATCCGATACCCACCCTGGCGCCGCGCGCGATGGCGTATCTGGACACGCTGCAGATCGGCAATGGCGTTGCGGCAGTGCTCAAAGCCTACAGGGCCCTGGACACCCTGCTTGAAGCCGTTGTGCTGCTTATCGCGCTCGTGGGCGTCTGGTCGCTGGCGCCGGACGATGCGTGGGGCGGAAGACCGGCGGCGTGGCGCTCACCGGCAGGCAGCGACGCGCTGACCTTCGCCGCGCGGATATTGCCTCCGATCGGCATCGTCGCAGGCATCTACATCGTCTGGGTGGGCGCAGATGAGCCGGGAGGTGCATTTCAAGGCGGCGCGATTCTCGCAGCCATGTGGCTTCTCGCGATGATGGCGGGGCTGGTGGCTCCGCCGCGGGTCGGCACGACGTGGCTGCGGGTTTCGCTCGTTCTCGGACCGGGCATGTTCATTCTGGTTGGGCTTGCCGGCTTTCTCCTGGCCGGGGACTTCCTGGCGTATCCGGCAGGATTCGCCAAGCCGTTGATGGTCTTGATCGAGGTTGCGCTGGCGCCGTCCATCGCCGTTACGCTTGCGATGATGGTCGCCGGCCCGCCGGTGAGGGCGGATGAGCCATGAGCTTTACGACCCTTTATGGTTTCGTCGGTTCAGCGCTGGTCGGCCTGGGACTCTATGGGCTGATCATCCTTCCCCGGACGTTGCGCAAGATCCTGTCGTTCAACCTGCTGGGTGGCGGCGTCTTCATTCTGTTTGGCGTTTTCGCGCGACGCGGTGCTGTCGATGGAGTGGGAGCCGATCCCGTTCCGCACGCGATGGTCATCACGGGACTTATCGTTGCCTTCGCCGCCACCGCACTGGCGGTGACGTTGCTGCTGCGTGCCGCCGAATTGACCGGCGGGGATGAACTGGCTTCAGACCCGTCGGACGATAAAAAGGATGGAGCCGGAGTTTAATGACGGGTCCGTCCACCATCATAGGCAACAGTTCCGGGGGATGGCTGCTGGTGCTGGCGTTGATGGTTCCAGTCGCGGGCAGCGTGTTGGCGCTCGTTGCCGGTGGCCGGAGGGCGGAACGCATTGCATTGGTCATTTCACCAATTGCATTGGCGCTCGGTTTTGCCATCGCGGCCAGCGTGTGGAGAACAGGCAGGCCAATCACGTATCACGTGGGGAGTTGGGCGCCGCCGCTGGGGCTGGAGCTCAGAGCGGATGGACTGTCGGCAACATTGATCCTGCTCACTGCAATCATCATGTCGGCGACGGTCATTTTCGCGCGACCGGATTTCCGTGCATCGCAAAGCGGACCGGAAAAGCGATCCTCGCTCGCCTTCTGGATTTACCTGATGGGTTTATGGGGCGCGCTGGTCGGCGTCTTTCTCGGCAACGACCTGTTCAATCTTTACGTTGCACTCGAGCTTCTGACGGTCACGGCCGTGCCGATGGTGTGCCTGAGCGGGAGCGCCGAGACGCTTGTCGCCGCATTGCGGTATCTGCTTTTCGCGCTGGTCGGCTCGGTGCTCTATCTCCTCGGCGTGGCGCTGGTTTACGGCGCCTACGGCACGCTCGACATCGCGCTGTTGGCAAGCCGGTTTCGTGATGAGCCGGCGGTCTGGTTGGCTGCAGCGCTGATGACGGCGGGGTTGTTGGCGAAAACCGCCCTGTTTCCCCTGCATCTCTGGCTGCCGGCTGCTCATGCCGGCGCTCCGGCGGCGGCGAGTGCGCTGCTTTCGGCGCTGGCTGTCAAGGCGTCGTTCTATCTGACTGCGAAGGTCTGGTTCGATGCGTTTCCGGGTTTGCTCAATCAGGCCTCGGCCCAGGTGCTGGCTGCGCTTGGCGCCGGCGCGATCATCTTCGGTGGCGTGCTGGCATTGCGCCAGGTGCGCCTGAAACTTCTGA
The DNA here is from genome assembly GCA_050186055.1 of Hyphomicrobiaceae bacterium. Lineage (GTDB taxonomy): Bacteria > Pseudomonadota > Alphaproteobacteria > Rhizobiales > Hyphomicrobiaceae > CAMDPA01. The sequence goes on along the minus strand of JBFWYV010000009.1, from coordinate 10,732 downwards.
TCGCGTATTCCACCGTCGCGCAGATCGGCTATTTATTCCTTATGTTCCCGTTGATCGTCAGCGCCGATGCGGCGAGTTGGTCACAGCTCGGCTGGATGGGGGCTGGGGACAGCTCTTGTCGCACGCGTTCGCCAAGGCTGCGATGTTCATGGCGGCGGGGCTGATGGCCGAAGCACTGGGACATGACAGGATCGCCGGCCTCGCGAGCATAGGGCGCGCGCTTCCGATCACGCTCGTGGCTTTTGCTCTTGGCGGGTTGTCCATGATCGGCTTGCCTCCCGGTGGCGCGAAGTCGATGCTGTTTACGGCCGCGGTCAACGAGGGCCAATGGTGGTGGGGCGTGGTGATCCTGGGCGGCGGCGTGCTTGCTGCTGCTTATATCCTGCCGGTGCTTTTGACGGCTTTTCAGAGAACGGAAGGTGCTGTCGTCGTCGTTTCTCCCGTCGCCAGATATCGGGAGCTGCTTGTGCTGGCCCTTGCGCTGTGTGCGTTATCGCTCGGATACCTGCCGATCAGTCCGTATGAATTCGTTCAGGTCGGACGGCCGTGAAGAAAGTGGGGGCAGCGTCAATGATCGGTCTTGAACGCTTGCAGGAGATAATAGAATTCGGGCGCCGCTGCAGCGATCGAATCGAGAGCACGGAACGCTGGTTGAGAACCTGGCCGGTGTCCGGGTTGTCGTTGCTGATACTGGCGTTCATTCTGGTTGCGCTGCTGGCGCTTGGCGACTGAAAGCGGATGCCGTCGGATCGTTATCGGCCGCGTCGTGTTCAAGCCGATTTTTTATTCGGCAATTCATGCTTTCGGATTACTGATTTAACTTTAAGTGTACCTTGACGATCCTAGGCGCCGTTGTTTTGCTGGCGGGTCTTGAGGCATCCCGGAACAATTCGGGGCAGAACCGTTCGGACCGGATTGGTGGGTTGCGATGATGCCAGTCGTCCGAACACGGAAAGCTGCAATGATCTGGGTCATTCCGCAGTTTCAGGGTTGTGCCCGATACTGTCGTCAGCCTGGTTCATGGGTGCCGTTTTGTCCGATTGGCTGCGCCCGTACCGCCGTCCTTACGCAATGCAAGGTTGGACTCCCTGCTCTAAAATCGCACTGACGGAAGCCAGGTCAGCAACCAAGTCCCACATATCTCTGTATGCAGAGGGCCAATGATAGTTCATCGTGTCAGGCTATTGACTATGTCGTCGATAGTGGTTGCGGCAAGCCTGTTGGCGGCGTGTGGAGGAGAAACGGATGAGCAAAGCGGTCCGGAAGCACGGCCGGTGCGCACTCTCACGTTGGAGAAGCGGGTGGCCGGTGAGCCCGTTGTGCTGACCGGCCGGATCCAGGCGCAGGATGAGGTCGCTCTTGGGTTCAGAATTGCCGGTCGCCTGCAGGAGCGTATGGTGAACACGGGGGATCGGGTGGTTGCCGGGCAGGTCATTGCTCGGCTGGAATCTCAAAACGAGCAGAATGCGCTGCGCTCGGCGCAAGCGAATCTGGCAGCAGCTCAAGGGCAGTTGACCCAGGCCCGCAATCATTTCGATCGTCAGCAGGCGTTGCTGAATCAAGGTTGGACGACGCGCGCTCAATTCGATCAGGCCGCACAGGCCAGGCAGACCGCGCAATCTCAGGTCGATGCCGCCGAGGCCGATCTCAAAGTCGCGCATGATCTGGTCGATTTCACCGAGCTCAGGGCGGATGCGCCCGGCGTCGTGACTGCAGTCGGGGCGGAACCGGGCGAAGTCGTCCAGGCTGGCCGGATGATCGTCCGGCTCGCGCGCCAGGACGGACGCGACGCGGTTTTCGATGTACCTGCCCAGGTGCTGCGGACGGCGCCAAGCGATCCGGTCATTTCTGTGGATCTCACCGATGCTCCCGGCGTGAAGGCAACAGGGCGTGTGCGCGAAGTTGCGCCGCAGGCCGATCCCGTTACACGCACGTTCGAGGTGAAGATCGGCCTTGATGACCCGCCTGCGGATATGCGGCTTGGCGCGACGGTGACAGGGACGATGCAGCGGGACTCGCTGGCGACGCTGGAAATACCGGCCACGGCTCTCACCAGGTCCGACCGGCAGCCGGCCGTATGGGTGGTCGATCCATCCAACAGCACGGTCGCGCTCAGGACTGTCGATGTGCAGCGATTCAACCCCTCCGCGGTGACGATTTCTCACGGGCTCGATGTCGGAGAGATCGTCGTCACCGCCGGTGTCCAGGCCCTGCATCCCGGCCAGAAGGTCCGCATTCTCGGCGCTGCGCGATGAACCGAATCAATCTGTCGGAGTGGGCTCTCAACCACCGCTCGCTCGTGGTCTACGGCATGATCATCGCGGTGGCGGCCGGCCTGTTGGCCTACAACCGGCTCGGGCGCAGCGAAGATCCGTCTTTCATCATCAAGACGATGGTCGTGCAGGCCGCCTGGCCGGGCGCCACGGTCGAAGAGACCGTCAAGCAGGTCACCGAACGGATCGAGCGGAAGCTGCAGGAAACGCCCTATCTCGATTTCCTGCGCAGCTACACCACTGCCGGCGTCACGACGATCTTCGTGAATTTGAAGGGCAGCGCCAATGCCCGGCAGGTCGAGGACGCGTGGTACCGGGTGCGCACGAATATCGGAGACATTCGGCATACGTTGCCGCCCGGCGTTGTCGGGCCGGGTTTCAACGATACGTTCGGCGACACTTTCGGCATTATCTACGGCTTTACGGCCGATGGCTTCACGCACAGGGAGTTGCGCGATTATGTGGAGGATGTGCGATCGAAGCTGCTCGATCTGAAAGACGTGTCGAAGATCGAGGTTCTGGGGGCGCAGGACGAAAAGATCTTCGTCGAGTTTTCCATGAAGGAGTTGGCAACGCTCGGTATCGACCGCGCCGCGCTTGTCGCAGCCCTGCAGGCGCAGAATATCGTCAGCCCCGCAGGCACGATCCAGACCGGCGACGAAACGCTTTCGCTGCGCGTTTCCGGATCGTTCGCTTCGGAACAGGACATTCTGAACGTCAATTTCGCCGTCGGCGGTCGCATGCTCCGCATGCGCGACGTCGCCCGCGTGCGCCGCGCCTATGCCGATCCGCCCCAACCGCTTTTTCGCGTGAACGGACAGCCGGCGATCGGGCTGGCTATCGCTATGCGGGAAGGCGGAGACATCCTGACCCTGGGGCGGAACATCAAGGAGGCGATGATTACCATCACCGCCGACTTGCCGATCGGTATCGAGCCCAAGCTTGTCGCGGATCAGGCGGTGACGGTGGACGGCGCGATCGCAGAGTTCATGTCGTCACTGTGGCAGGCCGTTGCCATCATCCTGTTTGTCAGTTTCATAAGCCTCGGCGTGCGGCCGGGTCTGATTATTGCGCTTTCCATTCCCTTGACGCTGGCCATCGTGTTTTCCGTCATGGATCTTGCCAGCATCGACATGCAGCGCATATCGCTCGGTGCGCTGATCATCGCGCTCGCGCTGCTTGTCGATGACGCCATGACCACCACGGATGCGACGCTCAACCGGCTCACGGCCGGCGACAGCATGATGGATGCGGCATCGTTCGCCTTCAGAACCTACGCGTTTGCGATGCTTGCAGGAACGCTGGTGACCATCGCGGGATTCGTGCCGGTGGGGTTTGCGGCCAGCTCCGCCGGCGAATACACGTTCTCGCTGTTTGCCGTCGTGAGCATCGCTCTCATCGTGTCCTGGTTCGTTGCGGTTATTTTCGCTCCGCTGCTTGGTATGTTCATTCTGTCCGTTCCCAGGACTGACGAGCCGGCAGCCCCGGGCAGGCTGTTCGTTCTGTTCCGGGCGCTTCTGAGCCGGGCGGTGGCAGCGAGATGGGTGACGATTGGAGCGACGCTGGGCCTGTTTGCGCTGTCCATCCTGGCCATTCCGCTCATTCCAAATCAGTTCTTTCCGTCTTCGGATCGTCCGGAGCTGCTCGTCGACCTGCGGTTGCCGCAGAACGCTTCGATCTATGCCACGGAGTCGCTGGTGGACCGGTTCGAAACGCATCTCAAGGACGACGAGGATATCGAGCGATGGAGCATGTATATCGGCCGTGGCGCCATCCGTTTTTATCTGCCTCTCGATGTCCAGTTGCCGAACGATTTCTTTGCCCAGGCGGTTGTCGTCGCCAAGGATGTGTCGGCGCGCGAGCGGCTGCGTGGCAAACTCGAGAAGGTTCTGGAAAACGACTTTCCGAGCGTAGTCTCCCGCATTTCTCCACTTGAGCTCGGCCCGCCTGTCGGATGGCCCGTGCAGTATCGCGTGAGCGGTCCGGACATCTCCGAGGTGAGATCGGTCGCGTTGAGGCTTGCGCAAGTCGTCGCTAGGAACCCGTCGGTAGAGAAGGTCAATTTCGACTGGATTGAGCCCGCACGGGAACTGCGCGTCCGCATCGATCAGGACCAGGCGCGCCAGCTCGGCCTAAGTTCGGCGACCATTGCCGGTGTCCTGAACACCGTCACCTCAGGCAATGCGATCTCGCATGTGCGCGACGATATTTATCTCGTCGATGTCATTCTGCGGGCGACGGACGAGCAGCGCGTTTCGATCGACACATTGCGCAATGTGCAGCTTCCGCTGCCGAACGGGCGCACCGTTCCCCTCAGCCAGTTTGCAACATTTGAATATACGCAGGACTATCCGGTCGTATGGCGGCGCGACCGCATGCCGACGCTCACGGTTCAGGCCGATGTGAAGTCCGGCGTGCTGCCGGAGACCGTCGTCAGCGCATTGTCGGAGAGCGTTGAGTCACTCGGTGAAACTCTCGTCCCACCCTACCGGATCGCGGTCGGCGGCACGGTGGAAGAGAGCCAAAAATCGCAGGCGTCTGTGATTGCCGTCGTGCCGCTGATGCTTTTGATCATGGTCACCGTTCTTATGGTTCAACTGCAGAGCTTCCAGCGGCTGCTTATCGTGCTGAGCGTCGGGCCGCTGGGTTTGATCGGCGTGGTCGGCGCGCTTTTGATCTCGGGCCGCCCGCTTGGCTTCGTGGCCATCCTCGGGATTCTGGCCTTGCTCGGCATGATCACCAAGAATGCCGTCATCCTGATCGGCCAGATCGATTCGGAGCGCGCCCGGGGGAAGGACGTCGTCCAGGCTGCGATCGATGCGAGCAGCACCCGGTTCCGGCCGATCATGCTGACGGCCGTTTCCACCGTGCTTGGCATGATTCCGATCGCGCCGACCGTCTTCTGGGGGCCGATGGCGTTTGCGATCATGGGTGGCCTGCTGGTAGCCACCATCCTGACGCTCATATTCCTGCCGACGGTCTACGTCACCTGGTTCACCAGCCCCTGGGCGCGCAATCCAAAGCGGTCTGAAAAGCAGGTGTCGGTGTCGTGATATTCGGATCTGCGTGGGTGTGGGGAGCAATGCGCCCCACACCCCATGCACGATTGTCGGGAGCGACGCAGCGTGCAGCGATGTTTCTAGGCCATGGCTTCCCGTTGCTTCCCCGTCATGGAGATGGCCACGAACGCCCAGCCCTCGAACAGGAGCGCAATTCCGACGATCATGCCGGGCGCGAAAAGTCCGATGACGGGTATGCGGAAGAACAGCCATATGCTGGCCAGGACGGTGACGATGCCGGCCGTCAGCATCCAGCCCCAGCCATCGTTGGGCCGGACGCTGAGCGCCATCGATATCTGCGAGATTCCCTGCAAGAGAAATACTGCGCCGATTATTGCTGTAATCACGACCGCGCCGGCGAACGGATTGAACCAGATGACCAGGCCACCCAGCAGTTCGATGACGCCGGTCGCGAGATTCCAGAAAAAACCGCGCCATCCTCTGGTCCGGAATGCGTGGATGATCTGACTGATGCCGCTGATCGCCAATGCGATGGCAATCGCAAACGTTGCGGCAAGTGTCGACAACACCGGCAGCAGGATCGCCAGACTTCCGCATAAGATAAGAACGATGCCGAGTGCGAGAAACCAGCCTCTATTGCTGCGCACGGGTTCAGTGGCTGTTCCGATGTCAACCGGATGGGTGCTGATTGCCATGGTTATCTCCGTCCTTTTTTCGGCAGATACCAATTTCCTGTTTCATCGTCGGAGCGGCTGTTCTGCTTGTCAAGAATAAAGCAGCGAAAAGCCGATTGTCTCGTGTTTGAATAGAACGCGTTGAATATCAATTTCAGTATTCAGGTAAATGGAAAAAAATCATGAATTCGTTATTTTGTTTCCGGGACCTTGGTCCTGCTTTTGTTAATCAAGTTATTTCCGAGTGAAAGTGTTTCACGGGGAGATAGCGTTCACTCAAATGTCATCCTCGCCGACCGGACCGCCTTCGCCTTCCCATCTGTTGATGGCGCGAACCTGGTTCCGCGTGTACTTCAGGCGCACTCCGATACCACCCGCATCGTCCTCCGCGACGAACACGGCGCCGCTTTCCTCGAGTGCATGGCGCAGCCGCCGTTTCGTATCGTCATCGGCAGCGGAAGTGCCGATCTCGAACGCGATGATGGCCGCCGCCTCGATGCGGGACACCCGCGCAAGCTCCTGAACGGGGATCTGCACCAACGCACGTGCAGCGCGCGCCTGGGAACCTGTGATCGACACCCTATCCTCCGTGCTGGCCGTCGGCGAACGACGCTAACGCACACAACCACGCCAACGCACATACGTACAACTCACGACGTTCGGAGCCGAGGCAAGATGACGATGTCCATTGCCCGGAGGCTTGGCGTCGAGCCACCGTTTCTCCGCCGTCACCGGGTGCTCCGGCAACGGTCGTCAGGATCTCTGATCGCTGCCGGCGGCGATCCGGCTACCGCATTGCCCGAAAGCGGGAGCGGAACCAGTCGCGCAGCATGTCGTCTTCATAGGCGAAGCGTTCGTTCGAGTAACGCGCGGATGCGTTCATCTGATAGTTCATGTTGGAGATTGTCTCCGTCCGGCGCGCAATCACGCGGCCGTTCTGGCGAAGCACGTATTGCAGCTTGATCCGCGGCGGCGTGATGCCGCGCATGATCCGCACATCGTTGAGATGACGACGCCATGGCTCGAACTCGCCGGCGAGGTCGATGTCGAGGACTTTGATGTCGAGAGCTTGCCCGCGCTTCAGGTAGCGGTCGCCAAGTTGCGCGAAGACGCGTCGAAAATGATCCATCGTCACGCCGTGAGAACCGGCGTCGGAAAAGCGCGCGGGGGTTATGTAAGTCACTTTGACTGCTGCTGCGACCGGCGACGGCAGCAGCGCCATAACCGGCATTGCCAACAGTATTGTCCACCTGCGTGTCATTGTGGCCGCTCCTCGGTGCTCTGCCAGCGAGTCCGTCGGTCCGAAGGCCGCAGCGACCAGCACGCGATACGCCGCAGGACATCGCTGGAACTGATAATCTGGAAGTTTATCGTCAGGTTTGATTTCAAGCAATGCGGCGCGCCCTGTCCGGCGGAAGGCCTGCCGCCTGGCCTCCAACTGAGGTCAGTTGCTTTAGTAGAGGTTCGTCTTGTAGTCGCGTTCCAGGCCCCTGCGCATGAGGCCGGGGACGGACACTGCCGTGCGCACCAGTGTCGCCTGCAGCCCGCGTTCCCTGCTGAGCCTGACGTGACCAGCGATGATCGCGGCAGGATCTATGGCCTCGGCAGGCGCCCTCGCCGGCCAGGGACGGGCGCGCTCCAGGGCCGGGCTGTCACGAAGCACGATCTGCGGCTGGACAATGCGCGTGGCCATCAGCGGCGTCTTGCCCTGCACGGCAAAGCTGGCGCGGATATCGGCGTCCGTCGTGAGTTCCGCCCGGCCGCTGACGAATGCGATGCGGGTGGTGCCCGGCATCAAGGCTGCGACTGCGACCCGCGGTTGCGACAGCATATTGCGGAAGCTGTCTGCCCGCCGATTTCCGGGACGGTCGGCGAACCAAACAGCGTTCCCGGACGGCCGGATCATCGCACCGGCAGGATCGCCTTTGGGACTGAGGTCCGCACGGCTCGCGGCGTCGCCCGTGGCGAGTGCAATGAAGCGGCATGCCGCGAGATAGGCCTCTGGCTCCGGGAAAGGTGCGGTATGCGCATCTGGCTTCCAGAATTCCGACCGGATCAGCGCCTTGGCGCAATGGATATAGCATTCCTCGACGTCGATCCCCACCGCATCTCTGTCGACCGAAGCAACACGGCCATTGATGCGCAAGGTCTCGCCGATGGTCGGAATCAGGAACAGGGTGCCTACGCCCTGCCCCTCGCGGGCAACAGCGGGATCGTCCAGCATCGCTGTCGGCACGCGCACCCGCGAGGGGTCGACCACCTCGGCGAAGCCGGCCCTGCCGCCGCCCAACGACACCGCAACACCGTCGCTCGACGCAAAGCCGGCAAACATCAGAGAGGATGCTGCAAGCCAGCGCACGGCACCGGCGTCGAGGTGATCAATCACCTTGAGATGCATCGGACCCGGCGTCTTGCCGATGCAGGACTCCAGCGCCGAAACGTCTCCGATCTGTTCGTTCGTTGCCATAAGCTCTTCGCAGTCCTCCATCACATCGGATCCGCGAAAAGCGGGTTCAAGCGTGCGATACGACCGCGCGGACCGCTTCGGATGCTCTCCAGCCGGTCGGACAGCCATATACTTTACGATTTGAGTATAGAATAAGGCTCCCGGCGCCTCCGCGCCGACCCTGATGTACGTCGGCATTTCCAGCGGGCTCCGGGGACGCCGGATTCCTCAACGCCGGCAGTCAGTAGCCGGTGAAGTGCTGGCTTTTGGGGACGGTGGACGTGCGAGCGATCCGTGCACCGACATAAGTGCCGATGATGGCGCCGATCGCGGCCAGCACCGGAAGCACCGGCCCGACGCAACTGTCGGCCGTGCACTCCGGATTGATGACGGTGGCCACCACCACGCTCGACAGCGCCCCGCCGATCGCTCCGCCCAACAGGCCGACGATGCCGTAGAAGAGGGTGCGGAAGCCCTGGTTCTCCATCAGCGTTGGGTTGGCATCCGGCGCCTCGTCGAGTGCATCGTCGTCAAGCACGAGCCCGTTGGAGACACGTGGGGCCGACATGGTCTCCGCGCCGCTCAGGAGTTGCTGCTCGGCGGCCGCATTCACCGCCGGCTTGGTCACGCCGATTTTCGCAGCCTGCGTGCGCATCATCTGCTCGCGCCAGTGCGCAATGCCGATCGGGCGCGCGCCGCGGGGCAATTGCAGGCCGGCATCGATGGCGGCGAGAAAATCGGATCGATAGCGCCCTTCCGTTGCGATTGCAGCGCTCGCCAGCTCGGCGCCGGCCAGGCGTTCGTGGGCGGATGGGGGAGCCTTGCCGGTCACGGCCCGGTAAAGCACGCCCGCGAGGCCGTAGATATCAGCAGCCGGACCAGCCTCGTCCGCATCGGGCTTGATCAGCTCGGGTGCTGCGTAGGGACGCTCTGACGCGGTCGCCGGTTCTGCGCGCCGTCGCATGCTGGCGCGATAGGCGCCGAAATCCACCAGAACCGGCGTGTCGTTATCCCGGATAAGGATGCAGTCCGGCGTGATGTCCTGATGGAAGAGACCGGCCGCGTGGACTGCTTCCAAACCCTGCAGCAGCGGCACGACGATCCTGTCGATCTCGTCCTGGGTCGGCACGCGCTGAAGCTCATGCAGCCAGTTGTTGAAGTCGCGCCCTTGCTCGTAGGCCATTCCGACGTAGCCTGAGCCGCCGATTTCGGTGACGCCATGGACCGCGATGATTGCCGGGTGACGTACCTTCTGCAGCGCGCGCGCCTCGGCGAGAAAGCGGTCGAGTCCCCATGTGAAATCAGCGATCGCCGAGGAAAGTGCGCGCACGGTCGGACCATCGCGGTAGGCCAGCGAGCGCGGAAAATATTCCTTCAGGGCATATCGCTTGTTGCGCGCTGCATGGTCGCTGACATAGGTAATGCCGAACTCACCGGCACCAAGAACGGATTGGATCGTCAGCTCGCCAATGCGGGTTCCGGTCGGCAACGGGCTGAAGCCCCGTGCCCAGTCCGGGCTCAGCTTGGTTTCGGCCATGCCGGGCGTGCCGATCCTCGAGACGTCGTCGCTCATCTGTCCTCCAGCGGAGCTGGTTGCGCCGGCACAAGGCGATCAGCCTGAGTGGATCGCAGCCAGCACGTCGATCGGCGCTCACAACCTAATGCATGCGTGCCGAATATGAAATGCCCATCCACGTGACGACCCGCCCCGCAATCCGGGGACGCCGCGTCGCAATCGGCACTACTGGGCCAATTGCGACGTCCAGTTGATGATTTGCACACGTCGGTTTGCCAGCGCGTGCGGTCGCTTCGGGAATTTGAGCTGGGTCTCGCCATAGCCTTTGCTGACCAGGCGGCTTTCCGCAATCCTGAAATTCGCGATCAGATATTTGCGTACGGCGTCGGCTCGCATTTCCGAAAGCTGCCTGTTGTAATCAGGCGAGCCCTTCGAATCGGTGTGCCCGGCAATCAGGAACGTTGCCGTGGACAGACGCGGGTCGGCGAGCGCTTTTCCAAGCACATTGAGAGTGTTGACGGCCCGGTCCGTGATCTCGGCCGAGTCGAAATCGAAATACACTTCGATATCGACCGTCGGCAGCTTTTGCTGTTTTGCCACCTCGACCGCGTTCGCCGGCACGGCCAGCGGTGTTTTCGGCAGGCTCATGACGGGCGGCGGGACAACAACCGGGGATGGCGGCTTTGGTGTCGCGACTGCCGGTGTCGGCGTGCTCGGCTTCGGCTTTGCGGTTTCCTGAGTTGGCGCAGGCGAGGGCGGGATCGGCGCCACGACGACAGGCGCCACCGGGGCAGCAGGTCCCT
>JBFWYV010000008.1:0-36152 GCA_050186055.1 Hyphomicrobiaceae bacterium | reverse complement strand
GGCCGGTGCCATTGCCGATGCCAGAAGCCACACTCATGCTATTGCGCAGTCGTGAGCTTCTTCAGACCGGCCGACAGCTTGTGGCGCACCTTGTGCCAGCCGCGCGAGCCTTCGCTCGTCATCCAGTTCATCTGCAGCGAGCGGCGCGGCCCGTCGAAGGGATGGTGTCCGTGCCACGACGTGTCCGAACGCTTGAATACCAGGAGCGTGCCGTTATCGGGCGGCACTTCTGCCGCATAGTTATCGAAATTGCGGCCGTCGCGCAGAATGCGCAGGCGTCCGCCGGGCTTGTCCCAGCCGTCGTTGAGATAGAGCAGGACGGTAATGATCTTGTCCTTGCTGTCGGTGTGGATCTGACCGTCCTTCGAGCGGGTGTAGCCGCGCAGAGAATACATCTTCGGACGGCCGGTCAGATCGACATCGAACTTGTCCTCGATCAACGCCTGGAATGCCGGCCCGTCGAGTTCGTCGATGACTTCCTTGATGGCCATGCCGGCATCGAGGCTCTCGATCGGGAAGGAACCGCCCGAACTGATGGGCGGGAAGGTCTCGTTGACGCGCCGAACGGTGTCGGGCCCGATGAAGCCCGGCACAACCACATACGCGTAAGGATCGGCCTCGACGCGCGCGTCCCGCAGATTGTCCAGGATCAGATGTGACATCGCCTAGGTTCCTAATCCGAAGTCCGAATATTCACCGTCCACGCCGTTTGCAGTCATCCGCCGGCCGACCCGGCGAGCAGCCCGGGCAGAGCCGCCCGCCGCCTCGACCATCTCCGCTCCACCTCACGCGCGATCTGACCTGCCGCATCGAGCGGCCTGTAGTCCCAGCGTTCGAGGCTCTTCGGCTCATCGGGCAAAGGACGCGTTGCGCCGTAGGCCCGCAAGGCCTCATGAAAACGGCGAAATTTGGGACTTCCTCCGGACGGCTGGAAAACCCATACGGGTTTCCCGGTCGCGCACGCCTCGCCGGTCATGTTCACCGAATCGGCGGTGACCACGAGATAGTCGGCATTGGCCAGGAAGTCCGGATACGGATTGTCCCCGGTCATATCCCACAGGATGCGTGGCGAACCCCGCGTTCCGGCCTCGGCCGCCCGGATGAGGCGCTGGTGCGTGCGCCGGGACGGCGTGATCATGAAGCTCGCACCGAGCCGCCCGAGTGCTGCGAGCGCAGCCTGCAGGCGGTCATCATCGGCCTCGGTGAAGCGGTAGATGCCGTTCTTGCCGCCCAGCACCACGCAGATCCGCGGAGCCGGCAAGGCCGTGATCGCAGCCGGCGGATCGGCCCGCAGCGCAGCCAGCCTCTCGGCCGTAAAGCTATGCGGCGAGGTCAGCGTAGTGATCACGTTTCCGCCGCGCCGCCGGTCATGCTCGGGCACCCAGATCAGATCGGCCGCATCCGCCCCCGTCTTGGGATCCTGCAGGATGATGCAATAGGTTTGCAGGCCCGCACGTTTATGCAGCGCGCGCATGTAGGGAATGCTGGCGCGCCCGGTCGCGATGGCGACAGCCGGCCACGGCGGCGCAAATGCACTGCCGGCTCGACCGAACTGCTCCTTCGGCGCCACCGGACCCCACGGCGCTACGGCCTTCCAGATGCCCTTGGGATTGACGAGCTTCGTCTCGTAAGCAAGCCCCAGCGCGTCGGCGACGCCCCGCGCCTGCACCACCATGCCGGCCTTGCCGTCCGTGATCAGCCAACCGCTCAAACCCGCCAGCGGCCGAATGCCGTCGCCGGAAGAGGTCTTCCCGGCGCCCACTGTCCCGCGTGCGCTTCCGGTATCCTCGCCGCTGTCGAGCGCGTGATTCATGGCGCTCTCTTGCCTCGCCGGATCGCTCCTGTCCAGAGCGCCGAGAGCCGCAGTGGACAGCCTTGATCCAGCCTAGAACAGTTCCAGCTGCCGCCCGTTTGCGGCAGGCCCGCTGCCGGCGTTGCTTTTCGGCGAAATGAACAAATCGGCCCGCAACGGCTGCCGTCCCTGATTGAGCCCCAGCCGGCGCATCGCCAGACGAAACCGCTGCGCGACCTGTGCCGCGTAGGGCCCGCTACCTTTCTGGCGCAGCCCGAATGCGGCGCGGTAGTCCTGGCCGCCATGCATCGATTGCATGAGATGCAGCACGCGATTGGCGCGATCCGGATAGTCCGTCGACAGCCACTCGCGGAAGAGGTCCTTCAATTCCAGCGGCAGCCGCAGCATGACATAACCCGCTTCACGCGCGCCGGCCGCCGTCGCGGCGTCCAGGATGCTCTCGATCTCATGGTCGTTGAGACCGGGAATGATCGGCGCGACCATGACCTGCGCCGGCACGCCCGCCTCTACCAACTGCCGGATCGCATCCAGCCGCTTCGGCGGCGTCGACGCCCGTGGCTCCATGCTGCGCGCGAGTCGCCTGTCCAGCGTGGTGACGGAAATTGCGACCCTTACGAGATTTTGCCTCGCCATGCGTGACAGGATGTCTATATCGCGCAGGACCAGAGCGGATTTCGTAACGATCCCGACCGGATGCCGTGCCTCCTCCAGCACCTCGAGCACCTGCCGCGTGATTGCATACCGGCGCTCGATCGGCTGGTAGGGGTCAGTCGCTGTGCCGAGCGCAATTGTCTTCACGACATAGCCGCGCCGGCCCAGCTCTGCCCGAAGGCACTCCGCGGCATTGGTCTTCGCAAAGAGACGCGTCTCGAAATCGAGACCGGCAGAAAGTCCGAGATAGCAATGTGTCGGCCGGGCATAGCAGTACGTGCAGCCGTGCTCGCATCCGCGATACGGGTTGATGGACTGGTCGAAGCTGATGTCCGGGCTGTCGTTCCTGGCGATGATTGTCCGGGCTGGCTCGATGCTGACTTCAGTTTTCAGCGGTACCACGCCGTCCGCCGGATCCCAGCCGTCATCGAAGGCTTCCCTGGTCTCGCTCTCATAGCGTCCATTGCGGTTCGTGCGCGCTCCGCGTCCGCGCCTCAGTTCGGGATCAAGCACGTCACCCACAGCCCGCCCCGCGATCTCCAGGCGTCCAGCCTCCTCATCGACCGGCATCAGGACCTCCACAATCCGCGAGCTACCGTTTCCCGTGGATACCAGACGGCGACATCCAAAACAAGAACAAAAAATGAACATTCCTGGTCGCACAGGTTGGTTTGAACAACCCCTCGCTGCACGCCGCGGCGGACCCGCTGGCAACTGACGTGCGGCCGGTCTAGACATCGCGCATGATTACAGCGGTGATACCGACCCTGAACGCCGAAGTCGGCCTGTCAGAGACGCTGTCCGCCCTTGTCCCGGCGGCCGTCGAAGGGCTTGTGCGGCAGGTCGTGATCGCCGACGGCGGATCGTGCGACAGAACCCTGGCCATTGCCGATGGCGCAGGCGCCGATATCGTCGGCAGCGAACCGGGAAGAGGCACACAACTGCGCGCAGGCGTTGCGACCGCGCGGTATCCGTGGCTCCTGTTCCTGCATGCCGACACCGTTCTCGATCCGGGTTGGATCCGGGAGGCGGGGCATTTCATGGAGCGCATCGACAGCGGCAAGGGGCCCTCCGCTGCTGCGGTCTTCCGGTTTGCGCTGGATGACCGAGGGATCGGTCCCCGCATGATCGAGATCGGCGTCTCGCTCCGCTGCGCCCTGTTCGGTCTGCCATACGGGGACCAGGGCCTCTTGATACGGCGCGATCTTTACGACGCCGCCGGCGGCTATCGCGCGCTGCCATTGATGGAGGATGTCGATCTCGTTCGGCGGATCGGCCGCAGAAGGCTCGTGGTGTTGCGGACATCCGCAGTGACAAGTGCCGTCAGATACCGGCAGGACGGCTATCTGCGGCGCATGGTCCGCAACCTGTCATGTCTGACGCTTTACTATCTCCGCGTGCCGCTGCCAACGATCGTGCGGCTGTATGGAGCCGGCACTTCCGCACGCCGGTAAAGGGAACGGCGGCGTGAAATCGGCTCTCCGCCCCCGCCGGCACACGAGACCCAAGCCTCAGCGCGCGGCTCCATTCGCATGCCACCTCGTGATCATGGCGCGCGAACCGGTCGCCGGGCGCGTCAAGTCCCGACTCGCGGGCGAAGTCGGCGTCACCGAAGCAACGCGCTTTTATCGTGCGTGCTGCCGCTCGGTCATCGCCCGTCTGGCACGCGAGCCGCACTGGCGGACGTGGCTAGCACTAAGCCCAGCGGCGGCATGCGCCAGCCGCATGTTCCCGCGCGAGATCGCGCGTCGCCCCCAAGTACGTGGCGACCTCGCGGCGCGGATGCAGGCCATCATGGACTGGCCGGTTCGCGGTCCCATCATCATCATCGGCACCGACATACCCGCGGTCCGCCCCTCCTACCTGAGTGCGGCGTTTCGCGCCCTCGGCCGTCACGATGCCGTGTTCGGTCCGGCCGAGGATGGCGGCTACTGGCTCGTCGGCCTGCGTCGGCGATGCCGGGTGCCGCACGCGTTCGAGGCCGTGCGCTGGTCGAGCGCGCATGCTCTCTCCGATACGCTCGCCAACCTTTCCGGTCTGGCAATCGCACGGATCGCCACACTGAGCGACGTCGATCGATTGCAAGACCTGGAACGCGTCGGGAGCTGGTCCGGCCGCCGGATTGTGCCCGCAGACATTGGCTGCGCGACAGACGGGCCGGCTGCGAATTTCGAAGGGATCAAGGCTGACAAATAGGTTGGGCTCGGATAGAGTGAAACCTCGTTGCAATAGTTCCCTAGCTCGAGGTCACGCGGTGACAGTGCAATCGCCGCCGCAATTTACGCCCTCTCAAGTTCTCGATGCCGCCCGTCGCGCAGAGAGCGAAGGCCGCTTCGATTTCGCAGGTCAGTTCTACCGCCACCTCGTCGATCACTACCCTGCTCTGCCCGAAGCGGCAGCCGCCCGTGACGCCCTGTCTCGCCTGCAACGCCCGCCCTCGGGCCGAAGCGAACCGGCTTTCGGCGATCAGTCCATGGCCTCGCCTGGAGCCGCCGGTGCGGGGCGTCATGCGTTCGAACATCCGCACCACCTCGACACCGGAGGTGGCGGAAGCAGGATGCCTGCGCATTCGTCCGGCAGGCGCCCAGCCCCGGCGGCGACCGGCTACGATGCGGATTGGAGACGTCATCCGCTGGATCTTCCACCACCGTCGCGCGACTACATGGGCGGGCGCGCGATCGCACGGCTCATCACCTGGTTGGGCGGAGCGAGCGCGCTGACCGGCGTCGGCCTCACCCCGCTCACGATCGTCAGCCCCGAAACGATGGTGGTTGTGCCGGTGCTTGGACAGCATATCGGCACGCCCTCTGCCGCGCTGACCATCGGCGCGCTCGGCATCGGGCTGTTCCTGCTCGGCCAGTTGACGCGGGCGGTGTTCGACATCGCCAACGCCAGCCGCGACGTGGCGCGGCTGACGCTGGCCGAGGCCGAGGAGAGCACGCTGCCGCCATCCGGGACGCACGGCAGGCGAGCACGGGATTGACGGGGCGCCTCCGGCCATGCAGCACTGGGCTCATGACCAACATCGACACGGTGCCGCTGATCCCGCGCCGCATCCTGTTCGGAAACCCCAGCCGGGTTGCACCGAGCCTTTCGCGCGACGGCAAGTGGCTGTCATGGCTGGCGCCGCGCGACGGCGTCCTGAACATCTGGCTGGCGCCGGTCGGTGAAATCGATGCTGCCCGACCTTTGACGGCGGAAACGGCCCGGCCGATCGCGTTCCATACGTTCGCCCGCACCAATCAGCACGTCCTCTATTTCAAGGACAACGCCGGCGACGAGAACTTCCACCTCTGGTGCGCCGATTTCGAGGGCAACACGCGAGACCTCACGCCATACGGCGACGTCACCGTGCGCTGGTATGGCGTCCACTTCGACAATCCCACGCAAGTCGCCATAGGCATCAACGATCGCGATGCCCGCTGGCACGACCTCTACGTCATCGACATCGAGACCGGGGAGCGGCGGCGGCTGCACGAGAATGCCAGCGAGATCTCCAATTTCATTCTCGATACGAAGCTCGGCCTGAGGCTGGCGACGCGCACCCGCCCGCAACAGGGCGGCCATGTCCTTCTGAAATGGAACGGCCGGCAGTTTGAGCAGATCGCCGCCGTCGACATGGAGGACGATCTCGGCACCCACGCGCTCCACTTCAACGTGACCGGCGATGCCTGGTACCAGTTGACCACCGTCGGTCGCGAAACATCGGTGCTCGAGCGCGTGGAGTGGACGACAGGCCACCGGGCCGTGATCGCGGAACATCCGCACGCCGACATCAGCCACGTTCAGGCCGATCCGCGGACGCGGGAAGTGACGGCTGCGGCCGCGACCTACATCCGCGACAGTTGGATCGGCGTGGATCCGACCACGGCCGGAGACATCGCGTTCCTCGAGAAGTTTCTTGCCGCCGACATCTACGTCAGCGGCACCAGCGGCGACGCAAACTTGTGGCTGGTGATGACAACCCGCGCGGACAGCCCCGTGGTCTACTACCTGTTCGAGCGGCCGACGCGGACGGTGCGAAAGCTGTTTGCCGCCCGTCCGGAATTGGACGGCGCCAAGCTCGCTCCCATGCAGGGATTGATCATCAAGTCCCGCGATGGGCTCGACATGGTCTCATATCTGACGCTGCCCGCGTCCGAGACCGCCGAACGTCCCGCCAGGCCGCTGCCGATGGTCCTGCTGGTCCACGGCGGACCGATGGCGCGCGACAGCTACGGCTATAACCCGCAGCACCAGTGGCTCGCCAATCGCGGCTACGCTGTCCTCTCCGTCAACTATCGAGGCTCGACCGGACTCGGCAAGTCGTTCCTCAATGCGGCGATCAGGGAATGGGCCGGCCGCATGCACGATGACCTGATCGACGCCGTCGAGTGGGCCATTGCCGAAGGCATCGCCGACCGCAGCAAGGTCGCCATCATGGGCGGTTCCTACGGGGGCTATGCCACCCTCGTGGGACTGACCTTCACTCCCGACGTGTTCTGCTGTGGCGTCGACATCGTCGGACCGTCCAACCTCGAAACCCTGCTGGCGACCATCCCGCCCTATTGGGCGGCATTCTTTGATCAACTGGCGAGGAGGGTCGGAGACCCGCGGACCGAGGAAGGCCGCAAGCTGCTGGCGGAGCGCTCCCCCGTTCATCGCGCCGGCGCAATTGTCAGGCCCCTGCTGATTGGCCAGGGGGCCAATGATCCGCGCGTCAAACAGGCCGAAAGCGACCAGATCGTTGCGGCCATGCAGGCGAAGGACCTGCCCGTGACCTATGTCCTGTATCCCGACGAAGGCCACGGCTTCGCGCGTCCCGAGAACCGGCTGTCGTTCAACGCCATTACAGAGGCGTTTCTGGCGCGCCACCTCGGTGGCCGTCTTGAACCTGTCGGGAATGACTTCGATGGCGCCAGCCTCGACGTGAAGGCCGGCGCCGACCTTCTCGCCGACCTCGGCATCCCCTCGCGCTCCTGACCTCCTCCTGATCCCGGCGCGGCCATCCACGTGGTTCGCGGCTGGCACTGAGCAAGCGGATACCTGTCGTTGGCGGCCGCCTCCGCGGCCGTGACGGCGGGGAGGTAAGATGCTCGCCACACGAAAGCCCGTCATGGCTGCGCCGGGACGATGCGGGAGCGTCGTCCCGGAGAACGGCGGCCATCCACGCGGCTCGCCGCTGGCACGGAGCAAGCGGATGCCTGTCGTAGGCGGCCGCCTCCGCGGCCGTGACGGCGGGGAGGTAAGATGATCGCCACACGAAAGCCCGTCATGGCCGCGCCGGGGCGACGTGGGAACGTCGGCCCGGAGAACGGCGGCCATCCACGTGGCTCGCCGCGGGCACCGCGCAAGCGGATGCCTGTCGTAGGCGGCCGCCTCCGCGGCCGTGACGGCGGGGAGGTAAGATGATCGCCCCACGATAGACCGTCATGGCCGCGCCGGGACGACGCGGGAGCGTCGGCCCGGAGGACGGCGGCCATCCACGTGGCTCGCCGCGAGCACTGAGCAAGCGGAGACTTGCCGTAGGCGGCCACCTTCGTGGCCGTGGCGGCTGTGGGGAGGAAGGGCCGGAAACAACGACAAAGGCGGATGAGTTCAACCCGAGCCAACGCCCGCGTCTATCGTCTCACACCAGTCACATCTCCCGCAGCCCGTGATTGATCACCTTCTTCATCACGCTCGGCAGCGCCTGCCGATCGAGTCCGCGGCGCGGCACCCAGCGGCAGCGCGGCGAGTCGGCCCAGAACGTCAGTGCCGCGTCCAGCGGAACCACGGCGCGGTAGACGACAAGCTCCAACTCGAAATGCGTGAATGTGTGCTGCACGGTGGCCGGCACCTTCCACCAATCCGCCCGCACCGGCGCAATCCTCAGAGCATCCCGGGCCGGGGGGAGCATGTCGACCCACTCCGTCGACGGAACCTCCATCATGCCGCCCAGCAGCCCCTCACTGGCGCGCCGCCGGAGCAGGACGGCCCCGTCCTCCCGCAAGGCAATAAAGGCGATGCCGAACCGGGCCGGACGCTCGCCACGGGGCAGGCGCGCCGGCAGATCGTTCTGAATCCCCAGCGCACGCCCGGTGCAGTCCGCCTTGACCGGACACATCAGGCACGACGGGCTTTTCGGGGTACAGATGGTAGCCCCCAGGTCCATCATGGCCTGCGCGAAGTCGCCTGTCCGCGTAGAAGGTGTCAACGTTTCCGCCAGGGATCGCAGGGCAGCCTTGGATATCGGCAGCGGCTCGCGCACTGCGAACAGCCGGGCCACGACCCGCTCGACATTGCCGTCAACCGGGGTTGCGCGCTCACCGTATGCGATCGCGGCGACTGCTGCGGCGGTGTAGGGTCCAATGCCCGGCAACTCCGCAAGCTCATGTTCGTCGCGCGGGAAACGGCCGCCGTGCCGCTCGACGACGGCGCACGCGCAGCTCAGGAGATTGCGGGCCCGCGAGTAGTAGCCGAGCCCGGCCCAGGCCGTGAGCACCTCCTCCTCGTCGGCTTCCGCCAGGGCCTCAACGGTCGGCCATCGCGCCACAAACCGCTCGAAATAGGGGATGACGGCTTTCACGGTCGTCTGCTGCAGCATGATCTCGCTGAGCCAGACCCGATAGGGGTCCGCAGCCTCCCCTGGCGCATGCCGCCACGGAAGGTCACGCCGCTCCCGGTCGTACCAGTCCAGCAGAAAGGGCGCGACGTCGCGGACGACGTCCGGGCGCTTGCGTTGCGTTCTGGCCACGGCAGCCATCCAATCCCCCGTCCGCCGACGCGAATCACACCCGTTATGATAGTCGGGCTGTGCGCGCATTCAAATGCACGAGGCCCTCCGTGACGCACAATCAACCGCCGATTGCCGCCATCCGCCCGACGGCTACAGCAATGCCAGCCGGCATCAGGGCAAGCGTCAGCGCCCGGCCGGTCGGCAGCTTCATCGCCCGGCTGACGCGCAAAGCGATGGAGAAGTATGGCTTTTCTGCCGCCCAGCTCATCACCGACTGGGCCCTTATCGTAGGACCGGAACTGGCCCGCCACACCGAACCCCAACGCCTGAAATGGCCCCGTGCCGTCAATGCCTACGCCGAGACCGAGGAAGGTGCTGCAGGCCGTCCGGGCGCAATACTCTACCTCCGGGTCGATGCCGCCCGCGCACTCGACGTCCAGTACAGTTCGCACCTGATCATCGACCGCATCAACGGCTATTTCGGCTCGCGTGCCATCGCTTCGATCAAGATCCTGCAGGCGCCGGCGTTGCCCGTCGAGACGTCGTCATCTCGCCGGCCAGGCCCGCTTCGGAAAACGTCAGCGCCGAAGGCTTCAATCGACCTGAACGCAGTAGCGGACGAGCGCCTGCGCACAGCGCTTGAGCGGCTGCAGCGCAACATCGCTGGCGGCTGAAGCTTATGCTCAAGGCTGCGCATAAGCGCGGCTTACCCGATCACACAAGTTTTACAGGCTATCGACGGCTTTGCCCCCGGCAACCGTTCAGTTGGCATCGGGCTTGGCATAGCCTATGTGATCGGCAGAATTTCGCAGGCAGACAATGCCAAGCCTCAACTCTGCCCGATCGCATCGCGATCGTTCCACGGAATTGCTAAAGCGAGGACGCTGACTTGAGCAACGCTCGACACGAATACGATAAGCTGGTCGCCGACCGCCGCACGATCCTGACCGGACTCGGTGCGCTGACGGTACTGGCGCCGCTTGCCCCCCTGCCTGCATTCGCGCGCGGTCCTGCGACGGTAGCAGTCGATGAGCTCATGAAGCCGGGCGAGTTGAAGGAGATGACGCTCGGAAACCCTGACGCCAAGGTCACCATCGTCGAATACGCCTCGTTGACCTGCCCGCATTGCGCGAGCTTCCATAAAAACATCTATCCGGAGCTCAAATCCAAATACATCGATACCGGCAAGGTCCTGTTCGTATTCCGGGACTACCCGCTCGACGAACGGGCGGAGGCCGGTTCCATGCTCGCTCACTGCCTTGGCGGCCAGACGGGACTGGCGATGGTCTCCGAATTGTTCAAGCGGCAGGCCGAATGGGCATTCGTTCCCGGCAACGTCGTCGAAGCTCGGCTTTTCGACATCGCCAAGCAGGCGGGCTTCACCAAGGCGAGCTTTGAGAAATGCCTGACGGACCAGAAGCTGCTTGACCAGATCACCGCCGTTGCCAAGCGCGCCTCGACGACATTCGGCGTCAACGCAACCCCCACGTTCTTCGTCAATGGAAAGCGTCTGGACGGCCGTTCGATGGCGGATTTCGAAAAAGTCATCGACCCCCTGCTGAAGGGCTGAGGAGGCACGGCAGGATGACGTACGGCGACCGTTCGCAGATCGTACGGCTTACAACCGCAGCGCTCGCCGCCGTTTTCTCCCTCGCCGGATGCAGCACGACCGGCCTGCAACCGGTGACGCTCGACGGGGCAAAAGCCTCCAACCCGCTGGCTTCGGGCCCGTCGTCAGGCTCGTCGACGCTGGACACGGGCTTCTCGCCGTTCGGAGACGTCGCGGCCACCAGCGGCATTGCCGGCGGCCGGGAGGTGATGAAGAACCCCAAGGTCGCCGACATCATGAAGCCTGTCAGCACGCTCAGCGAGATGTCGCTGGGCCGTCCCGACGCGCCGGTGACCATGATCAAGTACGCGTCGATGACCTGCCCGTACTGCCGCAGGTTCGACCTCGAGGTGTTCCCGGAAATCAAGCGCCGGTACATCGACACGGGCAAGATGCGCTTCATCATCCGCGAGTTTCCGATCGGCTTTCAATCCGGCCTTGCGACCGTCGCCCTTCGCTGCGCGTCCCCGGACAAATACTTCCAGCTCTACCACAAGCTGATGGCCCAGCAGGCCTCCTGGGTGAGCCAGGAGGTACGTCCGGAGCCGATATTCAAGGTCGCCGCACAAGTGGGTTTAACACGATCGCAGTTTGACGCCTGCCGTAAGAATCAGAAACTGATCGATGGTCTGAAGGCAATAAAGGACAGAGGGCGCACCCTGGGCGTGATTGGAACGCCGAACTTCTTCATCAACGGCCGCCTGATCAAGACCGTACTGACGCTGCAGGACGTGAAGGATATCGTCGACCCGATCCTCAGCGGAGGCGGCGCTGCTCTGGCCCGCAGGACATGAGCAACGCCTGAGTCACGTCTGACAAACTGGGCACTGGATGCAGATCAACCGGCTGCGGCTCATCGGCTTCAAATCTTTCGTCGAGCCTTCGGATCTCGTGATCGAGTCCGGGCTGACCGGCGTCGTCGGCCCCAACGGCTGCGGCAAGTCCAACCTGCTGGAAGCGCTGCGATGGGTGATGGGCGAGAGTTCGCACAAGTCGATGCGCGCAGCCGCCATGGATGACGTCATATTTTCCGGAACCACCCAGCGGCCGGCGCGAAATTCGGCGGAAGTCACGCTCTTTCTCGACAACAACGGACGCACTGCGCCGGCGGAATACAACGATTCCGAACTGATCGAGATCACCAGGCGCATCGAACGTGAGGCCGGCTCCGCCTACCGCATCAACGGCCGTGACGTGCGCGCGCGGGATGTCAAGATCCTGTTCGAGGACGCCGCCACCGGGGCACGCTCCCCGGCGCTTGTCCGGCAGGGCCAGATCGGCGAGATCGTCAACGCCAAGCCGGAACAGCGCCGCCGTATCCTGGAAGATGCCGCCGGTGTGGCCGGCTTGCATAGCCGCCGTCACGATGCCGAGCTTCGCCTGCGGGCGGCCGATGCCAATCTTGCGCGGCTGGCCGACATCCTCGGGGCGCTGACCTCGCAAATCGATAGCCTGAAACGCCAGGCGCGGCAGGCCCGACGCTACAAGGAGCTGTCCGCCGAGATCCGCAAGGCCGAGGCGGTGGCAGCGCATGTCGCCTATGTCGCCGCCCATGCCGAGGTCGGCGCTGAAGAACGCCAGCTCGGCGAGGCGCAGGTCCGGCTCGGGACCGTCAGCGAGAAGCATTCGCGGCTCACCCGCGAGGAAGCCGAGCTTGCCGAGCGCATTCAGCCGCTCCGCGACAACGAAGCAGTACGCAGCGCAGTGCTTGCGCGGCTGAAGGTCGAGCAGGAGAACCTCGAGAAGGAAGCGCAACGCGCCGCAGAACGCCAGCGCGTGCTCGAAGCTCATCTTGTCCAGCTCACTGCGGACCGCGAGCGCGAAGCCGCTCTGGCCGCCGACGCAGCGGAGTCTCTCGCACGTCTCGACACGGAGATCGCCGAACTTCTTCAGGCCGAAGACGGCGCAGCCGCCGCTGAGGCGACTGCCGCTGCCGCACTTGCAGCCGCCAGGGACGACGAGGCCGCAGCCGCGAAGCATCAGGACACATTGCAGCGGCGCGACTTCGAAATCCGGGCCAAACGGCAGAGCCTGGAGGCAAGCCTTGCCGAGCGGCGCAATATGGTGGCGCGGACCCAGAGCCAGCTTTCGGCGCTCGATTCCCAACTCGCCGCGATTGCCGACATGGCCCCTGACCCCGACCGCATCGCCTCCGCAAAGGCGCTCGGCGACGAACTCGTATGCCTGCTGGACGCCGCAGCATCGTCGGTGCAGGAGGCGGAGGCCGCTCTTGCCGGAGCCAATGAGCAGGCCGCGCAGTCACGGGAAGCGGCGCAGCACGCAAGGCTTGAGCTGCGCGGCATCGAAAGCGAGCTTGCGACGCTTTCGTCGATGCAGCGCGCGCGCAATTGGGACGGTTTCACGCCTGTGCTGGAGGAGTTGACGGTCGAGCCCGGGCTGGAGGCCGCGCTCGGTGCCGCCTTGGGCAACGACCTCGATGCGCCCACCAGCGACACAGCCCCGATGCACTGGACACACGTCCCTCCCGAGCCCGGCGATCCCGCTCTGCCGGAAGGCATCCCGCCGCTTGCCAACCACGTCACCGCGCCGGCGGAGCTCGCGCGGCGGCTCGCCCAGATCGGCATCGTCACGCGCGACCAGGCGCCAGGCCTGCAGCCGTCGCTCAAACCGGGGCAGAGGCTCGTCTCCCCGGAAGGTGATCTGTGGCGGTGGGACGGTTTCGTCGCAACGGCAGACGCACCGACCGCCGCCGCCGAACGGCTGGCCCAGAAGAACCGCCTGATCGAGGTCGGCATCCAGCTCGAGCAGGCCAAGGCGCGTGCCGAGGTCGTGGTTGCGCAAGACCGCGCGGCGCGCGAGAGGCTTGCCGCAGCCGAGCAGGCGCTCCGCGATGCACGCCAGGCCGAACGCGACGCCCGCGCCAGGCTTTCCGCATCGCGCGAGGAATTGGTACGCCTGGAACGCGCCGAGCGTGAAGCCGAGAGCCGCCGGGTCGCGATCGAGGAAACGCGCGAGCAGGCCTCGGCGCAGCTTGCGGATGCGCAGGCGGCTGTTGCCGAAATCGAGCAACGGCTGTCCGGTGAAGCCGAGCAGACCGGGCTCGAAGGCGAGCTGGCAGCGGCAGGACAAGCCTTGCAGCACGTCCGTGCCCGCCTCATGCAGCTTTCCAGTGATGCCGCCGCGCTGCAGCGCGAGCGCCGTCTCCGGGCGGATCGCCTGTCATCGTGCCGGCACGAGCGGCAACGCATGGCCGAGCGGAGCGAGAGCGCAACGAAGCACATCGCCGATCTCACCGGCCGCGAAGCCCAGGCTCGCCAGGAGCTGACCACGCTCCAGGCTTTGCCGGCCGAGATCGACGCGCAGCGGCAGCGGCTTCTCAATCAACTCGCCATCGCCGACAAAGAGCGACAGGCGGCAGCCGATACACTGGCCGAGGCCGACAACGCCCTGCGTCAGGCCCAGCAGGATCTCCGCGAAGCCCAGGCCGACGTCAGCACCGCGCGCGAGGCACGCGCCCGCATCGAGGCGAGACTGGAAGCGGCGCGTGCGCTGCGGGCGCAGCTCGCTCACCGCATCCGCGAAAGCTTCGAGTGTGGCCCCGATGGCTGTCTCGACATCGCCGGTCTGGCAAAGGACACGCCGCTGCCGGCATTGGAGGAGATCGAGCGCCAGCTCTCACGACTGAAGTCCGACCGGGAACGGCTCGGCGGCGTCAATCTCGCCGCAGACAGCGAGTTGGAGACCATCAACGAGCAGTTTGAGAGTATCGAAAAGGAACGCGCCGACGTCGAGGAGGCGATCGCGAAACTGCGCGGTGCGATCCAGCAGCTCAACCGCGAAGGCAAAAAGCGGATCGACGACGCATTCCAATCCGTGAACGCACATTTCCAGTCACTGTTCACGACGCTGTTCAACGGCGGCGAAGCGCGGCTCGAAATGATCGAGGGCGAGGATCCGCTCGAGGGCGGCCTCGAAATCATCGCCAAGCCACCGGGCAAGAAGCCGGCGACGCTTTCGCTGCTGTCGGGCGGCGAGCAGACATTGACGGCGCTGTCGCTGATCTTCGCGGTATTCCTGACCAATCCCTCGCCCATCTGCGTGCTCGACGAGGTCGACGCGCCGCTCGACGACGCCAACGTCGACCGCTTCGCAACGATGCTGGAAAAGATGGTGAGCGAGACCGGCACCCGGTTTCTCGTCATCACCCATCACCCGATGACGATGGCGCGCATGAACCGGTTGTTCGGCGTGACGATGGCGGAGAAGGGCGTGAGCCAGCTTGTCTCCGTCGATCTCGCAACGGCAGAGCGCATCATCGTCGACCAGCCGCATCAGGCTGCCGGCTGACGCCCGGCAATTGGGCAGCGGCCGGACCGTCAAGGCTGGCTGGAAGAGGACCGGTAGTCGGCCGCCCACATCTCCATGGTTCCCGTACCCTGGAAATTCCGGTAGTCGAGCTTGCCGATGCGGCGCTCGAACTCCAGCACCGCGGCCGGTTGCGACAGCAGCCAGACCGTGCGCCCGGCTCCCGCAGTATCGAGCATCAGCTTGAACCGATAGTCGCCGCCCTCGAAGTCGAGAATGCGCGCAACCTTCTCGCCGACGCGCGGAAAGAACTGGATCGACTCCGAATACGACGTCTTGCCAGCGAGAGCGACGGGAGCGAATGCGCGCTCCGGCTTATCGCCCCATGTGCCCAGACGTGCGGCATAGAACAGCTTCGACTGCTTCGTACGCGGATTGACCACCTCGAGATTGACCGCCAGCACCGTCCCGGATTGAGCGCCGCTGTTGGCGATCGTCACAGGCAGCACGAACACCTCGAACGGCGTCTCCGGCCGGTCCGGATCGGTATAGGTCAGTTGCGGCGGCACATAGACCGCGATTTGAGGCGAGCGCAGCGTCGATTCATAGAGACTGAAACCAGAGACGAGCAACGCAAGGAGAGACAAAAACATCGTGAGTACGCCACGCGAACGCATATCCGCCCCCTCGATCCTCCGGCACCGGTGCGCGGAGCCCTTCGACCAATCCCCCAACCGGTCGCCTGCGAGGCTTTGACGACGCTTTCCGACGCACCGGCCGCTACAGGACGCCGTCAATCACCTCGTAGACGCTGTTCAGCTCAGATGAGGCAATACAATAAGGCGGCATGATGTAAATGGTGTTGCCGAGCGGACGCAGCAGAATCCCGCGCGCCATGAACGCGTCATGAAGCCTCGGCCCGACCTCCGACAGATACCCGCTATCCCTCACCGCGACATCCAGCACGGCGATCGTTCCGATCTGGCGCACGCCTTCAATGCGGTCATCCGACCGGAAACGTTCAAGCGCTCCGGCATGCTGAGCCGTGAGACCGGCGATGCGGTCGCCGACCGGCTCGGTCCGCCAGATCTCGAGATTTTCCAGCGCAGCCGCACATGCAATCGGATTGGCCGTGTACGAACTTGAGTGAAACAGCGTACGCGTTCTATCCTTGGAGAAATGCGACTGGAAAATCTCCGGCGTCGAGAGCGTCGCCGCCAGGGGAAGAGCGCCGCCGGTAAGCCCCTTGGCGATGCACATGATGTCCGGCGTAACGCCGGCCTGTTCGCATGCAAAGAGCGTCCCCGTACGGCCGAACCCCGTCATCACCTCGTCGGCAATGAACAGCACGCCGTAGCGCCTGCAGATGCTCGCCATCTCCGAGAGAACCCCGGCCGAATAGATCAGCATCCCGCCGGCGCCGAGGACCAGCGGTTCCACGATCAGGGCCGCGCCGTCGCCTTGCCGGCACTCCCGCTCCAGCGCATCGAGACAATCCTGCTCCGAGCCTGCGCCGGGAAACGGAATGTGCCCGACCTCGAACAGAAGCGGCGCATAGGCGGCGTTGAACACGCCTCGCGCTCCGGCCGACATCGCGCCCACGGTATCGCCGTGATAGCCATGCTCCAGCGCTAAAATCCGCGTCCGCCGCTCGCCTCGGCGCAGCCAATGACCCAGCGCCATCTTCAGCGCCACCTCGACGGACGTCGATCCGCTGTCTGAGTAAAACACATGCGACAGGCCGGGAGGCGCGATTTCGATCAGGCGAGCCGCAACCTTCTCCGCCGCTTCATGCGTCAGTCCGGCGAAGATGACCTGGTCGATGCGCTCCGCCGCCTGCTTGATGGCCGCAACGATGCGGGGCTGCCGATGGCCGTGGGTGATCACCCACCATGACGAGATCGCATCGAGGATCCTACGTCCATCGACGGTTTCCAGCCACACGCCGTCAGAACGCGCAATAACCGGGAAATCCCCGGCCAGTGCGTGCTGTGTGAACGGATGCCAGACCGGAGACGTGCGCTGCCCGGACATTCGCCCCTCGCCTCAATCGAGAAATTCACGCATGTCGAAGCCCTCGGCGAAGGCCTCGGCCAGCGCCCGCCGGCCAAGCCGCCTGATGCGCGGAAGGCGGCCAAGCCGGGCGACATGTCCAAGCTCACAGATGGTGGCTTCGACCTCCCTTTCCTCATCCCCGATGAAGGCGATCCCGTGGATCGGGACCCGCCGCCGCCGCAGTGCCTCGACGGTCAGCAGGGTATGATTGATCGTGCCGAGAGCCGTCCGCGCACATACGATCACGGGCTCTTCCCAACTGGCGAACAGCTCTATCTCGAGAAGGTGCGGCGACAACGGCACCATCACACCGCCTGCCCCCTCGATCACCAGCGGTCGCTTGACCTCGGGAATCGTCAGAACCACGCGGTCGATGCTGATGTTCTCGGCCGCCGCTCCCAGGTGCGGCGACGCTGCAAGCTTGAGCCGCCGCGCTTCAGGCAGGATACGGTCGGCGGGAAGACCGCTCAGACGCCGCACCGTCTCCGAATCCGTACGACCATCGAGGCCTGCCTGCACGGGCTTCCAAT
The DNA here is from genome assembly GCA_050186055.1 of Hyphomicrobiaceae bacterium. Classification (GTDB taxonomy): domain Bacteria; phylum Pseudomonadota; class Alphaproteobacteria; order Rhizobiales; family Hyphomicrobiaceae; genus CAMDPA01. The sequence goes on along the minus strand of JBFWYV010000008.1, from coordinate 18,531 downwards.
AGCAGCCGTCGAGCGCGGCCACGAGCGCGGCCGAGAACACCGTCTTGCCGACGCCGGTATCCGTTCCCGTCACGACGAAGATCCGGCTGCTCATGACAATGGACGCAGCCCCAGCCGATCGAGCTCTGTACGGACGGCGCGAGCCAACCGTTCGACGTCGTCGTCCGTCACATTCAGAGTCACGGCAATCCTGAGCCGCGCCGTGCCTTCCGGTACGGTCGGCGGCCGCACCGGACGGATGTCGAACCCATGGCCTTGCAGCGCCTGCGCAAGTGTTACGGCATCGGCATCGGCCCCGATGACGACGGGCATGATCTGTGATCCGCTCGGCCGGATCCCGCAATGCTCCGACAATGCCCGCGAGGCGCGACCGACGCGTGCCGCCAGATGCTCGCGGCGCTCCGGCCTGCCGCGGCACAAATCGAGACTCGCCCGCACTGCCGATGCCATCAGCGGCGAAGGCGCGGTTGCAAACACGAACGGACGCCCGCGGTTGACGATGAAGTCTCGCAAGGTGCGCGGTGCGGTCACGAGGGCGCCGACCGCACCCAGCGCCTTCCCGCAGGTATGCAGCGAGATCACGTTGGGCAGGCCCTCGAGTCGCGCGCCCAGCCCCCGGCCATCCGGCCCGAACACGCCGGTGGCATGCGCCTCATCGATCAGCAGCATCGCATCGAAGCGCTTGGCCACTTCCGCCAGATCGGCCAACGGCGCCGTGTCGCCGTCCATGCTGTACAGGCTCTCGACGGCAATCCACGGCCGGCCGCGGTTGCCCGCCTTGCGCCAGCCCGCGATCGCGTCCTCGAATGCGTCGACATCGTTGTGGCGCACCGCGATCCGCTCGGCGCGGCCGTTCCGCATGCCGTCGTGTGCGCTGGCATGGACGAGCGCATCGTAGACGACCAAGTCCCCGCGTTGCGGCAATGTCGAGAACAGAGCGAAGTTCGCCATGTAGCCGCTGGCAAAAAACAGCGCTGTCTCTGAGTGGAAGAATGCTGCGGCCTCTTCCTCCAGCGCCTCGTGCTCGGGGTGATTGCCGCGCAACAGCCGTGAGCCGCCGGCGCCGACCGGCACGCCGCGTCCGAGCGCGGCCTCGATCGCAAGACGCATCTCCTCGGACTCCGCCAGGGCGAGATAGTCATTGGAGGAGAAATCGACGCCGGCGCGGGGATTGAGCCGGCGGAGCCTGTCCTTTGCCGCAAGAGCAGCTAGCGCCGCGGCATGCTCACTGCTCATGGCTCCGCTCGTTGTTCCTGCCTGAATTTCCGTCCCGCAGATCGTCAAGCGGCATCGGCCTGATGCCGAGACGCTTCAACAGGCGGCTGTCGGCATCATCGCCGGGGTTGGCGGCGGTCAGTAGCGTGTCGCCGGCGAAGATCGAATTGGCGCCGGCCAGAAAGCACAATGCCTGCATCTCGTCGCTCATCGACGTGCGCCCAGCGGAGAGACGCACCAGCGATCGTGGCATCATGATGCGCGCGGCCGCGATCGTACGAACGAACTCGATGCCGTCCAGTTCGGCGGCCTGTGCAAGCGGCGTACCCTCGATCGGGACGAGGAGATTGATCGGCACGCTCTCGGGATGCGGCGCCAGATTGGCGAGCGTCACCAGCATGCCGGCACGGTCGGACGCTGCCTCTCCCATGCCGAGGATACCGCCGCAACAGACCTTGATGCCGGCTGTCCTCACGCGTTCGAGCGTCTCGAGGCGATCGGCGAAGGTCCGGGTCGTGATGACCTTGTCGTAGTAGGCTTCGGATGTATCGATGTTATGGTTGTAGTAGTCGAGCCCGGCATCCGCGAGCCGTCCCGCCGCCGCATCATCCAGCATCCCAAGCGTCATGCAGGTCTCAAGGCCCAGCGCCTTCACACCCTCGACCATGGCGCATAGCTTATCGAGGTCCCGCGCCTTCGGGCTGCGCCAGGCGGCTCCCATGCAATAGCGGGTGGCACCGGTCTCCTTCGCCCTCCGCGCTTCGGCGACGACCGCCTCGACTTCCATCAGCTTGCTGGCGGAGAGGCCGGTCTTGTGGTGCGCCGATTGCGAGCAGTAGCCGCAGTCCTCCGGGCATCCGCCGGTCTTGATCGAAAGCAGCCGGCTCATCTGCACCTCGTTGGCGTCGAAGTGGCGCCGGTGCACGGTCTGAGCCGCAAAAATCAGGTCGTTGAACGGTGCTTGATAGAGCCGTTGGGCCTCCTCGACCGTCCAGTCATGCCGCACCCCGGCGGCGCCGGCTCTGGTATGTCTCGATATTGCAATCTGTTGCACGCCGGTTGGCTCCCTGGATGCGCTGCAGAGCCGATCACTGCCCCGGGCGGCGCCTGCTGGCAAGTCCGGAATTGATCGCGTCCCGTGCCTCGCTCAACCGACACCCCGGAGTTGGCGTGACGTCAAGGCAAAAATGCGATTGGGCGGGGGACAAAACCGACGCATGATCGCGCCTGCCGACTGCCGAGCCCGCGCCCTGTCAGATCTGCGACCAGCCGCGAGACGCATCCATATGCATCTGAGCCTGATCAGCTTTGTTCGCCAGATCACGCCGGCGACCCTCGCCACTGCCTTTGTGGCGTTCATTTTCACGACTACGGCTCCCTTCGCCCTGATCACCGCGGCAGCAACCAAGGGTGGGCTTGGCGAAGCCCAGATCGCATCATGGGTGTTCGGCGGCTTCTTCATCAACGGCTTCATCACCATCGCGTTCAGTCTGATCTACCGGCAGCCGCTGGTGTTCCTCTGGACGATGCCGGGAACGGTTCTCGTCGGACAGGCGCTGACCCACCTTTCCATGCCGCAAATCATCAGCGCCTTCATCGCCAGCGCGATCCTGATCCTGGTCCTCGGCCTGAGCGGCATGGTACGCCGCGTGATGGAGGCCATTCCGACTCCGGTCGTGATGGGCATGGTCGCCGGCGTGTTCCTGCAATTCTCCATCGACTGGATCAAGGCCTTCGAGACGGAGTTCTGGATCGTGGCGCCGATGACGGCGGTTTACTTTGCGCTGTTGCTGGCTCCCGCAATCGCTCGATTGATCCCGCCGCTGATTGCCGCACTGGTCGTCGGCACGGCCATCGCCGTCGGGACCGGAAGCGGCAATGACGTCGGTCCGATCAGCCTGTCGATCGCGCCCCCGACGCTCACGATGCCGGTGTTCTCGCTGCCTGCGATCATCGAGTTGACGCTGCCGGTCGCCATCACGGTGCTCGTCGTCCAGAACGGGCAAGGGATCGGCGTCATCACCCATGCCGGGCACAAGCCGCCGATCAACAACATCACCACCGCCTGTGGCGTCTCATCGCTGATCACATCCACGATGGGCGCGGTAACTAGCTGTCTGGCCGGCCCGGTAAGTGCCATCCTGGTCACCGGCGAGACACGCGAGCGCCAGTATGTCAGCGCCGTTCTGTTGGGCGCCATGTGCATCGTGTTCGGCCTGATGGGACCGCTGATGACCCGGCTCGCGCTGTCGGCCCCCCACGCGCTGATCGCTACGCTGGCCGGGCTCGCCATGCTCAAGATCCTCGAATCCGCATTCGCCGCCGCATTCTCGGGCCGGCATACCTACAGTGCCCTGATCACGCTCGTGGTAACCTTGTCCGGCATTTCCATTGCCAACATCGGCGCGCCCTTCTGGGGCATCGTCGCCGGCTATCTGGCTGCCAGAGTCCTGGAGCAACGCGAGCGCTGAAGCAATTTCCGTGATCAACCCGCCCCCATGTCACGCCCTGAGGTTGATTCGCCCGATCTTTGAGCATCGAAGGGCGGTTGATCGCCCCATTCCTGCGCAGCATGATGCGCAGGAGCCGATCGGGATGCCGAAGATGAGCCAGACCGAGCAGCCCTACCGACAGCGTCTTGAAGTACGGATGATCGACATCGCCGAGCGGCTGATCGAGCGCAAGGGGCTCGCCGCCGTGCAGGCGCGCCGTCTCACGCAGGAAGCTCATTGCTCGGTCGGCACGCTCTACAATGTGTTCGGCGGTCTCGACGCCGTGATCATCGCCGTCAACATCAGGACGCTGATGAAGTTGGGCATCGAATTGGAAGCTGTCGTCCGCTCGACGCAGGAAGCCAGCCCCGACCAGCGGCTGCTTGCCCTGGCCCGCGCCTATCACAAGTTTGCCCATGACCACAGCAGCCGGTGGCTGGCGCTGTTCGAGCACCGGATGGCGGAGGGCGCCGAAGTGCCGGACGACTATCGCAACCAGCAACGCAAGCTGTTCACCATCGTCGAGGCGGTCATCGCTCCTTTTGTCGCCGATGACGCGGCGCGCGCAAGCGCTGCTCAAGCGTTGTTCTCGGCCGTACACGGGATCGTGAAGCTGTCGCTCGAAGGCAGGCTGGCGCCCTACGACCCAGCAGAAACCGAGCGTCAGATACGATTCATCGTGTCCAACGCCGCTCAGGGACTGCAGTCGGGCGGCTAGGTGCGGCGAGGCTGCTACCTGACATATGGCAGCATTGTCTTGCCTCCAGGACGGATTGGCAGGCCCGACCGACAGAGCCTATGGTACCGCGCAAGCGACCGCTTTCCAGGAGTCTATCGAATGCCGGAAATGAAGCTTGGACTGTTCATTCGCCCGTGCGGGCATCACATCGCCTCATGGCGGCACCCCCATTGCCATTCCGATGCCGGTGTCAATTTTGAACGTTTCGTAACCATGGCAAAAACGGCGGAGCGCGGTCTTTTCGACATGCTGTTCTCAGCCGACACCAATTCGGCATGGACGACGATCGAGGTGGCGCTGAACCGGCAGCACTACACGGCCTGGCTGGAGCCCTTCACCCTGCTTTCGACTCTGGCCGCCCACACCTCTCATATCGGCCTCGTCTGCACTCAGAGCACCAGCTTCGATCAGCCCTACAATATTGCGCGGCGCTTTGCTGCCCTCGACCTCATCAGCGGCGGGCGCGCGGGGTGGAACGTCGTCACGACAGGCAACGAGCTGGCCGCCCTGAACTACAATCAGGAGGCTCACCTTCCGAAGGCGGAGCGCTACAAGATCGCCCGCGAGTTCGTCGACGTGGTGAAGGGGCTGTGGGACAGCTGGGACGACGATGCGTTCGTGCGCGACCGCGAGAACAGCCTGTTCTTCCCGCGCGAGAAGATGCACGTGCTCGATCACAAGGGGGCATATTTCCAGGTCAAGGGACCGCTCAACGTCGCCCGTTCGCCCCAAGGCCAGCCGGTCGTGGTGCAGGCGGGGGCGTCCAACGACGGCATCGAACTGGCCGCAGCGACGGCGGACGTGGTGTTCGGCGCCAGCCAGGACATCGACGGCGCCCGGAAATTCTACTCGGAGCTGAAGGGCCGGCTGGCCCGCTATGGCCGCCAGCCGGATGACCTGAAGATCCTCCCCGGCTTGTCGGTGACCGTGGCGCCCACCGTTGAAGAAGCGCAGGCGAAGCACCAGGAGCTGCAGAACCTCATTCACCCTGATGTGGGACTGGCTCTTCTCTCGCGGCGGATCGGGTACGACCTGACAGGCTACGATCCGGATGCGCCGGTGCCGCAAATGCCGGCAAACGAAGACGTCGGCAGCCGCTCCAATCAGATGTTCGAGCTGGCGCACCGCAACAAGATGACGTTGAGGCAGCTCTATCAGCATTTCTCCGCTGCCCGTGGACACATGATGCTGATCGGCACGCCGACGACCGTCGTCGACGCCATGCAGGAATGGTTCGAGAACGGGGCTTGCGACGGTTTCAATATTCTGCCGCCGATGTTCCCTGATGATCTCGAATCCTTCGTCGACCTCGTGGTGCCCGAGCTCCAGCGCCGCGGCCTGTTCCGGAAGAGCTACGAAGGCACGACGCTGCGCGACCGGCTCGGCCTGAAAGCGCCGGAGAGCCGTTACGCGAAGCAGCGCCCACAGGCGGCGGAATAGCGGCTCCACGCAGCCCGAAGTATTCAAGGCACCTCGAATGGCAGCCATGACGGCGTGGCTGCCTTCTTTCCCGTCTGCAGCCTCATGATCCCCTCGCGTGCGGCCTCCGATCGATGCGGCGCGGAGGAAGAGGCCGGCGGCGGCTTGGCCGTAAACGAGAACGAACGGTTCTGCCTGCGGGCAGCAATGAGCTCGTCGAACACCGCGGCGAACTCCAATGCACCGTCGTTCTTCACAGTCGCATTCATTTTTTCGTCGAGCGCAAGAAGCAACTCGTGCGCCGATTTCCAGCGCACGATGCTGTTCCGGTAATATCCGCGTCGCGAGAAGAAGTTCGCCGTAGACGCCTTGTGAGCAACCGGCTGCATCATGTCGAGACCGGTCTGAGGACCGGCAAGATTCATGAGCTCGATCTCAGCTCCGGACAGGGGTGGTCGCCCCTTCCTTTCCGCCAGATCTTTCAGACCCAGCAGCTTCAGCACCTGGATCCAGGGCCCGATATCGGCGTCCATATTGATCGCGTGAATGCCGTAGCCACGCTCTGTCGTCGCCAGTGACTGATGATGCCTCCACCTTCGCGGCACACTGCGTGCCACCGTCAGCATGCTCCTCAAGCTGTCGGCCTTGGCGGTCAGCTCCATGGCGCGCTCCGGCGGGGTATTGCGATCGGCCGCCATCATCTTGAGGCGAGCAATGAAGCCTTGCCCGTGACGCACCACCTCGTCGATGGAATTCGCCGCCAGAAGCTGGGCATAGCCCAACGCCGTCGAGATGGCGCGCCCCTTCCCGGTCTGCGGATTGATCCCCGCTTGCATATCATACGTACCGCGGCCGCCGGTCTCCAGACCGTAGATGCGTACAACCTGCTCCTTGGTGAGGCCCACGGCGAGCGCTTCCGCAGCATACCGGCGCTTGAACTCCCGCTCCGTCGTCCGGGTCGGGATGAACCGGTAGTGCTTGCGCGCGGCCCGCAGAAAATCGGCAACGGTCGGCAGCTCGTCGGCCGCCTTGCCCGGTGGCGATGGCGGTTCCGAATCCCGCATGAGCTTGGCGATATCGGCCCTCAGCTTGGGGCCGGTGTACTGCGGAGGATGCTGCACGACATAGTCAGCGAGCGTGATCGGCTGACCGGCGGAATGCTTGCGCCGCCGCTTGGCCTTGCGCGCATCGATCGTGGCCCAGTAGCGGTCATGCCGGTGCTTGAACGACAGCCGCGCGGCGTGCCACTCGCCGTAGACCTGCCGCTGCTCCGGCGTCAGCCTGGCAAGAAAAGACTTGCTCGGCGTTTCCGCACGCGCCGTCCAGGCGCCGAGAATTGACACCAGACCGAGCACGCAGATGGCAACGATGCGCTGCAAGCCTAGCCTTGAAGATCGAGCCCGTCGGGTCAAAGGACCGCCAGCGGTTACGACACGGTCCGGCGAAAGCACCGGACTGGACCACAGAAGTGACGACAGTGTGTCGCAAACGTGCTTCGGCAGGGTTAACGGCGCGTCAACGGCATTCTGCACCCTTATTCGGCCGCCGCCCTGTCCGAATACCCGAGCTTCCTGTTCAGCCGCCCGATCAGATCAGCCGCCGCTTCCGGGATGTTCGTCCCTGGGCCGAATACGGCAGTCGCACCGGCCTGGTACAGCGCATCGTAATCCGACGGCGGAATGACGCCGCCGACCACGATCATGATGTCGCCGCCGCCTTCCTTCTCCAGTGCGGCCTTCAGCTCCGGAACCAGTGTCAGATGGCCGGCCGCGAGCGATGATACGCCGATGATATGCACATCGTTCTCGATCGCCATGCGTGCCGCCTCCTGGGGCGTAGCAAACAACGGCCCGATGTCGACGTCGAAACCAAGATCCGCGAACGCGGTCGCAATGACCTTCTGTCCACGGTCATGTCCGTCCTGCCCCATCTTGGCGACCAGAATGCGCGGGCGCCGGCCCTCGCTTTTTTCAAACCGCGCCGCAAGCGCGACGACCCGCTTCGTCTCTTCGTTCATGCCTCCGACCTCCGAACGGTACACGCCCGAAATGGCATGAATGTCGGCCTGATGCCGGCCGAAAACCTTCTCCATAGCATCAGAGATTTCTCCAACGGTGGCGTGGGCGCGGGCCGCGTTCACAGCTAGTTCCAGAAGATTCGCGCCGGTTCGGGCGCCGTCGGTCAGGGCGTCGAGCGCGGCTTGCACCGCCGTCTCGTCGCGCTGCGCCTTCAACCGAGCCAGCTTCTCGAGCTGGCGCTCGCGCACGGCCTTGTTGTCGACTTTCAGGATCTCGATCTCCGCCTCGCCGGCGACCTTGTACCTGTTGACGCCGACGATGGTCTGACGGCCGGAATCGATCCGCGCCTGGGTCCGGGCCGCGGCTTCCTCGATGCGCATCTTGGGAATGCCGGCCGCAATCGCCGCCGCCATTCCGCCGAGACGATCGACCTCTCCGATGTGAGCCAGCGCCTTTTTTGCCAGCTCCGCCGTCAGGCGCTCCACGGCATAGCTTCCACCCCAGGGATCGACGATGCGGCAGGTGCCGGTTTCCTGCTGGATGAAAAGCTGGGTATTGCGCGCGATCCGCGCCGAAAAATCCGTAGGCAATGCAATCGCCTCGTCCAGCGCATTGGTATGCAGGGACTGCGTGTGCCCATGCGTTGCCGCCAGCGCTTCGATGCAGGTCCGCGTGACGTTGTTGAACGGGTCCTGCGCGGTAAGCGACCAGCCCGAAGTCTGGCAGTGCGTGCGCAGAGAAAGCGAGCGCGGATCCTTCGGCCGGAACTCGTCCCGGATCAGCCTGGCCCAGATCAGCCGGGCGGCACGCATCTTCGCAATTTCCATCAGGAAGTTCATGCCGATCGCCCAGAAGAACGAAAGGCGCGGCGCGAACGCGTCGATACCGAGGCCGGCGGCAACGCCTGCCCGCACGTACTCGACGCCATCGGCCAGCGTGTAGGCGAGTTCCAGGTCCGCCGTCGCGCCGGCTTCCTGCATGTGATAGCCGGAGATCGAAATCGAGTTGAACTTCGGCATCCGGCGCGAGGCATAGGAGAAGATGTCGGAAATGATGCGCATCGAAGCCGCAGGCGGGTAGATGTAGGTGTTGCGCACCATGAATTCCTTGAGGATGTCGTTCTGGATCGTGCCGGCCAGCTTCTCGGGCGGCACGCCCTGCTCCTCGCCCGCCACGATGAACAGCGCCAGCACCGGCAGCACCGCGCCGTTCATGGTCATCGATACCGACATCTGATCGAGCGGGATGCCGTCGAACAGCGTCTGCATATCGAGGATCGAATCGATCGCCACCCCCGCCATGCCGACATCGCCGGTCACGCGCGGATGATCGGAATCGTAGCCGCGATGGGTGGCAAGATCGAACGCCACCGACAAACCCTTCTGGCCGGCGGCGATGTTGCGGCGGTAAAAGGCGTTCGAGTCCTCGGCGGTCGAGAACCCCGCATACTGACGGATCGTCCACGGCTGGGTAACGTACATGGTCGGATAGGGGCCGCGCAGGTAAGGCGGCATGCCCGGCAATCCATCCACGAAATCGAGACCGGCGAGATCGGCCGCCGTGTAGTACGGCTTCAGCCCGATCCCCTCGGGCGTTCGATACGGGGTTTCGCCGTTATCCGACCGCGGCCCGCCGATTCCAGGGCCGGCCGTCGAATCGAGCGGGAGAACGGAAAAATCAGGGATCGAGGACATCGGTTGCCACTCTCGCGTTGCATTGGGCACCGGTCGGGGCTGCGATCAATTCTATCACAAACCGCGCCATCAGCCATTCTCCGCCCCGAGCGCACCCGTCAAGGCCGCCGAGGCGGCTGTCTGCGGCCGTCGAAACAGATGTTGACCTCCTCTGCAATACTTCATAGATGAATAGAAAATTCGAGATCAATCAAATGCATAAGCAAGCAGGCCCTTGGATTGACCGCACATCGCGCGGGGTTTGACACTATCCGTCGCGACGGCTCCTATCAGGTGCTGAGTTCTCGGCAGCGAACCTGCGGCTTCAGCTAAAGCAACGGACTTGGAATTCACCTCAGTTCGAGGCTAGGCGGGGCGTGAATTTCAAGTCCAAAGTTGCTTTATAACGCTATGACTCTAAAGCGTCTTTGGACCTTAAACGCGACGTCGAGATCGACCCAGGCGTGGGTCGCATTTAAGGTCCGACGCTTTAGCGTTATACTGCGAGTTGCACCGTTTATCTGTTGTCCGAACACTTCGGTCACCGGAACCAGCATAATCGGCGGATATATACCTGATGGACCGGGACAAGATGGTCTCGAGAATAGGTCGAAATGAGCAAGTCGCGCCGGTTGAGATCCGGGATCGATCCCACCGAGGCCGTCATCATTCCGGCGCGCGGCCTGCTGAAACCTGCCATCGGCTGGCGTGAATGGGTGACGTTTCCGAAGTTCGACGAGACACGCATCAAAGCGAAAATCGACACCGGCGCCCGCACCTCGGCCATTCACGCGTGGAACATCGAGATCATAACACGGCGCAGGCAGCCGTTCGTAAGCTTTCTGCTGCATCCGCATCAGCGCAACAACGAGGTGAGCGTCGCCTGCGTTGCTCCCCTTGTCGGCGAGCGCACGGTCCGCAATTCCGGCGGACAAGCGGAGACCCGGCTGTTCATTCGAACCACCATCAGCATCGGCGGTCAGAGCTGGCCGATCGAATTGTCACTGACCCGGCGAGACGAAATGGGATTCCGCATGTTGCTGGGCAGGACCGCCTTGTGCGGCCGGTATGTTGTCGATCCCAGCCGGTCGTTCATGCTGGGCAAATGAAACGCGCCCCCAAACCTCAAACGCCGGCTGCTCTGATGAGGATGAAGGCACCCAGGATCATCAGCGCCCAGTAGAAGACCTGCCGAAACCGCGCCTCCGACAGCCAGCCGCGGACGATCTGCCCCAGGTACATCCCGGCCAGCGCCGGAACCACGGCACCAACCGATCCCAATGCCAGCTCCGCCGGCACCAGCCGCCGGTCCACCATGCACACCGCCAGCGCAATGGTCGATACCGTGAACACAATCCCCATCGCCTGCACCAGCAGGTCCTTGCTCCATCCCAGCGACTGAAGGAACGGCACCGCGGCGACGTAAGAGCCGGTCATGCCGGCCAACACGCCGTTTGCGACGCCGATCACAGCCGAGACCCAGGTCTCGCGGCGGCCCGGATGCGGCAAGGTGAAACGCGTGAGGCCAAGAGCGGCATACGCCATCAAGGTTGCGCCAAGCACCATCGAAAGAAGTCTGGCGTCAAGATACGCCAGCAGCCCGACACCGGCCCAGGTGCCGACGCAGATCGTCAGCAGGAGAAGCCACGTCCGCTTGATGATGAACCAAAGCGAACCGCCCGAGATCGCCTGCCAGACGTTGGTGACGAAAGACGGAACGAGCAACAGCGCCAGCGCCGGTTTCAATCCGATCGACAGCGACAGCACGCCGATCGAGACCGACGGCAGGCCGAGACCGCACACCCCTTTCACGAACCCCGCGAGCAGGAATGCCGCAACGACGACAGCAATGACGTCGACCCCGCCAATCGCGCTCACAGTCTGACAACGCGAATGTTGTTGGTGGTGCCGATTCGGCCGAACGGTATGCCCGCGATCACCACGATGCGGTCGCCGGTCCTGGCGAAGCCTTCCTCGAGCGCGTACTTGCCGGCGGATTCGACCATCTCGTCATAGGTATGGATCTCGTCGGCGTGCACCGAATGCGAGCCCCAAAGCAACGCCAGCCGCCTTGCGACGCCGACCGATGTCGACAGGCTCAGGATCGGCACCGTGGGCCGTTTGCGGGCAATCCTCAGCGCGGTCGTGCCCGAACCGGTAAAGGCGACGATGGCCGCAGCACCGATCGTATCGGCGACGTCGGCCGCCGCCTCGGCCGTGGCGTGCGCGGTGGAGTTGTCCGGCATCGGCTGCAGCGCCTCGATGATGGACCGATAGAACTTGTGCCCCTCGGTGTGCTCGATGATGCGGTCCATCATCGATACGGCCTCGACGGGAAAGTCGCCCGCTGCCGATTCGGCAGACAGCATGACGGCATCGGCGCTGTCATAGATCGCGGTGGCAACGTCGGAGGCCTCGGCTCGCGTCGGAGACGGCGACTTGATCATCGACTCGAGCATCTGCGTGGCGACGATCACGGGCTTGCCCGCCAGCCTGCAGGTGCGCACGATCTCCTTCTGTTTTCCCGGGACATCCTCCGGCGGGATCTCGACGCCAAGATCGCCGCGCGCCACCATCACGCCGTCGACCAGCCGGACGATATCGTCGATGTGCGACAAGGCGGCTGGCTTTTCGATCTTGGCCATGATCGAAGCCCGGCGCTCGATCAGGGACTGGGCCTCGATCACGTCGCTCGCCTTCTGCACGAACGACAGCGCGACCCAGTCGACGCCATTGGCGAGCCCGAACTCCAGGTCGCGGCGATCCTTGTCGGTCAGCGGCGACAGCGGCAGCTCGGTATCGGGAAGGTTGATGCCCTTGCGCTCGCTCAACACGCCGCCGGTGATGACCCTGGCCTCGAAGCTGGCGTCGCCGCAGCTCACGCACTGCAGCCTCAGCTTGCCGTCGTCGATCATCAGGGTCTGCCCCGGCAGGATGTTGGCCACAACCTCCGGGTGCGGGATCTGCAGGCATTCGGCATCGCCCGGCCCGGGCCCAAGCACAAAACGCACGGTGGCGCCATTCTCCAGGACGACCGGCCCCGCCTTGAGCGTGCCGATCCGTATCTTCGGACCTTGCAGGTCCTGCAGGATGCAGATCGGCCGGCCGACTTCGACTTCAAGCGCCCGAATGGCCTTGATCCGCGCCAGATGATCGTCGTGCGAGCCGTGGCTGAAGTTCAGCCTGAAGGTATCGGCGCCTGCCATGAACAACTTGCGGATCATCTCAGGAGACGAGCTGGCGGGGCCCAGCGTGGCGACGATCTTGGCTTTGCGTTGACGTCTCATATCGTGTCCTGACCGCTCGTTTGCCGGCCCTTATTGCTGCAACGCACAGAGTTCGGCAAGCCGGGAGTTGCGATGGACAACGCCGATCGGCGAACGATCGTTGCGGCAGGCTCAGAACGGAAACACCGCGCCCTGGCGGCGGCCGTGACCGGTCACCCGGTCGTACTCGTTCTGCATTACCTCGCCCCGGCGCATCGCCTCGTTCACGACGTTGGTCGCCTCGGTGCTGACGGCGTCGCAGTTCTGCGCATCCTGCAGCCCGACAACGCCCTCCTGTATCAGGTGGGCCGTCTCCAGCGCGATGCGTCCATGCCCCCGCTCGTGGGCGAGAAGATTGGTTGCGTAGCTGTCCCAGCGGCTGCCGATCTGGTCCGATGCCGACGCGCGGTCCGCCCACCGCGGCAGCGTGTAGCCAACCCTGACGGTCGCAACGAGACCGCTGACCCGGCATCCCGCGCCGAACGGCTCCAGGCACGTGCGCCATTCGATATTCCAGTCGGCCTGGCCCGCGAACCGCTTGACCCGGCCTGCGAAGTCGTGGCTCACCAGCAGCCGGCGGCGCAGCGACCGATCCGCTTCCGCACGCTGGGACCCGAAGAAATCGTAGTAGCGCACGGTCTCGATCAGCTCGACGTTGGAGGTGCAGGCCGGCGCGCGCGAAGTCCCGGCCTCCGGACCGAGCCCGAACATGTGATTGAACCCGGCATCCGAAACCGACACGATCGCCAGGGCGCCCAGCGCACCGAAAGAGGCTTTGAGACGCAACGCACGATACCAAAGTTGATGGTCCCTTTTCCTGGTCGTGCAAGCTGCCAGCCCGGCGCTAAGGTCACGTTATCGCCACAAAGCAAGACGCCGCTGAAATTCCATTTTGGTTAATCCTTGGTCACCGGCCCGGCAAAACCAGGACGCGAGGCTTGGCCGGCATGTTCTTGCGCGACACGACCACGGTCGGCACCGGGTTCTCGACGACATCGAACGCCGTCCGCACCTTGGCGAGAAAGCGCTCCAGTCCGTAAGCGGAGAACATGTGCATCGGGATCATGATCGGCGCCTTGAGCGCCTGCAGCACCTCCAGCATGCCATCGAGATCCAGCGTGTAGCCGCCGTCCACCGGCACCAGCAGCACGTCCATCTGGCCGATCTGGCCCAGTTGCTGCACGGTCAGGGTGTGATGCAGATGCCCGAGATGGGCGATACACAAGCCGTTGATCTCGAAAACGAAGATGGAGTTGCCGAACTCCCGCGTGCCGCCGCCCCAGTCGCGCGTATTGGTCGGAATGTTGCGGATGTGGACATCCTCGACCTGAAGGTCGTGGACCGCCGGCCCGCCCTCCGGGTTCCAGCCGCGCACGACATGCTTGATGCGCGGATCCGGCGACATCGAGTAGTGCGTATCATGCGCGATGTTCATGGTGGCAACGTCGGGAACGACGTCGGGCCGCACATAGTCGTTGTAGTCGGTGACGATGCGGACGCCCTTCGGGCTCTCGATCAGAAAGGTCGAGTGACCGACGAATGTCAGCCGGACTTCGTCCCGGGAGAGCTGGGCGACCTTGAACCCTGCCTTCAGCACGGCCGGCGACGGCGGCGCCTGTGCGACCCCGACACAGCTCTGAGCGAACGCCGGCACGAATTGCACAACCAGGCCAGCCAAAAGCAGCAGGACGCCACGCAGCAGGTTGCGGAATAACTGCATCATGATCTCCGTGTCCGCTGCACGACGAAGCCACTGCCTCGGTCCGCTCGCTCGCGGCCCGGGACACCGCCTGACTTTGGTCGATGTTAACCCGCTCTTTCCCTCGAGGCCATCCACACAACTGCTTCTCGCGGGATCGTGATCCCGTGCGTCCGAACCGGCCGCGTCGAAACTGTGTCATGGGCGGATGAAGGCGCGATGCGTGCTCCGGCCGCGGACAAAGCACCTGTGGCGGCGGCGACCGTGGCCGCCACCGTTCGGGAGCACAGGGAGCGGGACGGCGCGTGCCGTACCATTTTGATAGGGGATGCGGCTGCGCCGCCCCGCTGCCACGTCCAGTCGCTTCGGCGCCGGCCGGGTCATCCACTTCCGGCCGTTGGGCTCATCGCTCCCGCGAGCCTGCCCGCGAGAAGCGAAGCCCACGCCGCGCTGCGTCCCAGCTGATGGGTTGACGGATTCCAGCCGTGGCCCCGACCTCCACAAACGCCCAGCTCGCGCCCGTGCCCTTGTGAGGCGGGACGGCAAGGATACGGGAGGAGGCAGGGGGCGAGGATAAGTGTGGGTAGGGGTGCGCCTGCTTTATGGGATGAGCTGACATTCATAGTGCCGACGACATCGACCTGATGGGCCAGAGAACGAACGCGTCGACTATGGTTGGTGTGCGGCACAATCCCAAGAACAGACATTCGATGGGCCGAGGTTCATCGCACTGCCGGCGCCGATCGGCGTGTCCGCAATGTGGGGCATCGCGTCATCGATGATGGCGGAGCCGCCGCGCTCCGCCCGAGCGGTTCAGATGTCGATCTTCTCAGCTATCTCGATGGCATCGTCGACCTCGATGCCGAGATAGCGCACCGTGCTCTCGATCTTCGAATGTCCGAGCAGTAGCTGTACAGCTCTGAGGTTGCCTGTCCGCCTGTAGATCAGCACCGCCTTCGTGCGCCGCAGCGAGTGCGTGCCGAACTTCGCGGGATCGAGACCGATGCTCGCTACCCACTCTTGGACGAGCCGAGCGTATTGGCGCGTTGTCAGTCCGCCGCGATCACCGCGACCAGCGAACAAGAACTGACCCGGCTTACGCCCCGTCAGACGCAGGTACTCGTCAATCGCTTGCCGGGCTTGGTCGGTCAACTCGAACCGCACTGGCCGGCCTGTCTTCTTCTGCCGGATCGTCGCGCGATCCATGCTGTATCCGCTAGGCGCTACGTCATCAACGCAGACGGCGACGACGTCACAGCCGCGCAGCTTGCTGTCGATAGCGAGGTTGAACAGGGCCAGGTCCCTCTTCTTACCCTCGATCTGGAGCTTCGTTCTGATCGACCAGACATGGCTCGGCCGCAGCGGCAGCTTGGCGCCGACAAGCTTCCCCTTGTTCCACGGCACGCGAACTGGCTTCACGATTGAAGATGTATGCTCCTGTTCCATGGTCAGTCTCCTTGTTAGAGAGACAAACGACCATGCGCCGACGTCGGGCTATCTGACCGGCGTGACGACCGGATTCGGATCATTTCTTCCGTGACGTGGTTACTCGCCGACGCTTCGACCCAAAACCGGTCGTCGCGGTCAGTTGCGCAGGCTCCAGATGACTATCGCTGACCAACCGTCAAAAGCAGTTCGTTCGGTCCCTTCCAGCCATCAGGTGTGCTAAACACCCCGAGCCGCTCCCCGATCTCGGCCCAAACGGCATTCCTCTTGGCGTCGTCCAACCCGGCAATGATTTGCAGAATCGGGCTGGCGGATGTGCGGATGAACTGCAAATAGTGCTCGACCGAAGGCAATCGCATCGGCGCGGCGACCCGGGTCGTCGAGACTGCGGAGAAGCCGGCAGCACGGTATAGCTCGTCGATCAAGCCGGGCTTGCCGAGACTGAGCAGACTACCGGGTTGATAGGGATTACGCGGCGGCAATCTGGCGTGCTTCATCGCGGTCGAAACCAGGATGCCGACGCATGGATTGCTTTCCGGTGTCGAGAATACCATCGTGACTGCCTTGCCGCCCGGCCGAAGCGCGCGGTACATCTCACTGAGACCCTTGCCCGGATCGGGGAATAGCATCAGCCCCAGACGGCAGATCACGGCATCGAAGGTGGCATCCTCGACGCCCAGGTCTTCACCATCTGCGATGCGTGTTTGAACATTGCGATAGCCTGCGTTGGCCGCATTAGCCTCTGCACACTCCAAGATGGCTGATGAAAGGTCGGTTGCCAGCACCGAGCCGCTCGCCCCGACCTGTGCCGCGATGTCGAGTGTCTGATCCCCCGCGCCTGCCGCAACGTCGAGCACACGCATGCCCTCGCGGATATCCGCCATCGCGAGCATGGCATCGGTAGGCGCTCGCAGCCAGCTCCTGATCAGCTCTGTACTATCGTTCCATCCCTTCGCGCTCTTGTCCCACTGCTCACGAATGACAGCTTTGGAGGCCGTGGTGTTGAGGGGTACAGGGGTCGTCATCATCGTGCTCCGCTTGTTGGGGTTGCCTGTGACCGCCAGGGTTACGTGCGAACACACGTCTTCGGGAGCAGCAAGTTTGCAAAACGGGACAGCTAATCTGCATAATGGCTCATGTTCGATTGGAACGACCTCAAGCATTTCCTTGCCGTCGCCCGCCACGGCAGCACGATCGCGGCTGCCAAAGCACTCGGCGTCAACCAGTCCACGGTCCATCGACGGCTCATGGAGCTGGAGGCACGGCTCGGACGCGAGCTCGTGGCACGGCATCCGACCGGGTATCGGCTTACGGAATTCGGCCAGACGCTCGTCGCCTACGCCGAGCGCGTGGAGGCGGCGATCCATGCCCTTGAAGGTCGCGTTGGCGACGCGGCACGTGACCGGAGCGGTGTGATCCGGCTCACCTGTCCTGAACCCATCGTGCACCGGCTGTCACCGCTCATCGATCGTTTCCATGCGCATTACCCCGGGCTGCGCGTCGAATTCGTGACGAGTGACCGTTACCTCGATTTGCTCAAGGGGGAGGCCGACGTAGCGCTCCGGTCCGGCGACACCGACGACGATCTCGTCGGCCGTAAGATCGCAGATTCGATTTGGGCCGTGTATGCGAGCCGGACCTATGTCGAGCGCCATGGGAAACCAGAGCGGATCGAAGACCTGTCAGGGCATCGACTGGTTGGTCTCGATGAGGCAATGTGCAATCATCGCGCCGTTGTTTGGCTGAGCAAGGTCGCGCCTGTGACCGCCATCGTGGCCCGCAGCAACAGTATCCTTGGGCTCGTCCAGTCGGTCAGATCAGGTCTTGGTGTGGGTCCGCTGCCGACAGCGATCGCTGACGAGCAGCCCGATCTCGTTCGCGTCCTCGGTCCAATTCCCGAGCTCTCGCGAAGCTGGCGAATACTGACCCATTCCGATTTACGGCATACGCACCGGATATCGTCGCTCTTCGACTTTATTGCTGAGGAGCAGGACGCGCTGAAGTCGATTTTGACAGGATAGCATGTCTCGAACCGCGTAGGCGCACGCATAAGCTCAACGGGCTGACATCCGCCCGAGCTTGCAACGCCTCTACGTCCGCAGATGTTGAGGGTTACGGATGCCGGCCCTTGACGGACGCGACACTCGGCAACGGGGCCGGCGTCCGGAAGCCTGCAGGGGAGGAACCCGCGGGAGGCGAGGCTGTGGCAGTGCGGCTTGCTCTATGGCGATTGCGACTTTGCGCCGACCTCGCTGAAAAGCGTCGCGGACCGCGAACAAGTGACGACGCGGTGGTGCCGGTGACTAACGGGGGCAGTCGGGCGCTGCGATCGGTGTCGCGCGAATGATCGGAAGCGCGATCCTTGAGCCGATCTTGTGCTGCGGCCGATGTCTGGAATCTCTGCCCAGCCACGATCCGCGTCGGTGAGTTCATCCCACTAGGTGTTCAGTCCCGGCATTTGATGGATTGGATTGAGTCTGAACCGTTCTGGCTCTGAAGTCCATTGTTTGCAGATGGCTTCGTACGGTGTGAGACCCTTAAGCGTCTTCAATCGTCGCCCGAAG